>JAKUSA010000024.1 GCA_022449565.1 Acidimicrobiales bacterium | reverse complement strand
GCGGACATCTTCGATCCCGGGCGGGCTCCGAAAGGTGGGGACTCTAAGGCCGTGGTGGCGTGCCGACCGCCCCAGAGTCCGGGCCGCCTCGGCGAACCGCAGGGTGGTCGTACTCGCGGCATCCATGGTCCTCTAAGTATCCCGACGGGGTGTGACACCGATGGTGGACAATGCGCCGGTGGAGACCAACTCTGACCTGAACCCGGCACAGCGGGAGGTGCTCGACCAGTTGGGTGCACCACCTGGGGACCGTCCGGTGTTCGCCGAGGACCTTCGGTACCACCTCCGGGCTGCCTTAGAGACGGCGGCCGAACCCCACCTAGATGCCCTTCCCGACGGCGAGGACCTCTTCGTGACCAAGCACCGCTTGGCCATGGTGCACGGTTGCGAAGCGCGCTTCCTGGCCGAGGAGACCAGCCCCTTCGAATGGCGTGTGCCGCTGGCCCGGGGAACCATCGTCCACAAAGCGGTCGAACTGTCGATCAACTGGAGGCGCGAGAAGGAACCGGCGATCCTGGTCGACGAGGCCCTGTCCCGCTTCGAAGCTGACTCGGGCGACTTCGGCCACTGGCTGCGCGGCTGTAGCGAGGCTGACCGAGCCGAGTTGCGGTCCGAGGCGGTCGACGCGGTGAGCAAGTTCGTCGAATGCTGGCCCGACCTCAAACCCGCATGGCGACCGGTGACTGAGAGCCGTGTCCGGGCCGAGCTGTGCGACAACCGGCTGATCCTGGTCGGCAAGGTTGACCTGTCCCTGGGGGTTGCCCAGGGTCATCGGGCCGGCAAGGTGATCATCGACCTGAAGACCGGGGGGTTTGTACCCGTCCACCGAGAGGACCTCCGCTTCTACGCTCTGGTGGAGACGTTACGGATCGGCGTCCCACCGAGACTCATCGCCTCCTACTACCTGGACCAGGCCCACTTCGTCCCCGAGGAAGTGGTCGAGGACACCCTCACCGCCACCATCGCTCGAGTGTCCGACGGCGTCGGTCGGCTCATGGCCCTGCTCCACAGAGGCGAGGAACCCAGCAAGTTGCCCGGCCCGGCGTGTCGCTGGTGCCCCCTTCTCCAAACCTGTGACCAGGGCCTGGCCCATCTGGCTGATCTCGACAACCACCCCTAAGCCACCTCAGGTATCGAACTCAGTGTCGAGGTGCGCCAGCCGCCCCGACGAACGCAGAACCAGCGCGGCAAGGACCAGTAACCCCCCGCAGACCGCCACCACCGGCCGGGGGCCGTACACCGAGATAAGCCAACCCACCAGGAGGTTGGAGAAGGGGAGCGGTCCGAGTACCCCGACCATGTAGATCGCCATGACCCGACCCCGCATTGCGTCGTCGACCTGGAGTTGCACCACCGAGTTCAGGTTGGACGCCGAGACCAGGTGGGTGAGACCGATCGCCGCCAGCGCCCCGAAGCCCATCGCGTAGGTCGGGGCCAGAGCGAAGGCTGCCACGGCCAGGCCGTAGCCCGCGGTCGCCGCAAACTGCTGAGTCGACGGCCGGAGGCTCCCGATGACCCCAGCCACCATCGGTGCGGAGAGCACCGCACCAATCCCCTGGGCCGAACCTAAGAGGCCGAACAAGAACGGCGACACCTCGAAAACATCCTCGGCAAACACCACGACCTGCTGGACCACGGGCATGGCCAGTGCCGAGATGAACGAGACGGTCACGATTGCGGTAACAATCCCCGGCGAGGCGAACACGTAGCGGACCGCGGCCCGGTAGTCGGCGACCACCGCCGGGTGCCTCCCGGCCCGCTGAGCGGGCTCCCGGACCCGTCGGTGGAGTTCCGTGGGATCCATCAGGCTCAGACAAACAACCATTGGCCCGTAGAACAGGACCACCGCAGCCAGGGTCCATCCTGCGCCGGCTATTCCCAGGATGAGCCCCCCGATCGCCGGTCCCAGGGCCCGCGCCGCATTGAACTGCGTCGAGTTGAGGGTGATCGCGTTCCTGAGATACCCCTGGGGCACGCACTCGGCCACGAAGGCCTGTCCGACCGGGATCATGAGCCCGGACACGATGCCGTTGAGAAAGAAAAGGCCCACCCAGCCGCCTGGGCTTCGCAGGCCCGCCGCCCACGCCACGGCCATCCCGGCCGCGGTGAGCGCCGCCACACCGTTCACGGCCCGAAGAAGTCGCCGCCGGTCGAGGTTGTCGGAGATCCAGCCAGCCACTGGACTGACCAGGAGCATGGGTACGAAGTTCGCGAAGCCGGCCATCCCCACCCAGGCGGCCGAACCGGTCAACTGGTAGATGATGAAGTAGGTGGCGACGTACTGAGCCCAACGGCCGTTGTTGGTCAGAACCGCCCCGATCCAGTAGAGCCGGTAGTTCCGGACATCCAACGCGGGGAACCGCCGAGGCTCCAAAACTGGCATCGACCGACCCTACCGACGCGCGACATCGTGGCCTCCCACGACCACATGGAAGACTGTCGCCGTGGGTGTGCTTCGGATTGAGCGGCATGACCGGGTGGCCCTACTCACCTTCGACGACCCCGATCGCCGGAACGTGGTCAGCAACGAGCTGAATGACGAGTTAGAGGCCGCCTTCGACCAACTCGAGGCCGAAGAAAGCGTGGGCGCCATCGTGCTCACCGGTGCCGGTCGTGCATTCTGCGCCGGTGCGGTGCTGGACGACCTGCTGGCCGCCGGCGAGCACCCGAGTGGTGAAGCCGGTGACCTTCCCCATATCTATCGGGGGTTCCTCCGGGTGGCCCACAGCAGTCTGCCCACTGTGGCCGCCGTGAACGGCGCGGCGGTCGGCGCGGGAATGAACATGGTGCTGGCCTGCGATCTGGTGGTCGCTGGTCGCTCAGCCCGCTTCGACACCAGGTTCCTGGCCATCGGCATCCATCCCGGTGGAGGCCATACCTGGCGCCTGCGTAACATCACCGACCTCCAGACGGCCAAGGCCATGGTCCTCTTCAACCAGGTGCTTGACGGAGAGGAGGCGGCCCGGCGGGGTGTGGCCTGGGAGTGCGTCGAAGACGAGGAACTGGTCGACCGGGCCATCGACTTCGCCCGACGGGCGGCCGCCCACCCGCGTGATCTGGTGGCCGCCACCAAGGAGACGCTGCACGCCACGGCGGCCGTCGACGAGTCGGTTGCCGCAGTCGAATTGGAAGTGGGGCCCCAGCGCCGGTCGATGGAGCAACCGGCGTTCGTGGAGATGGTCCGCGGGCTCAGAGACAGGATCAGCTCCGGGGACTGAACCCGAATCGTCGGGAGGCCGTCCCCTCAATCCAGCCAGTCAGCCGAAAGTTCCCGGGCCCGGGACCGCCACTCCTCGACCGTAATGGCGTACCGAAGATGGTCCTCCCAGACCCCATTGATCTCCAGGTAGCGCTCGGCCAGGCCTTCACAGCGGAGGTCCAGCTTCTCCACCACCCGGCGGGAGGACCGGTTACGGGGGACGATTGAGACCTGTAGACGATGTAGGCCGACGGTCTCGAAGGCGAAGCGGGCTACCACGACCAGGGCCTCGGGTGTGTAGCCGCGACCGGCATGATCGCGGTCGACCCAGTAGCCGACATGGGCGTTCTGGAACGCCCCCCTGACCACGTTGGACAGGTTGATTTCTCCAATAAGCGCCGGGCCCAGGAATATGCCGAACCCCCAACCGGTGCCCAGTTCACGTTCCCGATCCCGTGCCGAGCAGCGCATGCCGAAAGCACGGCGGTCACCGACCGGGTCAGTCCCGTCAGGACTCCGCCGGGGTTCCCACAGTTCCAACCACTCCACGTTGTGCCGCCGAACCGCCTTCCACGATCCGAAGTCGTCGGGGGTGAGCGGACGCAGGCCCACCCGCCGACCGCTCAGGTTCGGACAGGCAGACACGGCTCCATCATCCCCGGCGCTGGCCCGAACCGACCACGCGGACAAAGCCTTCGGAGTTGGTCCCGCCCAGTCGGTTCCGCCGGACCCGGGGGCCCAGCGGGCTAGTCACCGGAGGATCTCGTCCAGAGCACCGAGAAGGAGGGTCACGTTGCGTTCCCGGGCCGTGTGTCCCATGCACCCGATGCGCCAGATCTCACCGCTTACCGGCCCAAGGCCCCCGCCGATCTCGATGCCATACCCACCCAGAAGGCGGTTCCGGACATCAGCCTCGCCGAGCCCGTCGGGAAGGCGATCCTTGGGGACGTATACCGAGGTCAGTTCAGGAAGGCGATGGTCCTCGTGGGCGAAGAGTTCGAAGCCCCGCTTGACCAGGCCCTCCTGGAGTCGCTCCCCGCACCGCCGGTGCCGTTCCTGAACCTGTTCAAGCCCCTCGTCAAGGAGCACTCCGAGACCCGCGTGGAGGGCATAAACCATCGAGATAGGCGCCGTGTGGTGGTAGGCCCGGACGCCACCACCGGTCACGTAATCGGCGATCATCGAGAAGTCGAGATACCAGGACGGCGACCGTTCCACGAAGGCGTCGACGGCGGCGGGCGAGACGGTAACCGGCGCGAGCCCGGGCGGCACACCGAGACACTTCTGGGTGCCGCTATAGGCAAGGTCAACCCCCCAGGCGTCTATCTCCAGGGGAATCCCGCCAAGTGAGGTGACGCAGTCCACCAGGAACAGGGCGGTGCCTTTCCCGGCGCCGATGGGCTCAATGTCGTTCCGAACACCGGTCGACGTCTCGGCGTGCACCACGGCGATCACTTTCGGGGAGGGATGGGCCCCGAGCAGCGATCCGGGCTCGAGAGGTTGTCCCCAATCAGCCTCGACCCGTACTACCTCGGCCCCGCACCGTGTCGCAACGTCGCACATGCGCTCACCGAACACCCCGTTAACCCCAACGACCACCACGTCGCCAGGTCCAAGCACGTTGACGAAGGTGGCCTCCATACCAGCCGAACCAGTAGCCGACACAGGGAAGGTGAGAGGGTTCGCGGTCCGGAAGACCTCGCGGAGTCGGTCGTTCGTCTCGTCGAGCAGCGCGATGAACTCAGGATCGAGGTGGCCAAGAACCGGACGACCGAACGCCGCGATGACCTCCGGGTAGGGGTTCCCGGGCCCCGGGCCCATGAGAATGCGATCAGAGTGCGCCACTATCACCAGCCTAATCGATTATCACTACTCGTGGGAAAGATCTTTCCTCACAAGGAAATCGGAGTGCGGTTCGTGGGCGGTACCACGATCCACCAACGATGCCACGAGGCCGTCGAGTAGGTCTGCTTCGGAGACCAGACAGGCCGAGAAGCCCAGTTGGCGCATCACCTTGACCAGGATGGCCGTTCCGGCGACGATCACCTCGGCCCGTCCCTCCTCCAGCCCGGGATTGGCCATCCGCTCAGCCCGGTCCTCGGTAGCCAGGGTACGGAAGACCTCCTCCACGGCCTCCTTGGTGAGCTGGAAGTGATGGAGTTGATCCCGGTCGTAGGCGGCAAGACCGAGTTCGACCGCGGCGATACACGACACTGTGCCGGCCAGGCCCACCAATGTGCGGGCCTCCTCCAGTCGGGGTAGTTCCCGGCCTACCTCATCGAGGTGACCTTCGGTGACGGCCAGGCAGGCGTGCAGTTCCTCGGGCCAGGGTGGGTCATGGGCAATCCACCCTTCGGTAAGGCGGACACACCCGATATCGCAGGAGTGGACCACTTCGGCGACCTCGGTACCCAGGACAAACTCGGTGGATCCGCCACCGATGTCGACTACCAGAAACGGTCCGTCGGCGGGGTCTAGGTCGGCGGTGGCCCCCTCGAAAGCCAGACGACCCTCCTCGGCACCCGAAAGTAGTTCGGGGCGAAGCCCGACCACCTCTTCGACGGAATCGAAGAAGTCTTCCCGGTCGACGACGTCCCGGGCCGCCGAGGTCGCCACCATCCGCACCCGGGTCACCTCGTGCTGATCGAGCACGGCCCGGAACTCCCGGAGGACTTCCAGCACCCTGTCGACGGCCTCCGGGGCGAACCGGCCTGTAGCGTCCACACCCTCGCCAAGCCGGGTGATACGCACTAGGCGCTGCACGGTACGCGTCCCGTCGACGATCAGCAGACGAGTTGAGTTAGTCCCGCAATCGATGGCAGCCACCAACTCCCCGTGGTGGTCAGCCGCTGGGGCACCTCCCGCCGGCTGGATCTGGCCACCTAGTCGCTGGTGCACCCAGAGACCGACCGGATCGTCGCCCCCGGCCAAGAACCAGGCATAGTGGGCATGCAGGCACTTCACGCCCTGGCGGGTACCTCCCACTCCCCCGGTGGGTCGGTGGCCTGCGTGATCGGATGGCAGTTCCGCCTCCCGTTCCACGGCGTAACGAAGGTGGGCCTCGGTCAAAGCTTCCGGGCGGCACTCGGCCTCAGCCCGACGAACACCCCCGGCCGACTCGAGACGGCCCACCCGGGCCCGGAGGTCGTCGTCGACCAACCAGTAAAGGGTGGGCATCGGGCGTCCGTCCTCCAACACCGGATGGTTGCGGATCACAACTGGCCGCCCAGCTCCGTCACGTACAGCCACCGTGAACCGGCCGGTAGGTTCACGGCCCAAGCTCTCCCGGATCAGTTCTCGATCCGCCTCGGTGGGCTCCCCTTCCACCGGGGAACCACCCTTGGACACGTTCCTCCTAGATGACGATGGCGATGATCACTAGGACCACCGCCACAACAGCGACTGCCGGGAGGAGACGTCGAAGCAGGGGCGCCCCGGCCGTTCCCAGAAGGTCGACTGGAACGGCCTCGGGTGCGTCGATCACCCGGGCCCCGGTGGACGGATCCGCCTCGGGCGGTGCGTCGGGGAGCTCCCCGACATCGGATGCGATCAGGTCGCTCAGATTCTCGGCGAACTGGCCCATGAGCTTCTTCGAGACGTCGGCCATGACCCCCCGCCCGAACTGGGCGACCTTGCCGGTCACCTTCAGGTCGGTGCCCACCGTCACCCGGGTTCCGCCCTCCGTCGCCTGGAGTTGGGCGGTGATGTCGGCCGACGCGTTGCCGGAGCCGCGGGTGTCCCGACCCTCGCCCCGAATCACCACCCGGTGGGCGGCGGCGTCCCGTTCGACAAAGACGGCCGTGCCCTGGTACTGGGCGGTGATCGGCCCGACCTTCACCTTGACCACGCCGCGGAACTCGTCACCTTCGACCTCTAGAAGTTGCGCCCCTGGTAGGCACGGGGTGATCCGTTCAATGTCGTTGAAAATCGCCCAGACCCGCTCGATGGGTGCCAGCACCTCAAAGTCGTTCGTTAGCTCCACGTTCGGAGATCCCCCAGAGTGTCGATGTCGTCGCCGCGACCATCGCACGCTACTTCGGCCACCGGCCGAGCCCCAGCCGCCAGCAGCCCCCGAGCGCCCTGGTCGCCGGTAGTCGGCAATTCGTCCCACAAGTCGGCGCCCACCTTGACAGGAGGGCGACGCCGACCGTTAAAGGTGGCCGTGGCCAGTTGTCCCGGTGCGTCGGCCACCGCACGCCAGGCCGTGGCGGGAACCCCGGGCATGTCGGCCAGACCGACCACGAAGGCGCGATGTCCGGCTTCCCGGCACCTGGACACCGCCACCTGGAGCGATCCTGCTTGGCCGTCGGCCCAATCCGGGTTGTGGGCCACCGTGGCTCCGGGGGGCACCAACCCGACCAGGTCGGCGGCGCCTGTGACCACCACCAGTTCGTCCAGGCCGGCGGCCGCCGCCGCGTCGATGGCCCAGGCGGCCAGTGGTCGGCCCCCCAGGTCGGCCAGAAGTTTGTGGCCGGGGCCGTCCCAGCGGGATGCCCCGCCGGCGGCCAGGACGACCGCGGCGACGGTCACCGCCCGGAGACGACCCGGTCAGCCATGGATCGGGCCATCGGAGTCGGAGAGCGCCCGGGTGGAGCGCCCCGTCCTTAGGGCGATAATTTCGGCGACGATCGACACCGCTGTCTCCTCGGGTGTACGGGCGCCGATGTCGAGGCCGAGCGGTGAGCGCAGCCGTGCCAATCCCGCCTCGTCCACCCCGGCCTCCCGAAGCCGGACCAGGCGGTTCGCGTGGGTCCTACGGGAACCCATCACGCCGATGTAGCCGACCTGGGTGTCCAGGGCGGAGATGACGGCCGGTACGTCGAACTTGTCGTCATGGGTCAGCACGCACACCGCGTCGCGCTCGCCCAGGTTCTCACCGACCCGCTCGAGCAATCTATGGGGCCAGTCGACCACCACCTCATCGGCCGTCGGAAAGCGGCGGCTGGTGGCAAAGACCTCGCGAGCATCGCAGACCGTCACCCGGTAGCCGAGCACCTTGGCCACCCTGACAAGCGCCCCGGTGAAGTCGACTGCCCCAAAGACCAGCATCCGAGGAGGGACGGCGAAGGACTCGACGAACACCACGACGGTCTCCTCCCGGGCCTCGCCGTGCTCGCCGTAGTGGCGAACCCCACTGCGACCTGCGGCCAGTTCGCCCCGGGCGTCACGAATGGCCACCCGGTCCAGCCCCGGATCACCGAGTGTTCCCTCGAAGGCCGGGTCGGCGACTCCCGTGGGGCGGACCACGAGCTTGGAGCCGGTACCCGGACCCTCGATAATGGTCACCAGAGCGAAAGGCTCCTCGGCGTCAAGGAGGTCCCCTACCCGGTCAAAGACCGGGGTGGCCTGTGTGTCGCCTCCACCCATCACCGACTACCAGTCGAGCGGTTCGATGAACAAGTGGACCGTGCCGCCACAGGTCAGCCCAACTGCAAAGGCCTCGTCGTCGCTATAGCCAAAAGACACCATGCGACGGTCGCCCTTCCCAAGCACCTCTAGGGCCTCGGTGACTACCGCGGCCTCGACGCAACCCCCTGAGACCGATCCGGTCACCTCGCCATCGTCGGCCACGGCCATCGCCGCGCCGGGCAGGCGCGGGCCGGAACCCTCGAGGTCCACAACCCGCGCTAGGGCCACCCTCCTTCCCAGACGCTGCCAGCGCCGGATGTCGCCCAGGATCTCCCGCATCACCCATCAGGCTACGGCCCGGCTGCCCGCCGGCCGCTCGCCGCCCGCCTAGATCATCTTGGCGATGGCCGTCCCGAAGTCAGAAGGACGCTCAATGACCGGGATCCGGCACTCGCGCATGATCTCGATCTTCTCGGCTGCCGACTCACCGGAACCGGTCACAATGGCCCCGGCGTGGCCCATAGTCCGGCCCTTGGGTGCCGAAAGCCCGGCGATGTAGGTCACAACTTTCTTGTGCATGTGGTCGCGGGCGAACTCGGCGGCCTCGGCCTCCTGGGGGCCGCCGATCTCACCGATGAGCAACACGATGCTGGTGTCTGGGTCCTGTTCGAAGGCCTGTAGGTGGTCCTTGAACGAACTTCCGTTGATCGGATCGCCGCCAATTCCGATACTGGTACTCACCCCGATGCCTTCCTCTTTGAGTTGCGACGCCGCCTCGTAGCCCAGGGTGCCGGACCGGCTGATGATCCCTACTGGTCCAGAGGTGTAGATATGGCCGGGCATGATCCCCAGTAGGGCCCGGTCGGGGCTGATGACACCGGCGCAATTCGGTCCGATGAGTTGCATCCGCCGCTCCACCCGTTTGGTCCGCATGTAGCGCTTGACCTTCATCATGTCTTGGGCAGGGATGCCGTCGGTGACGCACACGCAGGTCCGGAGGCCGGCGTCGACGGCTTCCATGATGGCGTCAGCGGCGAAGGGCGGGGGGACAAACACGATGCTGGCCTGAGCTCCGGTTTCGGCCACCGCGTTCTTGACAGTGTCGAACACCGGAAGCCCTGCGTGCTCGGTTCCCCCCTTGCCGGGCGACGTGCCGGCTACCACGTTGGTGCCGTACTCGACCATCTCTTCGGTGTGGAAGGTGGCCATGCGACCGGTGACCCCTTGGACCACAACTCTGGTTGTCTCGTCGATGACAATGCTCATTGGTTCAACCCTCCCGAAGCGCTTCCCGGGACACGGATGCCACTGCCCTCTCGCCGGCTTCGGCAAGTGTCTCGGCGGTGGTCAATTCCACGTCACTCTCGGCGAGGATCCGGCGTCCCTCCTCGACGTTGGTTCCCGCGAGGCGTACGACTACCGGGACCCCGACCTCGAGCTCGGTCATGGCCTTGACCACCCCCTCGGCCACCCAGTCACAGCGGTTGATGCCGGCGAATATGTTCACCAGGATGGCCTCGACCCGATCGTCGGACAGGACCAGCCGGAACGCCTTGGCCACCCTGTCGGGCGACGCTCCGCCTCCGATGTCGAGAAAGTTGGCTGGCTCGCCGCCAGCGTGTTTGATCATGTCCATCGAGGCCATGGCCAGGCCGGCGCCGTTGATGATGCAGCCGATATTCCCCTCGAGCCCCACGTAGTTGAGTCCGCGGTCAAGGGCGCTCATCTCCCGGGGGTCCTCCTGGGACTTATCCCGGAGTTCGGAGATGTTCTGGTGGCGGAACAGGGCGTTGTCGTCGAAACTCATCTTGGCATCCAGGGCAATCAGGCGACGGTCCTCGGTCACGACGAGCGGGTTGACCTCGAGCAGGGTGGCATCGTGGTCGCGGAACATCCGGTAGGCAGACAGCAGGATCTGCTCGGCCTGGGAGATCAGCGCGGTATCCAACCCGCAGGCGAAGGCCGCTTCTCTGGCCTGGAAGGCCAGGAGGCCAACTGCCGGCTCGATGATGACCCTCACGATGGCCTCTGGATCCTGTTCGGCTAGTTCCTCGATCTCCATACCGCCGGAGGCCGACATGGCGAGCACGATCCGCTCGGAGGCGCGGTCGAGCACCATCGACATGTAGAGCTCCTGGTCGAAAACCACCACGGGTTCGACGTAGAGCCGGTAGACACCCTTGCCGGCCGGGCCGGTCTGGTCGGTGACCAGACGGTGGCCCAATAGCTCATCGGCGGCGTCCCACACCTGGTGCTCGTCCGAGCAGACTCTGATACCCCCGGCCTTGCCCCGGGCCCCGGTGTGAACCTGGGCCTTGACAACCCATCGGTCCCCGCCGATCTCTTTGGCCCGGTAGGCGGCCTGTTCAGGGCTGTAGGCCAAACCCCCGAAGGGGATCGGAACCCCGTACTCCTTGAGCAGTGCCTTGGCCTGGTATTCGTGAATGTCCATCGCGTGCCGTTCGCTGAGTATCTTCTACCGCTGCCCGATGGCCTCGGCGGTAGCCACGATGTTTTCGGCCATCCGCGCTGAGGCCGCATCGATCATGCGGCCGTCCAGCTGCGCGGCTCCCCGTCCGTCAGCGGCCGCTTCGTCCAAGGCCCCGAGAATCCGGCGGGCCCTTTCGATCTCGTCGGGCGGTGGTGAGAACACGTCGTTGGCCAGGGCGATCTGGGAGGGGTGGATGGCCCATTTCCCCTCGTAGCCCAGGGCGGCGACCCGTCGGGCGCCGAGCAGGTACCCGTCCGGGTCGTTGAAGTCCCCGAACGGCCCGTCGATGGGACGCAGACCGTAGGCCCGGCAGGCCACCAGTATCCGCGACAGGGCCGAGTGCCACTGGTCCCCCGGATAGTCGGGGTTGAGGCCGCCGATGACCATCGTGCGGGCCCGACAACTCGCTGCGTAGTCGGCCACTCCGAAGTGCATGGCCTCGAGCCGGTTGCTGGAGATGGCGATGGCCTCGACGTTGGCCATCCCGAGGGTGGTCTCGATCAGCGCCTCAAGACCGATCCGTCCGTCCAGGCCCATGGCCGTTTCGATCTGCGTGACCATGGCATCCACTAGGTAAACGTCTGCTGGGACCCCTACCTTGGGGATCAGAATCGTGTCGAGATGCCCTCCGGCCTTTTCTACGACGTCGACCACATCCCGATACATGTAGTGGGTGTCAATGCCGTTGATCCTCACCGAGACGGTCTTGCCCCGCTCCCTCCAGTCGATGTCGCCCAGGGCGTCGATGACGTTGGTGCGGGCCTCCTCCTTGTCTCCGGGGGCGACAGCGTCTTCCAGGTCTAGAAACACGTAGTCGGCGTCGCTGGCCGCGGCCTTGTCGAACAGGGACGGATTCGACCCGGGGACCGCCAACTCGCTGCGCTGTAGCCGCCGACGTGCGTTCGGATGTCGGGTGTGACTCATCGGTTCCCCCCGGGGGGCCGGATCCCTGCCGTGTTCCGACGGCCGGGCGCCAACCATCCCAACTGCTCTACACGCACATTGTGGCTGAAGTTTTCCTGTGATTCAACTAGATGTAATAATAAGGGAGATTCGGGGCCTTGTGGAGAGTAGTGTCGGCCCATGACGACGGTGGCCTCCGGCCCCCACGAGGCCACCGACGTCGCATTGCGCGCCGATATTCGGCGGCTCGGCCACCAGTTGGGCAACACCCTCGTTCGTCAGTACGGACCACAGTTACTCGACACAGTCGAACGGGTCCGATCGCTCTCCCGAGACCTCCGCTCCCTCGACTCCGGCGACTCGGTGACCCGGAGGCTGGCCGAGTTGTTCGACAACACCGACCCGGTTGAGGCCAACCTGCTCGTCCGAGCCTTTACGGTGTACTTCCACCTGGCCAACGTGGCCGAACAGGTTCACCGGATCGAGGACCTCAACTCCGGGTCCCCAAACGTAGCCAACCAGTTCGAAGAAGCCATCCCGGCACTGGTCGAGCGGGGCATCGGGCCAGACGAGATTGCCGAGCTGATTGGTCGCGCCGAACTCCGACCTGTGTTCACCGCCCACCCCACCGAGGCATCCCGTCCGGCGATCCTCGACAAGATGGCCCGCATCGCCGAACTGGTCGAGGAACGGGGCGACCCCCGTCGCACCGAGGCCGACCGACGCCGTCTCGACCGCCGGATCGACGAGCTGATTGAGGCGGTCTGGCAGACCGACGAACTGCGCCACGTCCGACCCGACCCCCTCGACGAGGCCCGCTTTGTCATCTACTACCTGACCCAAACAGTTCGCGAGGCGGTACCCAAGTTGCTCGACGAACTGCAGGCTGTCCTCGAGTCGGTCGGCGCGACCCTTCCTGCCGACCGGGTCCCCATCCGGTTCGGCTCCTGGGTGGGTGGCGACCGGGACGGCAACCCCAACGTGTCCCCAACCATCACCGATCAGGTACTCGAACTCCAGCGCAGCGAGGCCCTCCGCATCCTGGCCGAAGAGGTGGCCGATCTGGCCGAGGTGCTGACCATGAGCACCCGGGTCAACGAGGTCTCCGCCGAACTACTCGTCGCGGCCGCCACCGACCTGGCCGACCTGGGCGCTTCGACCACCGAGGACGACCCGTCGGAGCCCTACCGGATTCGCTGTCAGGCCATCCACCGGCGGCTCAGGGAAGCCTCCCTGGATCGGGACCGCGGCTACCAATCGGCGGCTGAACTTGACGCTGACCTGGCACTCATCGAACAGTCGCTGCGGGAGAACAATGGCGGCCTTCTCGCCGAGGGGGCGGTTGCCCGCGTCCGACGGATCGTGAATACGGTCGGTTTCCACCTGGCCACCCTGGACATCCGGGAGCACGCGGAACGTCACCACGAGGCCCTTACCACCCTGTTCGCGGCCAACGACATCGACTACGAATCGGCTACCGCCGACGAGCGGACGGATCTCCTGTCCGCCGAGTTGGAGAGCCGTCGGCCACTGGCCCCGCCACGCAGTCCGGACGATGCAGGAGCCCTAGCCCTGTTCCGCACCCTTCGGACGATCATGGACCGTGACGGCGACGAGGTGGTCGAAAGCTACGTCGTCTCGATGACCCGCGGTGTCGACGATGTACTGGCCCCCGTACTACTGGCCCGGGAGGTTGGACTGGTTGACCTAGCACACGAGACGGCACGAATCGGCTTCGTACCACTCTTCGAGACCATCGAGGACCTCCGATCAATCGGCTCGACCCTCCGGGCCCTGCTGGCCATCGACCCTTACCGGCGGATCGTGGGACTCAGGGGCGGTACCCAGGAGGTCATGGTCGGCTACTCGGACTCCAACAAGGACGGGGGCATTACCACCTCCCAGTGGGAGATTCACAAGGCCCTCCGGGCTATAAGGGACGTCTCCGGGGAAACCGGGGTCCCCATCAGGGTCTTCCACGGTCGGGGCGGCACGATCGGACGGGGTGGTGGCCCGACGCACGCGTCGATCCTCAGCCAACCCAACGGGGTGCTAGACGGCGAGGTGAAGTTCACCGAGCAGGGAGAGGTGATCGCCGACAAGTACGGGCACCCGGACATCGCCCGCCGCAACCTTGATCTGGCCCTCACCGCACTGATCGAGGGGTCACTCGCCCACCGGACTCCGCGCCACGATGAGAGCACGGTCGCCCGTTGGTACGAGACTATGGACCGCATCTCCCAGGACGCCTACATCGCCTACCGGGGCTTCGTGGAGACTCCCGGCCTGGTCGAGTTCTTCACCTCCTCGACCCCAGTGGAGGAACTGGCCCAGATGAATATCGGCTCCCGGCCGTCCCGCCGGGGCACCGCCACTTCCGGTATCACCGACCTGCGGGCCATCCCCTGGGTGTTCGGATGGACCCAGTCCCGCCAGATCATTCCCGGATGGTTCGGGGCGGGTAGCGGCCTGGCCGCCCGCCGGGCGGCCGGCCAGGAGGCCGAAATGCGGGGCATGTTCGCCGACTGGCACTTCTTCCGCACCTTCATCTCCAACATGGAGATGACGCTCACCAAGACCGACCTGGGGATCGCCCGGCACTACGTGGAGAGACTGGTCGACCCGTCACTCCACCACCTATTCGATCTGGTGGTCGATGAGTACCAGCGGACCGTTGACGAGGTTGAGGTGATCACCGGTCGGGAACTACTAGCCGAGAAGCCCCTGTTGCGGCGAACTCTGGCCGTCCGAGACGCCTACCTGGACCCCATCAACGTCCTGCAGGTGGAGATGCTGAGCCGATCACGCTCGGGCGACGACACTGACGCGCTACGGCGGGGGCTCCGCCTGACCATTAACGGGATCGCCGCCGGGATGCGTAACACCGGCTAAAGGGCCACCGGCCGGCTAGTCGGCCAGTAACCCGGCCAGCACCCTCAGCGAGTCCAGCGAGTTCCCGGCCACGAACTGGTCGACATGGGGAAGCGCAGCGGCCATCCCCTGGGCCAGGGGGGCGTACCCGGGCGTCGCCTTCAGCGGATTCACCCAGACCACCTCGTGGGCCACCCGACCCAAACGGAGCATCTGCTCGTCCATGACCGACGGATCGCCGCGGTCCCAGCCGTCGGAGAGGATCACCACACGGGCCCCCCGAGCCATTCCTCGGACCCCCCACTGGTCGTTGAATTCGGCCAGGCCATCCCCCAGCCGGGTCCCACCCGACCAGTCGGCCACCGCCCCGGTCACCCGGGCCAGCGCGGCATCCGGGTCGCGGGTCGCCAATTCACGGGTCAGCCGGGTCAGCCGGGTTCCCAGGGCGAAGGCCTCCACATGCGAACGACCGACGCTCGCCGCGTGCACGAACCGGATCAGGGCCCGGGCGTATGGCTCCATGGATCCGCTCACGTCGAGGAGCAGTACCAACCGACGCGGCCGCTCTCCTGGCTCCACGGAAAACCAGCGAAGCGGCTCTCCGCCGGTCCCCATCGCGGCACGTACCGTGCGGCGAAGGTCGGGCCGTCCCCTCCCGGCCGCCGGGCGCAGGCGGCGGCACCGTCGGGTGGCCCGCACGAACCTGAAGCGGTCCATCAGATCGTGCAACTCGGCTAACTCCTCTTCGGTGCACTCTGCGAAGTCCTTAGCCCCAAGAACCTCAGCACGCGAATACCGCACTGTGAACGTGTCGGCGGCCGGCGACTCCTCGACCACGTCGTTCTGGGTAGTGGCTGGGCCGTCGTCGAGCACCAGGGTTAGGGCCGGTAGCTCGGCAACCCCCCCGGAACGCGGGGCCCCGCCTAGCCAGTGGCTCGAGAAGACCTCGTCGTAGAGGGGGATCTCCTCCGGGCGCTTCACCAGGGTGGCACGGCCCGACCAATAGACGCCTTCGGCCGTATCGGCTCCCACCTCGGCAACGGCCCGACCGAACTCGAGGGTGCAGCCCACAGGCACGTCAACTCCTGCCCGGCGCAGGGCCCCTGCGAAGGCGACCAGATGGCGGTCGGCGGTCCGTGGCGGGCCGCTCGGCACGTCGCTCAACCCTGGCGGACGGTGGCCAGCAGGTCGCCGAACCCGCGCGCCCGGACCCGTTCTTGATCCTCTCGGTACTTGAGCAGGGAGCCGATGGTGTCGTCCATGACCACCTCGTCGAGGTCGTCCGCCCCGACGAGCACCAGCGCCTCCGCCCAGTCGAGGCTCTCAGCCACCCCCGGAGGCTTGTAGAGCCCCATGTCCCTCAGCTGTGCCGCCACCAGGGCCACGTCGCGAGCCAACGAGACCGACACGTGGGGGGCCCGGACGCGGAGGATCTCCACTTCGCGGCTCACGTCGGGATGTTCCACCCAGTGGTAGAGGCAACGACGCTTGAGGGCATCGTGGACGTCTCGAGTCCGGTTCGAGGTAATGACCACCACCGGGGCCACCTCGGCGGCGAACGTGCCCAACTCGGGCACCGTCACCGCATAGTCCGACAGGATCTCCAGCAGAAACGCCTCGAACTCGTCATCGGCCCGGTCAACCTCGTCAATGAGCAGCACCGGGGGCGGCCCGCCGGTCGTCGACAGGGCCTGGAGCAGCGGCCGCCGGACCAGGAATCGCTCATCGTAGAGTTCGTCCTCCAGGTCGGTGGTTGACGTGCCGTCGGCGGTGCCGGTCGCCTCGGCAGCCCGCAGGTGCAGCAGCTGACGGACGTAGTCCCACTCGTAGACCGCCTGGGAGGCGTCGATCCCCTCGTAGCACTGCAGGCGGATGAACTCGCCACCGGACCACGCCCCCAGGGCCTTGGACACCTCGGTCTTGCCGACCCCGGCCTCACCCTCGAGCAGCAGGGGACGCACCAGGCGGAGGGCCAGGTAGATGGCCGTGCCCAACCCCCGGTCGGCCAGGTAGTCCTGGGCGGCCAACTGCTCGACGACCTCGTCCACCGAGGCCACGTCTCGGATGGTCATGGGGTCAGGCTACGGCCCCCGGCCCCGCAGCGGTCGCAGAGTGACCCCTGGTGCTCAACGACTGGCTTGTTCCAGGCCCCGGCGGGTCAGAACCCGGGCCAGATGGCACCGGTACTCCGGACTGGCGTTGAGATCACTTGGTGGTTCCAGACCCTCAGGGGCTGCCTCAGCGGCGTCGGCGGCGGAGGCACCGGAATTCACCGCGGCCTCCACTGCTACGGCCCGCACCGGACGGGCGTCCATGTTGACCAGGCCCACCCCGCAGTTCCCCTCGGCCACCAGGACCGCAGCGCCGACGATCGCCCAGTCCTGAGCGCGCCGGTTGAACTTTTGGAACGACCACCTGGCGTCGGGAACCCTTGGGATCCGAACTTCGGTAAGGAGTTCGTCGGGAGCGAGCGCCGTCTCCAGGAAGCCGGTGAAGAAGTCGTCGACGGCCACCTCCCGGCTTCCCGACGGACCCTGCACGACCAGGGTGCCCCGCAGAGCCAGGACAGCCGCCGGGATGTCGGAGGCCGGATCCCCGTGGGCCAGGGCACCGCCGATCGTGCCACGGTGGCGTACCTGCGGATCACCCACATTCCGGGTGGCCTCAGCCAGGAGCGCAGCATTAGCCACCACCAGGTCGCTGACCTCCACATCTCGGTGCCGGGTGAGTGCGCCGATGGCCAGGTGGTCGCCATCCTCCCGAACGTAAGACAGGTCACTTAGCCGGCCCACGTCCACCACGACGGCCGGCGTGGCCAATCGGTACTTCATCAGCGGTATGAGCGAATGCCCGCCGGCCAAGACCTTGGCGTCATCGCCGTGCTCAGCCAGTAGCGACAGGGCGTGCTCGGCCGAGGTGGCCAGTTCGTAGTCGAAGGCGACAGGGATCACGACTGGTCGCCCGCCGCCTGCAGGACGGCCCGCACGATGTTGTGGTAGCCGGTGCAACGGCACAGGTTGCCCTCCAGCCCCTCCCGGACGTCGGCCTCGGTGGGATTGGGCACCTCGTCGAGCAGGGACACGGCGGCCATGACCATCCCTGGCGTGCAGTAGCCGCACTGCAGTGCATGACACTCGTGGAAGGCCTGCTGCATCGGGTGGAGGGTGTCGCCGTCGGCCAGACCTTCGATAGTTGTGATGTCGCAGTCGTCGGCCTGGACGGCCAGCACAGTGCAGGACTTGACCGCCTCGCCACCAAGGTGGATCGTGCAGGCTCCACACGACGACGAGTCGCAACCGATGTTGGTACCGGTCAAGCCGGCCCGATCGCGGATGAAGTGGACGAGCAGCAGCCGGGGCTCGACGTCCGCCGAGACCGGATCGCCGTTGATCGTCATGGAAACCTGCACTGCTGACCTCCCTGGGCCTTAGCCACGATCCGGATGGGCGTGCCGACCCTAGCCAACCCCACCCGGATGGACTCCACCCACCCGGTCAGCGGCTCAACTTCGTCATGCTGGTCGCGGCAGCTACCACGGTGGCTGAAACCATCACCGCCATGGCCACCAGACCGGGCCAGGTCACCGACCAGGTGATATCGCCGATAAACCCCTGGCGGGCGAAGCGCATCACGCTGGTCGCCGGGTTCAGCCGAGCCACATGGAAGAGCCATCCGTCCATGAAGTCGAGCGGAACCTGACCGGTCGACATGAACATCATGCTGAAGGCCAGGATCTGTACTGGCATCACCGACCGCATGGTGCCCTTTCGGTAGACGACCGCCAGGCCGACGAGACAGAGCACCGCCGCCATCACCGCCGCCGCAAGGTAGAGGAGCACGACCGCGGTGGGCCCACCCCCGAGTTCCAACCCGCTGGGAACGGCCACTAGGAGGACTGCCGTGGTGGGAATGATCGATCGGAGGGCGCTGTAGGCCACTGTCCCGGAGATGAGTGGAAGTCGACCCCCGGGGGCCAGTAGCAGCCGATCAAAGAAACCGGACTCCATGTCGTCGGCGGTGGCTGTGGCTCCACCCAGGCCTCCGAACATCGCTCCGTGTAGAACGGCGTAGGGAGTCATCCAGTTGAAGGTACTCCCGGTCCCGTACCCAGGAATCCTGGTAAGGGAGCTGAACGCGCCAGTAAAACTGACCACCAGCACGAGGGGCATGAACAACATCGGGATGATCAGCAACGGTCGGGACCGGATCCGCGACATACCCCGCCAGCACACCGACCAGGCGATCCTCCAAGGCCGGGTCGGCTCAGCCGTCGGAGCGATGGTGGCGGTCACGGCCGGGACAGCTTCCTCTGCAGGGCGGCGAGGGCGGCACCGACGGTCCCCACTGCACAGACGGCCGGAATACCCAGGGTGGCGGCGGCGTCGGTCCACGACCACCCGACGACAACGAGGCGACGGAGGGGGTCGACGATCCAGGTGATCGGATTGTTTTGAGCCACCACCCGGAACCATCCGGACATGAGGCTCGTCGGAAAGAACGCTGAACTCATGAAGATGGTCACGAAGATCAACGGGAACGTGGCACCGACCGCCTCCTGGGAACCGGTGCGGATGGCCAGCACCTGGCTGATCCCGCCGATGACCAGCACCAAGAGGGACGACACCGCGAGCAATACCAGGACGGCCGCCGGTCCTCCGGCTATCTCGGCACCGAACACCATGAAGACGGCGACGATCACCAGGGTCTTGCCGGCGGCAACGATCGCCGCGCCAGCGAGGCGTCCGACCAGAACCGGTACCCGGGCCACCGGGGAGGCCAGCAATCGGTCGAGGAACCCGTTCTCGATGTCGAGAGCCAACTCCATTCCCGCCGAACTGGCCCCGAACGAGACCGCCTGGAGAATCGAGGCCGGCAGGATGAAGTCGAGGAACGACTCCACCTCCGGAAAGCCCGGCAGACCCAGTGCCCGTTGGAACTGGCGGGTGTAGACCGCGGCCAGCAGGAGTGGGAAGACCAAACCCGGGAGCACACTAAAGAGCTGTCGCCACTCGGCAACA
>JAKUSA010000023.1 GCA_022449565.1 Acidimicrobiales bacterium | reverse complement strand
TGGCGAACCCATCGATCACCGGATGGGCGAACCCGTCGGGCACCAGGGCACGACCTCTCATTAGCACTGTTGACATCCCCACACCACGACCTGCCTCGAGGGTCGACAGGTCCGAGTCGATGAGCAGCATGTTGGGATAGGCCACCCCGGTCATCCGACGAACCGCCTCGAACATCGCATTGCTGGGCTTACGGGCCCCAACTTCGCCGCTGACCACCCAGTGGGCGATCAACTCCTGTAGACCGAGGCCCTGCCGGAGGTGTTGGGCCCAGGACAGGACGGCATTGGTCATGCAGGCCACAGGCAGGCCACGGGCCGCCATTTGCTCGAGGAACGGCCGGGTGTCCGGACGCAGTCCCACCCGGGCCAGATAATCGTCGTCCAGGGCATCCGGGTCGCCGAGTACCCCGATCGACAACCAGAACTCGGCGGTCGATACCTGGCCGAGGCTCGCCGACCGGTACCGGTCGGCGATCTCCTCGGCGTCGGCGATCCCGCCACGGGCCCGAACGAAGGGCACCAGCAGCCCCTCGGGCCCCGTACCCCCCTGCCAGATCACCCCGGTGCCGCCTACGACCACCAGTTGCACGCTCCGGTCGGTGGGTTCATCCGGGGATCGCGGCGGCTGCTCGATGATCTCCGATGCCTTCCGGCGGGCCCGTACTGGCCGGGCGGTGGCCGGAGTGGTAGGTCGCCCGAGCAACGCCCGGATTCCCTGCACGACGAGGGCAACCACCGCCATGCCGACTAGGACCAGTGAGACCACCAGCCACAGCCGGGGCGCTCGGTGGCGGATCGTCGAGGACAACTCGAACGGGGTCGCTGTCCTGTCACCAAGTTGGACCGACCACCGGGCTGCCTCCGCCGGAAGATTCGGATCGTCAGGCAGGGTCACCACCAGGTCCAAGGTGAAGACCCCAGCCGGATCGCAGGGCGTCTCGCAATCGACAAGTTCGGCCAGTTGTTCGGGGGTCCGCCCCAGGGGCAGCCCTGAGAGGACCTCCCTGAGCGCCGGATCGCTAAACAGATCAAGGCCCCGCGACAGATCGACGACGCCGGAGATCACCCAGGCCGTGGTGGCGAAGGAGCGCTCTCGAACTAGTTCGAAATCGTCGAAGACCCCCGGACCAAGAATCTCGTCGAGGAGTGGGCCCAGCTGGTTCGGCACCTCAAATGGCTTGGCGGCCGTCACCAGGGTGCCACCGTCGTCGGTCAGAACCGGACGGTCCACCGACCAGCCTGCTTCGACCAAGTCGTCGTAGCGCAGCTGGCGCTCAAGGTTCCCCACCGCGACGGTCGCCTCCTCGTCGAGGAGGACCTCCACTCCGACCACCCCCGAACCGTCGCCGGCCACCTCGACGCTCACCGTCGATTCCACCTGACAAGCCGAGAGCACCAACACGGAGGCGGCCAGGGCCACCAGGTGCATTAGGACCCGGCATGAGACAGACACAGACATGATTACGACGCTAGGTGAGGGGGCCGGTCCGACGGCGCCGTGCCCAGCCGGGGTGCCTACTCAGCGCCCTCCACGGCCATCTCCATGGTCGGTGGTTCGAACCCGGCGATGGCCCTGAAGACGATCCGGCTGCCCTCCCGAGCCGCGTCACCGGCCGTCTCCTTCGGCTCGTCATCCGATTCGTCGTCGGTGTCCTCCACCACGTCGACAACGATGATCTCGCCGGCTGTGAACTCCTTTTGGAGCAGCCGTTCGGACAGCGGGTCCTCAACCAGGCGTTGGATTGCCCGACGCAGGGGGCGGGCCCCCATCGTCGGGTCGTAGCCCTCGGCAGCCAGGTAGGCCTTGGCGGCATCAGTGAGCTCCAACCCAAGGCCCTGCCCGGCCAATTGGTCGACCACCCGCCGGATCATGAGGTCCACCACCCGAACCACTTCCTCCATCGTCAACTCGTGGAATACGATGGTTTCGTCGATCCGGTTCAGGAACTCGGGCCGGAAGTTGGTCTTGAGGGCGTCCTGGACCTTGGCCTTCATCCGCTCATAGCTAATCGCCTCGCCCGCCTTGACGAAGCCCAGGTTGGCCTTGCGCAGGTCGGCAGTACCCAGGTTGGATGTCATGATCAGGACCGTGTTGCGGAAATCCACCGAGCGGCCCTGCGCGTCGGTGAGCCGGCCCTCCTCAAGGATCTGCAACAGGATGTTGAACACGTCCGGATGGGCTTTCTCGATTTCGTCGAAGAGCACTACCGAGAACGGGCGACGACGGACCGCCTCGGTCAACTGTCCTCCCTCCTCGTACCCGATGTACCCGGGCGGTGAGCCGATCAGACGACTGACCGTGTGCTTCTCCATGTATTCGGACATGTCGAGGGCGATCAGCGCCTGGTCGTCGCCAAAGAGGAACTCGGCCAGCGTCTTGGCCAGTTCGGTCTTTCCCACCCCTGAGGGCCCCAGGAAGATGAATGACCCCGATGGACGCTTCGGGTCGGCCAGGCCAGCCCGGGTACGACGGATGGCCTGGCTGACCGCCCCGATGGCGTCCTCCTGGCCGATAACGCGCTTATGGAGGTCGTCCTCCATCCGGAGAAGTTTCTGGGTCTCCTCTTCGGTCAACTTGTAGACGGGAATCCCGGTCCACACCGAGAGGACCTCGGCGACCGCCTCCTCATCGACCTCGTCGAACAGGTCCACGCCGGACGACCGGATTTCGGACTCCTTCTCGGCCTTACGAGACTGCAGTTCCTTCTCTTGGTCGCGCAGTCGGCCAGCTTCTTCGAAGTCCTGAGATTCCACCGCGGCCTTCTTACGCTGGACAACCTCAGCGAGGTCGGTCTCGAGTTCCCGGAGGTCGTCGGGGGTGTCCATGCGCCGCAGACGTAACCGAGACCCGGCCTCGTCGATCAGGTCGATGGCCTTGTCGGGAAGGTGCCGGTCAGAGATGTAGCGGTCGGCCAGGTTGGCCGCGGCGACCAGCGCCTGGTCGGTGATTGTCACCCGGTGGTGAGACTCGTAGCGCTCCCGGAGTCCCTTGAGAATCTCGATGGTGTGGGCCACGGTGGGCTCGTCCACAGTGATTGGCTGGAGTCGGCGCTCTAGGGCCGCATCCCTCTCGACGTGCTTACGGTACTCGTCGAGGGTGGTGGCGCCGATAGTCTGCAACTCTCCCCGGGCCAGCAACGGCTTGAGGATCGACGCCGCGTCAATCGCCCCCTCGGCTGCCCCGGCACCCACCAGGGTGTGGATCTCGTCGATGAAAAGGATGATGTCGCCGCGGGTCCGGATCTCCTTGAGAACCTTCTTGAGGCGCTCCTCGAAGTCGCCCCGATAACGGCTTCCGGCCACCAGAGCGCCCAGGTCAAGGGTGTAGAGCTGCTTTCCTCGAATCGTCTCGGGGACGTCCCCCCCGGCCACCATCTGGGCCAGGCCCTCGACGATGGCCGTCTTGCCCACGCCGGGTTCGCCGACCAGCACCGGATTGTTCTTGGTTCGACGGGAGAGGACCTGCATGACCCTCTCCAGTTCGCGCTTCCGTCCGATGACCGGGTCCAACTTCTTCTCGGTGGCCGCGAGGGTGAGGTTGCGGCCGAACTGGTCAAGGACCAGCGATCCGGACGGGCTGTCTCCGCCGCGACCACCCGCGGTGGCCCCGGCCTTCTCGCTCGACTCGGCGCCGCCGGAACCGGAGCCGGCGTAGCCGGACAGTAACTGGATTACCTGCTGGCGGACCCGCGACAGATCGGCACCCAACTTCACCAGTACCTGGGCGGCCACGCCTTCGCCCTCGCGTATCAGCCCTAGCAGGATGTGCTCGGTACCGATGTAGTTGTGCCCCAACTGGAGGGCCTCCCGCAACGACAACTCGAGGACCTTCTTGGCCCGCGGCGTGAACGGGATGTGCCCGCTCGGCGAACTCCCACCCTGGCCGATCAATTCCTCTACCTGGCTTCGGACCCCCTCCAGCGAGATGCCTAAGGACTCCAACGCCTTAGCGGCCACCCCCTCACCTTCATGGATGAGCCCCAACAGGATGTGCTCCGTGCCGATGTAGTTGTGGTTCAGCAGGCGTGCCTCCTCCTGCGCCAACACAACCACCCGCCTAGCCCTATCGGTGAACCGCTCGAACACCCGCTCACCTTCCGTCTCGAGGCCTGCTCCTGGACCGGCTGCCCCACCAGTCCCGATATTTAGTCGAGTGTACCCGTGACCACCGACTACCCATCGGGCCGCCGACGGCCAGCGATCGTTACGGCACGGAATGGACGATTTCGACCACCGTCAAACCCGCCGTATCCTCCCCGCGTGGCCGATCCGCCCACACTGCTTGAGCTGCCGGGTATGGCCGAGGCCCTCCTCCGGACCGAGAAGGGGCTGCGGCGCGCCATCGACTCCGACGAACCGCTGATGACCGACCTGTCGCGACACCTGATCGACGCTGGAGGCAAACGGATCCGACCGGGCCTGACCATCGCCTCGGCCCAGGCCCTCGCCGAGCACCCCAAAGCCCCGACCGACGACGTGATCCGGGGAGGGGTGGCCGTCGAACTAGTCCACCAGGGCTCCCTCTACCACGACGACGTCATCGACGGCGCCGAAACTCGCCGTAACGTCAAGAGCGTCAACGTCCGCTGGGGTAACCGGGAAGCCATCCTGGCCGGTGACTACCTTTTGGCCCGGGCCTCAGAGATAGCCGCCGACCTGGGCACTGAGGTCGCCAGATTACTGGCCTCCACCATCGCCGCCCTCTGCGAAGGCCAGGTCCGAGAGGTCCGAGCAGCCTTCGACCCGGACCGAACCGAGGGGGCCTACCTGGCGTCGATCTCCGGAAAGACGGCCGCACTGCTGGCCGCCTCAGCGCGCATCGGCGGCATCGTCGCCGGTCACCCCCAGGAGGCGGTCGATGCCCTCAGCGCGTTCGGACACCATTACGGGCTGGCGTTCCAAGTTGTGGACGATCTGCTAGACGTGATGGCTACCGACGAGGAACTAGGCAAGCCAGCCGGCAACGACCTGGTCGAAGGGGTCTACACCCTCCCCGTCATCCGGGCCCTGGCCGGCTCCGCGGGACCAGACCTCCGGTCCATGCTCGGAGGTCCGATGGACCTCGCCACCCGGGACCGGGCCCGGGACCTGGTTAGGGCCGACGCGGCCATCGCCGACACGGTCGCCACCGCCCGTGGCTTCACCGACCAGGCCCGACGGGACCTGGCCTCACTTCCACCCACACCGGCGATCCGCACCCTGCAGGTCACCTGCGACCTTCTCGCCGACCAGATGTCCCCGTTCTCCTAAACGCCTGCGGCGGTTCGATCAGCCCTGTTCAGGACGCAGGGTGGGGAACAGGATCACGTCCCGAATACTCGTGGTGTCGGTAAGCAGCATCACCAGGCGATCGATGCCGACCCCAAGCCCACCGGTGGGCGGCAGCCCATACTCGAGGGCCCGCAGGTAGTCCTCGTCGACCGCCATAGCCTCCTGGTCGCCGGCCGCCCGTACCGCCTCTTGATCGGAGAATCGGGCCCGTTGGTCGTCCGGCCCCACCACCTCGGTGAACGCGTTGCAGAGTTCCCGCCCCGCCACGATCGCCTCGAAGCGCTCCACGAGACCCGGCTGGCTGCGATGGTCCCTAGACAGGGGCGACACCTCCCGTGGGTAGTCAGTCACGAACACCGGACCCCACAACTCAGGCTCGGTCGTCTTCTCGTAAAGCTCGGTGATCAGCTTGCCCGAGCCCCAGTGGTCCTCGACGGGGATCTCCCTCTCCCGGCACAAGCCTGCCAAGTCCCCCTGGGAGGTGTCCAGGTCGACCTCGATGCCGCCGTACTCACCGAGTAGCTCCAACATCGGAGCCCGTCGCCACGGGGTAGCCAGCTCCAGATCCCGACCGTCGTAGGAAATCGAGGTCGTCCCACATACCTCGACTGCCAACTGGGAAACCAACTCCTCGACTAGGTCCATGATGTCGCGGTAATCGGCGTAAGCCTGGTACAACTCGAGCATCGTGAACTCGGGGTTATGGCGGGTGGATAGCCCCTCGTTGCGGAACACCCGGGCGATCTCAAAGACCCGTTCAAATCCGCCCACCACCAGGCGTTTCAGGTACAACTCGGGTGCCACCCGCAGGTATAGGTCCATGTCCAAGGCCTGGTGGTGGGTGGCGAACGGGCGGGCGAGCGCACCACCGGGGATTGGATGAAAAACTGGCGTCTCAACCTCCATGAAGCCGCGGCCCTCCAGCCACCTACGGATCCAGGACACGATCTGACTGCGGGTGGCAAATACCCTCCGGGCTTCCTCGGTGACCCATAGGTCCACGTACCGCTGCCGGTAGCGGGTGTCGACATCGGCGATACCGTGCCACTTGTCGGGGAACGGTCGGCGGGCCTCGGCCAGGCGCACCCATGAGTCGACCCTGACGGAGAGTTCACCCCGCTTGGTGCGCAGCACCTCTCCGGTCACACCGACCCAGTCACCGAGGTGCAGCCCAGTGAAGCCAGCGAAGTCCGGGGTGGTCTTCTCCGGGGCGAACAACTGAATACGACCGGACGAGTCCTGGAGTACCCCGAAGGCCAGGCGTCCCTGGAGGCGCCGCAGCATCAGCCGACCGGCCACTGTTACGTCAACCCCACTTTCCTCGCCAGCGACCAGGCCTCCGTGGTCGTCGAGAACCCGGGCCGTGTTGACGCCCGGTTCAAACCGGTAGGGGATCCCTTCGCCCACCCCTCAGCCCTGCCGATTCCGGAGGTAGACCAGTCGTAGGCCGTGCAGAGTTAGGAAAGGCTCGACGTGCTCGATGGTCGCAGCGACCGGGGCAATCAGGTAGGCCAAGCCACCGGTGGCCACCACGGTACAGGCGCCCAGTTCGGCCCGGAAGCGCTCGACCATGCCGTCTACCTGCCCGGCGAAGCCATACACCGCACCCGACTGGAGGGACTCCACAGTGGTGCGACCGATCACGCTGGGGGGCTCCACTAACTCCACGGATCGAAGCGCAGCGGCCCGACCGAACAGGGCGTCGAGGCTGACCTCGATCCCCGGGGCAATGGCCCCGCCCACGAATTCGCCGGCGGCCGAGATCACGTCGAAGTTGTTCCCGGTGCCAAAGTCGACCACTACCGCCGGACCGCCGTAGAGGTCGAAGACAGCAATCGCATTAGCTATCCGATCGGCGCCCACCTCCCGTGGGTCGTCGTAGAGGATCGGCATACCTGTCGGCACCCCCGGCTCGACCACCACAGGCTCGACGTCCATGTAGCGGTCCACCATCTCCCGGAGGTTGGCCAGTGCCCGGGGCACGGCCGAGCAGATGGAGACGCCGTTGAGACACAGGTCCTGGCCGGCCGATCGGAGGAGGTCCCTGATAACTACTGCGTGCTCGTCGGAGGTCCGTTCGGCGTCAGTGGCGATCCGCCAATGCTCGACCAGCCCTGATGCGGCGGCGGTCGGTGGTGCCTCGTCCTCGTAGAGGCCGATCACCGTCTGGGTGTTGCCCACGTCGATCGTCAACAACATGGCCGGTCTTCCCTTTCGTTCACCCAGCGGCCTCGGCCGAATCGGCGGGGCGGGCTCCCGCCACCTGTTCCACGATCTGGCGGCCCGCACTGCCCAGCTGTCGTTCCAGCAGTTGCTCGGCGATGGCCACGGCACGGGGACCGGTGGGGACTAGTTCTTTCCAAAGCAGGTAGGCGGCCACCAGGCCGCAAACCACCTCGCCTAGTTCGTCCCGGTGGAGGACCACCCGCTTCCCCTGGTCGAGCAGGGAGTCGAACCCCCCGAACACTTCCACCAGCCGCTGCGCGCCGTCCTCGGCGCCGTTGAAGGGCAGCTGGGTCCAGCTGACCTCCAACTCGTCGTAGTTGTGGAGGTTGTGCTCGCTGGCCAGGAGCGATACCACCACGTCGAATCCATTCTCCCTCAGCCAGATAATCTCCTCCTGGCGGCGGACCCGGCGGTGGTTTTCGCCAAACCCGCCCGGACGCTCGCACACCGCGAGGCGATCCTTGATGATCCAGTAGAAATTACGGGGGACGATGCCCCTGGCCCACTTCCCTCTCATCGGCACCGAGGCTACTGGCGGCCCCGACCGGACAACGGACCGCACCACCCTCCTCATCGATCTTTTTTGATGGTTTCGGGCGATGACAGGGTGGGGGGCGGCTCGTCCGGAGCCAAGCAGTCCTGCTTAGTCCGGAATCCCGTCGGAACTGGGGTCCACCACCCAGATATCGCGGAGGTTGCGGTACCGCTCGCCCACGTCGAGGCCATACCCCACGAGCCAATCGGCGGGGACCCGGAACCCCGTGTAGCGGATCACGTCCTCTTCGAACTGGAAGTCATCCCTAACCAAAAGGGCGCAGACCTCGAGGCTGGCTGGGTTCCGGGCCAGGAGGTTCCGCCGCAGGTAGTTAAGGGTCAGACCACTGTCGACAATGTCCTCGACGAGGAGCACTTGGCGCCCCGCGAGGTCAATGTCGAGGTCTTTGACGATTCGGACCACCCCCGACGACCGGGTGGAGTGGCCGTAGGAGGACACCGCCATGAAGTCGAACTCAACGGGCAGGTCGATGGCCCGGGACAGGTCGCTCATAAAGACGAAGGCCCCCTTGAGGACCCCGACCAACAATGGTGCCTCGCTGGCGTAGTCGGCGGTGATCTGAGCACCGAGTTCGGCCACCTTTTCAGCGACTTGTTCGGCGCTTAACAGGACACGCTGAGGAGCCGGCAACTCGACAGGTCGGTCCTGGCCCACGAGCCGGAACCCTAGTTGCGGTGGGTGTCGGGTGGCCCGCCAGGACGGTAGGCCAATCGGCCGTCATGGCGGTCAACTCGGTGGCCGCCCACCACCTCGGCGGCCCGGGCCCGTCCCCGTACTACGTCCAGTACCCGATCCACCGATGCGCCGTCCGGGGGGAGGGCTGCCCGGTCGGCCAACCAGTTGCGAATCGATAGGCGTACCAAGTCGTCGGGCAGGTCGGCCACCGATCGCACATCGGTGACGTCTACCTCGGTCACCAAGCCGGCCAGCAGTGTGACCGCCTCGGCGGCCCGTTCGGCGTGTCGGGCGAGCAGTGGTACTGGGTCCCTCCTCGTAACTTCGGCCAATAGGGGCAGTACCTCGTGCCGGATCCGATTCCGGGTGAAACGCGGATCGGCGTTCATCGGGTCGCACACCACCTCGAGTCCCTGGTCAATACAAAGGGCCCAGGTCTCGGAGCGGCGCAGGGCCAACAGGGGGCGGCGGTGGGGATCCCCGATGCCGGCGGCACCGGGAACACCCGAACCTCGTAGCAGGTTCATCAGTACCGTCTCGGCCTGGTCGTCGGCCGTGTGGCCGGTCAGGACTCCAGGGGGCAACGCGGCCCGTCGGGCATCCCGGGCCCGGGCTTCAAGGTTGGGGCCATCGGCCACCTGGGCGACGACTCGGCGGGCCTGGGCCCCGAGTCGGCCGGCCACCTCAACGACCGTCCGCCCCTCGGCGGCTGAAGTGGATCGCAACCCGTGGTCGACGTGCCAGGCCGTCACCTCAAGGCCAGCCTCGATGGCCAGTACCAGCAGGGCCAGCGAGTCGGGGCCGCCGGAAACCGCGCAGTCCACCGGGGTCCCCGCCGTCGGGAAGGAACAGCGGTCCAGCAACTGGGACATCAGGTCCGGGATCATGGCGCGGCGTGGGTCTCCGGAGCGACGCGGCCCAGCCAGAGGTCCGGTTCGCGGATCTCGGTCAAGTCCGGCAGGTTGGTCGGATCCTCCCAAACCCGGGTAAGGAGTTCCGGGCCTCCGGCCGACTCAACAGCTGCGATGAAGGCCTCACCTTGGGCGTACTGAGCGAGCTTGGCATCCAGGCCAACGAGCCGATGGAAGATACGGGTCGCCCCGGATGCCGACCG
Source organism: Acidimicrobiales bacterium (assembly GCA_022449565.1). Taxonomy (GTDB): domain Bacteria; phylum Actinomycetota; class Acidimicrobiia; order Acidimicrobiales; family MedAcidi-G1; genus JAKUSA01. The sequence continues at coordinate 10,142 of JAKUSA010000023.1, read as the reverse complement.
GCGACGATCGTGCATCACTCGGGCAAACCGCCCGGCCCCTGCAACGAGGCCGTCCCCGGCCCGGTCCATGGTGACGTCGCCATGGCCCTCGAGGAGGCTCATCAGGCCGGCGATCTGGTCTAGGGCCCGCTGTTGGGCCGGTGAGGTGACCAGCGACAAGACCCCAGCAGATAGAGAGGGTCCCTCCTCGTCACGGCGGCGGGCCAGCGTGTTCCTCAACCCCTCGAGGAGGCGGACTGGCGCGGTGTCGATCTCGTCGAGGAGGGCGCGGACGAGACGCAAGTAGTGATCGCGCATCCATGCCACCCCGGTGAACTGGGCCCGATGGGTTACCTCGTGCAGGGCCAGCCAGAGGCGGAAGTCGTCGGACTCGAAGGCGTAGCGCCGTTCGAGAGCGACGACATTGGGTCCCACGTAGTAGACGACGTCCTGGTCCTCGGCGGCCTCGTCCTCCAGAACAAGGAGGTCGTACTGGCCGAGCACCCGTGTCGACATCCACCCGAGGACCGCCCCCATCTCGACGGCCGACGCCCGGGGGCCGAGCGGCGACAGGCCGCCGGAAGCCTGGTCTCCCCCCGCCCGCTCGAACAGCGGCCGGAGGAGCCTCCGCAGCGAGGCTAGGTTCGCCCGGATCCAGGCGGGACGATCGACCACCCGGGCACGGGCGGCGCCGGTCAGCGACCGAAGTCCGGTGGTCTTGGCGACCAGGTCCTCGGCCCGCCGGGTATGCCGATCGAAGTCGTCGACCAGACCGGCTAGATGCTGATCCCCGGCAAATGCCGCCCGGGAGCCGATCCGGACGGCTACCCGTTCGGCCAGTCTCCAGTCGACCGCCGAGTCGTCGACCGTCGAACCCTCGGCGGTGGAGGTCACACCGCAGTCCCCGGCGGTCAGCGCTTTGGGTAGCGGGTGGAGGAGACCTTGTTCAGATAGCCGACGACGGTGGCAACCAGCGACACGAACCCGACGGCCACCAAGGGAACGGCCAACCAGTAGTGCCAGATGACCCCGGCGAAGACGCTCATGGCCGGCAGCCTACGGGGCGGGCCCGGGCCGGACCCACATCCGAGCACCGGATCAATGCGGAGGCGGGCCTTGGCCCACGGTCCCCATGGGGAGCCCGCGCGGGGAATCGAACCCCGGACCTGTTCATTACGAATGAACCGCTCTTCCGTCTGAGCTACACGGGCGTAAGAGCCAATCGTAGTGTCACCGGTAGACGGTCGGGTCCCCTTGCTCGGCCCTCAGAGACGCTCAAGGGGGGCCCAGGCCAGCAACAACCGCTTTTCACCGACCGCGGCAAAGTCGACGACAGCCTCGGCCCTATCGCCCTCGCCGGTAGTCGAGGTGACCACGCCCTCGCCCCACGCCCGGTGTGTCACCTCGTCACCGGGCTTCAGGCCCAACTGGTGGGCACCAGTAGACGCCGGACCGGCGGACCGCCCGACACCTCTGGCGTCTCCCCGCCCGAAGACCCGGCCCTCCGGCTCCCCGCCGACCTCAGGTGTGGACGTCGGGGGAACCACCAGGCCCGATGGGCTCCGGTGCGACCCAAAGGTCGATCCTCCACGGCGCCGGTCGGAGCCGTGGGCTGAGCCTCGGAGGCCCCCGTCGGCCTCAACGACCAAACTGTCGGGGATCTCATCTAGAAACCGGCTCGGCGGGTTGTACTGGGTCTGTCCGTGCAGCATCCGACTCCAAGCATGGCTGAGGTGTAGGCGCTCCCGGGCCCGGGTAAGCCCGACGTAGGCCAGGCGACGCTCCTCCTCCATCTGGGCGGGCTCACTTAGCGACCGGAGGTGAGGAAAAACCCCGTCCTCCATGCCGACCAGGAACACCACCGGATACTCAAGCCCCTTCGCGGCGTGCAGGGTCATGAGAAGGACCTGGCCGGCGTCGTCTCCCGGTCCTTCCTCGCCGGCCGGGAGATCGTCGGTGTCGGCCACCAGGCCCACCCGCTCCAGGAACTCCCCCGCGTCGTCGAAGGCAGCGGCCACCCCGACCAGTTCGGCCAAGTTCTCCAATCTCCCCTCGGCCTCGATCGACCCTTCGGCGCGCAACTCGTCGAAGTAGCCGGAGCGGTCCAGCGCCGCCTCGATCACTGTGGCCGGACCGTCCTCCACTTGTCCTACCAGCGCGGCGGATAAGTCGAGGAAAGCGGTGAGGCCCGTCGCGGCGCGGCCGCCAACCCCGGCCTCTGAGTGGTGAGCCAGCCCCTCCACGAACCCTGTTCCGTGGGCTCCGACCCAGGCATCGACCTTGGCCAACGACGTGTCGCCGACCCCTCGCTTGGGCACGTTGACCACCCTGCGGGCCGCCACCTCATCAGACGGGTTAGCAGCCAGTCGCAGGTAGGCCAGAGCGTCGCGGACCTCCCGCCGGTCATAGAAACGGGTTCCGCCCACCACCCGGTAGGGAACACCGAAGCGAACCAGTTGCTCCTCGATGGCCCGGCTTTGGGCATTGGTGCGGTAGAAGACCGCCATGTCGGACCAAGAGTGGTGGCCCCCGTCCCGATAGGCGGCCAGCCGGCCTGTGACCCAGCGGGCCTCGTCGACCTCGTCCTCGGCCCGGAAGCGGACGATGGCCTCCCCGGGGCCGGAGTCGGTCCAAAGTTCCTTGGGTTTGCGACCCGTGTTGCGACTGATCACCGTGTTGGCGGCGTCCAGGATGGTCTGGGTGGAACGGTAGTTCTGGTCGAGCACCACGACGGTGGCGTCCGGGAACGCCTGCTCGAACTCGAGGATGTTGCGGATGTCTGCCCCTCGGAACTGGTAGATCGACTGGTCGCTGTCGCCGACCACGAAGATGTTGCGGTGTCCGGCCGCCAGGAGCACCACCAGGTCGTTCTGAACTGGGTTGGTGTCCTGGTACTCGTCGACGAGTACATGCTCGAAGCGCTGCCGGTAGCCGTCGAGGACCTCGGCGTGGGCCCGCAGGAGTCCCACGGTGTTGACCAGTAGGTCGTCGAAGTCCATGGCCCCCGCGGCGACCAACCGGGCCTGGTACTCGACGAACACACGACCAATCCGCTGCTCGAACGGCCCGGTGGCCCTCTCGGCGTAGTCGCCCGCCGAGGTCCCCTCGTTCTTCGCCGACGAGATCGCGGCATGTACCAAGCGGGACGGAAACTGCTTGGCGTCGATGTTTAGGTCGCGAAGCACATGGGTGGTCAGGCGCAGGGCGTCGGCCTGGTCGTAGATGCTGAATCGTGACGGGAACCCGATCCGCTCGGCGTGCCGGCGCAGCATCCGCACACATGCTGAGTGGAATGTGGATACCCACATCTGGTGGGCCACCGGGCCCACCAGATCAGCTACCCGATGCTTCATCTCCTCGGCCGCTTTGTTGGTAAACGTGATGGCCAGCACGGAGAACGGCGACACCTGGCGTTCGCCGATCAGGTAGGCGATCCGGTGGGTGAGCACCCGGGTCTTGCCGGAGCCCGCTCCGGCCACCACCAACACCGGACCGCCCTCGTGGAGTACGGCCTCCCGCTGGGCCGGGTTTAGGCCCGGGGTCAACACCCCGGAGGCTCCGGGATCGGAAGCGGGGGCGACCATCGGCTACCAGAGCTGGTCGGTATAGGTATCGGTGCCTACCACGGTGGCGAGGAACGGGGCGGCGAACAGCACGGTGGCCAGGCCCGAAGTGTTGACTCGACGGCCGTAGTCGACGAACCGGTCCCAATGGCCAGCCGGTTCGTCCTCCAGGAAGAACAACTGCATAGTGCGGTTCGACCCGCCGGGCGGGGTGCCAAGGTCCATCGGCGCCTGGCTGGTCATGTCCTCCTGGAGCTGCACCGGCATCCACCAGGCGCAGGACGCCACCGGTCCCCCGTCCAGAACCGGGGGAAGACCCTCATCAAGCATCCAGGCTTCGAGTTCGCCAACGTCAATCCCTTCGACCCTCTCCACGAGCACGGTGACCAACCCTGCGTAGCCGTGGTCAAGGGCCAATTCCACAGGGACTGGGTCGTCGTCCCTGTAGGCGTCCCCGACGTGGTCGTAGAGGGCGGTGTGGGCGTGTCGACGCTGGGTGAACCCACGACCGGCGGCGTAGAGGCGAGCCACCTGATCCGCACCCCACCCGAAGTGGTCTCCGTGGTGGCCAGCCTCCACCCAGTAGATAGCCAGGTAGGAACCTCGGTCCCAGGGGCGGGCGACTGCATTGGTGTCGTCGGCTGGAAAGCGGAGGTCCTTCAGCCCCCGAGTGGCCACCCACCGTCCTCCGCTGAAGCAATACGGGCCGGTCATGCACCCGCCGTAGAAGTGGTCCCGCTCATACCAGCGGTTGTACGCCACTTCGTAGCCCTGTTCCGGATCAACCAGGGTGAAGAGCATGCTCCCGACCGAGATCGGATACTCGGGGGTACCGAGCCTGTTCACGGGCTGCCTCCTGACCCCGACCGGCGGGCCTCGATGAGGATGGAGGAGGTGCCCCGGCCAATACGGCCCGACGCATCGTAGAGCACCGCCTCGGACATGCCGATGCCGTCAGAATCGTTCTTGTGGAGGCCCAGGAGGCCGATCCACTTCCCAACCGGGTCGCGGAAGGTTTGGATCGTCAGGTCTGGGTTGATAGTCATCCATTCCTCGGGGTCCAGATACTGGGCCGCCATGCTCAGCATGTCTCCCACCGTGGCCAGGAGTACGAATGGCGACGGGTCCACCCCCTCGACAACCCGGCAATGCATTCGCAACCAGAGGATCCCCGGGGCGCCGGTCCGGTACCCGCCACCCGATCGGCGAAGCTCCACGGCCCTCAGGAACCCTGGAACTCCAATGCCCGGCATGGAAAAGAAAGGCTCGGGCTCGGCCGGGAATAGCGGGGGTTCGTCGTCGACGTGCGCCGTCAGGTCCACATCGACCGGGTTCGGAGAATCGGCCACCCGCATCCTTACCGAGGTGGCTCGGGCCACCTCCGTACTGTCGTCGACCAGAGAGGCCCGCACCACTTGGAGGCGTCGTCCATCTCGGAGTACTTCCACTTCAGGGGTCAGTGTGCGCATCGGAACCCCCCGCATCAGTTCCACGGTGTGGCGGCAGAACCGCATGGGCGTCGCAGTAGGCACCAACTCGACCAAGTGGGCCAGGATGCCCGAAACCGCCCCGCCGTGTTGGTGCTCCGGATCCCACGGCCCTCCGCAGAGCGGACCGGGGACCAGTCGATCTTCCTCCAACCTGTAGAAGGCGTCCTCGGGCCGGGCGTACCGATCGGCCACCGGTCCTCCGGCGGTCGACTCCGGGTCCCCCGCGGAAAGAGTCACTCCCACTCGATGGTGCCGGGCGGCTTGGAGGTCACGTCGTAGACCACCCGGTTGACGCCCGGTACCTCGCCAATGATCCGACCCGAGATGGCCTCCAACAGGTCGTGGGGTAACCGCGCCCAGTCTGCAGTCATAGCGTCCTCGCTGGTCACGGCCCGCACGATGACCGGTCGGGCGTAAGTCCGCTCGTCACCCATGACCCCCACTGACCGGATGTCGGCCAGGACGGCGAATGCCTGCCAGACCTCGCGCCCTAGGTCGGCCCGCTCCACCTCCTGCCGAACGATCAGATCGGCGGCCCGTACCGTCGCCACCGCCTCAGCAGTGACCTCGCCCACAATGCGCACCGCCAGGCCGGGACCGGGGAAGGGTTGCCTCCACACGATTTCGGCCGGTAGGCCCAACTCCAGGCCGACGGCCCGTACTTCGTCTTTGAATAGGTTCCGCAGCGGTTCGACCAGATCGAAGTCCATATCCTCGGGAAGGCCACCCACGTTGTGGTGGCTCTTAATGCGCGCCGCGTCGCGGGTGCCCGACTCGATGACGTCCGGGTAGAGGGTGCCCTGCACCAGGAACCGGGCGTCGGTGATGCCCCCGGCTGTCTCCTCAAAGATCCGGATGAACGCCTCGCCGATCGCCTTTCGCTTCTCCTCAGGGTCGGTGAGACCGGCCAGCAGGCCGAGGAACCGCTCGGCGGCCCGGACGTGGATCAGCTCGATGCCCTGGGACCGCTGGAAGGCTTCCACCACCTGGTCGGCCTCCCCGGCCCGCATTAGCCCGGTGTCCACGAACACACAGGTCAACTGGGGTCCGATGGCCCGGTGGACCAGTGCCGCGGCGACCGCCGAATCGACACCGCCCGACAACCCGCAGATGGCCCGATCCGACCCCACCCGGTCACGGATGGCGTTCACCGAGGACTCGACCACCGAGGCCATCGTCCAATCGCCTGGACAGGCACAGACCTCGTGCACAAACCGGGAGATGAGCGCCTGCCCGCAGGGCGTGTGGTGGACCTCCGGATGGAACTGCACCCCGTAGAGGCCCCGGTCGGGCGCCTCGAAAGCCGCCACCGGCGCGTCAGGGGATGACGCGGTAACTATGGCGCCCGTCGGGGGCTCGGTGATGGCGTCAAAGTGGCTCATCCACACCTGCTGATCGCCAATCCCCGCGTCGGCCAGCAGCAACCCCGGTTCGGTGACCCTCAACTCAGTGCGACCGTACTCCCCCCGCTCGTTGGGTCCCACCCCGCCACCGCGCTGCAGCGCGATCAGCTGGGCCCCGTAGCAGATGCCCAGGATTGGCACACCGAGCTCGTAAACCCCAGGGTCCACCCGTGGGGCACCCTCGACGTGCACCGAGGCCGGCCCGCCGGAGAACACGATTCCCGAGGGTTCCCGGGCGGCGAAGTCAGCCGCGTCAAGGTCGTGGGGGACGATCTCGCTGTACACGTCAGCCTCTCGCACCCTGCGGGCGATCAACTGCGCGTATTGCGCACCAAAGTCAACAACCAGGATGCGGTGGTCGGCACGGGCGGTGCCACCCCGGGCACTGGTCATCGGGGGCTGGGCATCGGCCCGGTCCTAGCGCCCCATCCCGACGCCCTGGGACCTCTGGAGCGACTTCCCCTCGGTCTGGAGCGCTGGGGCGACCATCACCTCGGCCTTCTGGAACTCCTTGATGTCGACGTACCCGCAGGTGGCCATGGAGCTGCGGAGGGCCCCGAACAGATTCATCCGCCCGTCGTTCTCGTTCGCCGGACCAAGGAGGATCTCCTTCAGAGTCCCCCGGACCGTCGTCTCCACCCGGGCCCCGCGGGGCAGGGTGGGATGGAAGGTGGCCATCCCCCAATGGTGGCCACGCCCGGGAGCCTCGGCGGCCGCGGCTAGCGGCGAGCCGATCATCACCGCGTCGGCGCCGCACACGATGGCCTTGGCCACGTCGCCACCGGTCGCCATGCCCCCGTCGGCGATGACCTGGCAGTAGACACCGGTCTCGTCGAGATGGCGCATCCGGGCCGCCCTCACGTCTGCTATGGCCGTGGCCTGGGGGACGCCGAGGCCCAATACCCCTCGGGTGGTACAGGCTTGTCCGGGCCCCACGCCCACCAATACCCCAGCGGCCCCTGTTCGCATCAGGTGGAGGGCTGCCTTGTAGGTGGCACAACCGCCCAGTATCACCGGGATGTCCAGGCTGCGGACAAACGCCTTGAGGTCCAGAGGTTCGACGGTGGTCGACACGTGCTCGGCGGAGACCACCGTGCCCTGGACGACAAGGATGTCTAGTTCCCCGGCCAGGATGTGCTCTAGATAGGCCTCGGTCCGCTGGGGGGTGACCGAGGCGCACGACACCACCCCGGAGTCGTTGATCTCGGCGATGCGACGGGTGATCAGCTCTGGCTTGACCGGTTCCGCGTAGAGCTCCTGCATCCGTCGCGTTGCCTTCTCAGGGGGCAGCGAGGCGATCTCGTCGAGCACGGCGTCGGCGTCGGCGTAGCGGGTCCAGATCCCCTCCAGATTCAACACTCCCACACCGCCGAGACGGCCAACGGCGATCGCGGTGGCCGGGGAGACCACTCCGTCCATGGCCGCGGCCATGAGCGGTAGGTCGAACCGGTAGGCGTCGATCTGCCAGGTGATGTCGACGTCCTCGGGGTCCCGGGTCCGCCGACTGGGGATGATGGCGATGTCGTCGAACCCGTAGGCTCGACGGCCCGATTTACCGAATCCGATCTCGATATCTGACACGTCACCGATCCTTCTGTGCCCCCGACGCCCACCCGGCGGCCCGGCGGTCGACCCACCGGAGGGGACCGATCCTAACCCGGGCCCTCTCGGGTCGGGGCGAGGAGAATGGCTGGTCAGCCGATCCGGTCAGGCCAGGTCATCGAGTAGGTCGGCCACCCGGTCCACATGGGTCGCGGTGGTCCAGGTTCCGCCCACGGCGAGGCGAAGCACGTGTCGGTCGGAGAGGACGGTGTGGGTGAGGAATAGTTCGCCAGTGGCGTTGAGGGCGTCCTGGAGGTTCCGGGTGGCCTCATCGCCGTCGACGTGGCGGAAACACACTAAAGCTAGGGAGCGCTCGGTGGCCAGCTCCAGGTTCGGGTGGGCGACAACCCGCTCGGCGAATCGCTCGGCGGCCTCCACGTGGTGGCGAATATGGGCCCGCAGCCCCTCAGCTCCGTAGCTTCGAAGCACGAACCACAACTTGAGCGACCGGAATCTCCGCCCGAGGGGCACCTGCCAGTCCCGATAGTCGATGACCTCACCCGAGTCGCTGGCCGCGTTGCGCAGGTACTCGGGTACTACCGAAAGAGCTTCGACGAGTGGCTGGCGGTCTGCCACGTAGAACGCCGTGCAATCGAAGTTTGTGAGTAGCCACTTATGAGGGTTGAAGGCATAGCTGTCTACCGCCTCGAGTCCGGCCAGCAGTGGGCGGAACTCCGGACACACCGCCGCCGACCCGGCCCAGGCGGCATCCACGTGGACCCATGCACCGGCTTCAGCAGCCACTGCGGCAATAGCTGGAACCGGGTCGACGGCCCCCGACGAGGTCGTGCCGACCGTAGCCGCCACGAAGCAGGGCACCAGACCGGCGTCTCGGTCCGCGGTCATCACCGCGGCGAGCGCCCCGGCGTCCATGGCGAAATCGTCCCCCACCTCGACCACCCGCAATGCCTGGTCGCCGAAGCCGGCGATCCGGACGCCCTTCTCGATCGAGGAGTGGGCCTGGCTGGAGGTGTAAGCCACCAGCCGGGACAGTGCCGCAGCCCCTCCGGAACGGTCCCGGGCGGCAAGTAGCGCGCACAGCGAAGCCGACGAGGCGGAGTCCTGGATGACGCCCCCGCCAGGCCCGTCGGACCGGAAACGCCCGGGGAGCCCGCACAGGTCGACCAACCAGTCGAGAACCTGAGTCTCAAGCTCGGTACAGGCGGGGCTGGTCGACCAGAGCATCCCGTTGACTCCCAGGCCGGCGGAGATCAACTCGGCCAGGACGGCCGGTGGCGAGGAGTTGGCCGGGAAGTACCCGAAGAAGCCCGGATGCTGCCAGTGGGTAAGCGCCGGAGCAATAAGGGCGTTGACGTCGGCCAGCAGGTCGGCGAACGGCTCGGGGGCCTCGGGGGCCCGGTCGGGCAGCAAGGACCGGACGTCCCCGGGCTCTAGGCCGGAGGTCACCGGCCGCCGACCTAGGTGCTCAAGGTAATCGGCCAGCCAGTCGACAGCGGCTCGGCCGGCCTCCCGGAACTCGTCGGCGTCGAAGTGGTGGGGCGGTTCAGTGGCCACAGACCATCCTCCCTAGCGGGGCCTCACCCATCGCAGGGACGGTAACCGCCGTCGCCGACCTGTAACGACAGGGCCAGCAACTGTCGCAGCATTGCCGCGGTTGCCCCCCAGACCGTGTCCCCGTCCAACTCGAAGAAGGTGACGACTATCGGGCCGAGTGGGGTCTCCCACCGCTCCTCCCGCCATGCCTGGTCGTCGAGGAGGTCGCCGAGGGGCACATGGCAGATGGCCTCCACCTCGTCCGGGTTCGGGGTGAGGTCGGGTCGTTTGGGAAGTACGGCCACGAACGGGTGGATGATGGTACGGCTGCCGACTGTGACGTGGGGGTCCAGGCGGCCCACCGGTTGCAGACCCCCTGTGTCCATCCCCGTCTCCTCGACGGCCTCCCGGCACGCCGTGGCCCACAAGTCACCATCGGCCGGGTCGACGCGGCCACCTGGGAACGCCACCTCGTTGGTGTGGGAGCGTAGTTCTCGGGAACGGCGGGTCAGGATCACCCGCGGGTTCTCCTGGTCGTAAAGACCGACCAAGACGGCCGCCTGCTGTTCCGAACCGGTAGGGGGCAACCCACCCACGCCGGCGGGCTCGCG
>JAKUSA010000022.1 GCA_022449565.1 Acidimicrobiales bacterium | reverse complement strand
TCGTTCAATTGGGAGAACTATGTGTCTGGGTACCTGCGCCGGGGAGTACCCATAAAACCCGACGGTGGGTCTTAGTAGCCCCGCAGCCGAATCCGGCGCCATCGGAGATCCGTCATCTCCGATGGCGACGGTAGACCCAGCCGGCCGGCTCGGGGTACCCGGCCCAGACACGGTGCCGGAATAGTTGAAGCAGGGGACCGACCAGCAGGGCGAAGGCCAGGGTGCCGACTCCGTACGACCCTCCGAGTGCTCCACCGCCCACCAGGACGGTGACCTCGAGGCAGGTACGGGCGGCCCGAATGCTAAGGCCAGCGTCGGCAAGCGCCGTCATAAGCCCGTCGCGCACGCCGGTTCCCAATCCGGCCCCCAGATAGAGCATCGTGCCGAAGGCGACGAGGATGGGCGCTGTGACCACCAGCAGCACCCGGACCGCTACCGAGGACGGTGGCTCGACCACGGCCATTAGCGCGTTCACCGTCGAGCCGATGATCACGACGTTGGCAACCGTCGCCGGGCCGATGGGCTGGCGGAGCGTGGCCACCAGGACCAGCAGGACGAGCCCCAACCCGATGATCACGGTGCCCGGCTGTCGGTCGATCAGACCGGCCAGGGCGTCGTGCAGGACGTCCCACGGACCGACGCCCAGGTCGGCCAGGAAAAGGGTGCCGATCCCGACGCCGAACATGACCAGGCCCACGAGGATCGCGGCAGCCCGGATGGTGGTCTCCTTCACCGGGTCATTCTGGTGCGCGCGCCACGACACGGGACGCCTAGAGGACAAGCTCGAAACCGGCCGCACCCCCGTGACTCCGAGTGCAAGCCTCCTGGTGAACGATCAGCGAGCCGGCTCAGCCGGCCAGGTCGGCCCGGAGGATCCCGGCGTCGACCACGACGTCCCCGTCGAGGGCAACCGTGCAGTTCCGCATCGGCAGGTCGAAGTGGCCGCGGCAGAAACGGCCGGCGACCTCGTTGGCGCCGGTCGAGAACAGGAAGTTGCCGGCGAACGCCCGGAGTTCGGTTCCGTTGTGGTCGGCTTTATCCCACATGGCGAGGCTCTCCCACCGGGCGTCGGGATTCATGCCCCAGCCGACATGCGACACGGCATAGGCCTCGGGTTCCTCGAACGCGGCAAGGTAGGAGCGGAACAAGTCGGCGTCGTGGCCCTCGCCGGCGATGGCGGTCACGTGGTCATCGACGATCGTGAGGGTAATCGGCTCCCGCACGTACTCCTTGAACGTGAGGTTCACGTCCCCGGAGGCGAGCACAAGGCGGCCCTCGACGGTGCCTGCCGCCGGGAAGGCCAGGACGAGGCCGCCCGGCCAGTGGGTGATCCGGCCCGGTTCGTCGACGCATCCCCAGCCGGCACCGATTCGCGCCCCGGCGAGGGCGACGGTGAGGTCCGTGCCGGCTGCCGAGGTGACGTGCATGGTGGAGGCGGCGTCCAGGAGCTCGCGACCGTGGGCGACGCGGACGCCGAGGTCGGGGTCGAACGGCCAGCGTTCCACGTTCTCGGGGTGCTCGTTCGAGATCATGAGGATCCGAGCTCCCGACGCCAGGATGCGACCCAGCTCCGGGGCGTGGAGCATTCCCTCGACGGTACAGTCGACGATGAAGTCGGCGGCGCAAAGGGCGCCCATGGCCGCCGGGTGGTCGGCGATGGCCTGGGTGGCGCCGGTCGAGCGGATTGGCAGCGGACCCCGGTTGGTTGGCGTGGGGAGCACGACCTCAACGACCGTGGCACCGAGCGACCCGAGAGCGAGGCGGGCGGTCTCAACGATCACCGATCGGCTGCGGGTCTCGCGCAGGAGGACGACGGCCTCGGTGGGCTGCACGGCGCAGCCGCGGAACTGTGTGGCGTACCGCTCAACCCACTGCCATTCGGTGCTCATGTCGCCTCCTCGTCGTCGTAGAGCCCTGTGCGGCCGAGGCGCTCGAGGCAGTTCTCGACCGACCAGGGCCGCATCGCAGCACCGCAGCGGGCGTCCCGGAAGAGTTGTTCGAGACGCGATGGGCGCAGCAGCGACCTGCCGCCGCAGACTCGGAGGGACATCGACGCCACCTCGGCAGCACCATCCATGGTGGTGACCGTAGAACTGAGCGCCCGACGGACCGCGTCGGGACCGGGGTCGGGGCCGACCTCCCCAAGTACGTGGTAGCAGAGCCCTTGGGCACGGGAGTAGACCAGGTTCATCTCGGCCCAGCCCTGCTGCTTGACCGGGTGGTCCCGTCGGCCCTCACCTGACCCGGAGCCCGTCAGGTAGGCCGCCGTTGCGTCCAGGACGGCGCGCACGAGGCCGAGGTAACAGAACGACAATGTCATGTAGAAGTACGGCCACCGGTCGCGGACCGCGTCGAAGGTCCCCGGGGGGATCCACTCGTTCCCGGCAGGTACGAAGGCCCCGTCCAGCACGAGGGTGCGGGAGTCGGTGGCACGCATGCCGAGCGGGTCCCAGCCGCCCTCGATGGTCACACCCTCGGCGTCGGCAGGCACACCGAGGAGCCGGTTTCGGTCATCGCCGTCGACGGCCGCGACGACGTTGTGCACGTCGGCGGCGCCGCTCAACGAGGCGAAAATCTTCCGGCCGGTCACCCGGTAACCACCATCGACCGGTACCGCCCAGGTGGAGAACCCCGCCTTCTCCCCGGAGGTGGTCTCCGAGAACGGCTGGCTATGGATGACACCACGCTGGACAATGCCCTCCCAGAGCAGTTCGCGGTTGGCGTGGAGAATCCGCAGGTCGTCAGGATCGTCGACAAGGTCGTCGGCGATCTGGCCGGCGAGAAGCGTCGTGGCGACGTGCATGTTGTACGTGAGGGCGGTCGCCGGACAGTGGCGGCCCAGTTCCTCGGAGGCGAGGGCGTAGGCGACGAAATCGCCGCCGAGCCCGCCGGCGGACTCGGGGATGCAGATGCCGAGCAGGCCAGCCTCGGTCAGGTCCGCCCAGTTGGCGGTCGGGAACGAAGCCTCCCGGTCATGGTCGGCGGATCGGGCGAGGAACGACGGGCCAAGTCCGGCAGCGCGCTCAACGATCGCGCGGCGCTCGGGGGTCAGGAGGGCGTCAGGCACTGGCACCTCCGGTCGTCAGGTCCTGGGCATCGAGGAACTCTCGGACAAGCCGGTTGAACTCGCGGGGTGCCTCGATGGGAGTCAGGTGGCCGACCCCGGGGAGTTCCACGAACCTCGCATCTGGAATGCCGTCGGCCAGCAGCCCGACTACACCGGGAGGCGTGGCAGGGTCGAGTTCGCCCACAACGACCAGCGTCGGCACGTCAATCGTGGCGAGAGCGTCCCGGAGGTCGTGGTCGGGCAGACAGCGCACGGCGTCTTCGTACGCTCGGGGTGTCAGGCGCCCCATGGCCGCCACGGCCAGGTCGAAGTCCGGTCCCGAGAAGTCGGGGCCGGAGATGTCGGCCATCACAGACTCGGCGATGTCGGCGGGGGTGAGCCCGGAGCGCAGCGGTTCGAGCCGCTGGTCGATCCATTCCTCGCGTGTCATACCGTTGATGCCAAAGGCAGGGCTGGTGTCGGCAAGGACGAGCGACCGGACGCGGTCGGGGTGTCCGACCGCGACGTGGAGGGCGTGCTGGCCACCGAACGACAGCCCGACGAGGTGTGCCGTGTCGACGCCGAGCCGGTCGAGGAGAGCGACAACGGCATCGGCGATCGCCGGGAAGGTCATGGCCGCGAGGGGTTCGGAGGCTCCGAAGCCGGGGAGGTCCCAGGCGACGCAACGCCAGCGGTCGGACAGGTCCTCAAGTTGGCGGTCCCAGGCGATCCGACTGTGGCCGATGCCGTGCAGGAAGAGCACGACGTCACCGGACCCCGCCTCCCGCCAGGCAACCGGGCGCTCGTCGACATCGACCAGTACGGAGGTGTCCGACATCCGCACGACGCTAGCCGTGGTCGTCGTCATTTTCGGACTCAGCTGGAGCCCGTCAGCCGCCCCGGCAGACGCTGCAGCACTCCGGTAATTCCTCGAACACCGAGGGTCCGATTGCGGTACGAGGGAGTCCGTCCATGTCTAAGAGTATGGAAAACAAAACCGCAGCCATTTACCTGCGCAGAAGCACCGAAGACGAGCCGAGCGCGGTGACACATTGCTGCAGTGAATGTGCGGACGCATTGATCACCGTCAAGTTTCGGCGTGACCTGGCCTCCCTACGAGGTCCCCCGGTGTGCGAAGTCCAGTGTTACTCCTCAGCCGTATGATGAAGGAACAATCAGCTCTGGAGGGCTCGCGATGCCGGTGACCAAGAATGACGCCGCGAACGTCGGCGCAGCTAGAGCACTTTCTCGGCCCCGGACAGCCCTTTCCTCTGGCTACATCACGTGGTGACGCCAGCGGGACGGCGGCAGCGCTTACCCGTTGACTCGTTGGTCAAGCCCACGTGAGGTCGCGAAACGACCAAGCGCCGAGGGCGTCCTTTGGTGATCCGGAGCCCGTTGGCCGGGCGGTGATTCTTGCTGCCGGTCAGGGAACTCGTCTGGAGCGTCTCGCTGCGGATGCTCCGAAGTGCCTGGTCGAGCTCGACGGCCAGTCTTTACTCGAGCGCGCCTTGGACGCGCTCGCCTCGCAAGGCGTCACGGAAGCGGTAATCGTCGTTGGCTACAGGAGCGAGGCGGTTCGCGAGCGAATCGGCTCCTGCTTCGCGGGGGTCGACATCCGTTACGTCGAGGCGCCCGACTTTGAGACGACGAACAACATCCGCTCACTGTGGGACGCTCGAGAATACCTCGATGAGGATGTCTTGCTGGTCGAAGCGGATGTCGCGTTTGACCCGTCTGTTATCGGCGCATTGCTCCTGGAGCCGGGCAGCAGCGTCGCGGTGGCGCCCTACCACCGAGGGCTCTCGGGAACGGTGGTACGACGTGATGAGCGCGGGCATGTCACGAGCTTCGTGCTCCGTGCTGATCAGGACGAGTATCTCGATGCCAGCGCGACGTTCAAGACTGTCAACATCTATCTGCTTCGCGAGGAGTTGCTGCGCGACCAAGTGGTCCCGCGGCTTTGCCGGGCGATCGAGGCCGGACATGTGCATGATTACTACGAGAGCATCTTGGGTGACTGCGTGAGGGACGAGACCCTGACCGAGTTGGCCGCGGTCGATGTGTCAGCGAGTCGTTGGTGCGAGGTCGATGACCATCGCGATGTGGGTGTTGCCGAGTTCCTGTTCCTGGACCGCGACGCGCAATTCGACCGCGTTCAGGGGCTGTACGGCTCGTACTGGCGGTACGGCTTTACGGACCATTCGTACCTGTACAACATGCACTTCCCTCCCACGAGCATGCTCGAAGTGTTCCAGGACGATCTTCGGAACATCGTCACGAACTATCCGGTCGGTCAATCCGAACTTGCTCGTCTCGCTGCCATGTGGGTCGGGGCCAAGCCTGACCATCTCGCGGTGGCCAACGGTGCCTCAGAACTGATCAAGATTCTTGGGAATCAGTTTGTGCAGCGTCTGACGATTCCGACGCCCTCGTTCAATGAGTATGAGGAAGCGATCGCCCCGGATGGGCTCAACCGCTTCCCGCTCGAGCCAGGGACGTTCGAACTGGATGTCGACGCGTTCGCCGAGTCCGCCCTTCGGTGGGGATCTGATACGGCAGTTGTCGTCACACCGAATAATCCGACTGCGGTCTCGGTGCCACCCGGCGAGTTGCTCAGGCTGGCGCGTCGTTTGGAGGCTGGGAACTGCCGGCTGATAGTTGATGAGTCTTTCATCGAGTTCTCCAGAGCCGGCGTGGCCGGAAGCGTGGAAGAGATGGTCGATTCGGTCGCCAACCTGGTCGTGATCAAAAGCATGAGCAAGGTGTTCGGAATCGCCGGACTCCGCATTGGTTACGTTCTCAGTGCTGACCGAGAGTTCATCAAGACCGTCCGCGCCAGCTTGCCGATCTGGAACGTCAACGGGCTGGCTGAGGAATTTCTCCGCACTGTCGGGCGTTATCGGAACGAATTCTTGGAGAGCTGCGACCTGACTCGCTCGAGTTGCGCGGAGTTGTACGCTGAGCTGCTCGCGCTACCGGGGATCGAGCCGGTCGAGCCGGACGCGAACTTTGTTCTCTGCAAGCTCGTCGGCGCTTCCGTTACAGGGCCGCAGATCGCCCGGCGCATGTACGTCGAGCACAACATCCTGGTCAAGGACTGCGCGGCCAAGAGTATGCCCGAAGCCGATCGTTATCTGCGGATCGCATCGCGCACGCCGGAGGAGAACCACCAACTCGTAAGGGCTCTTGCGGCTCTGCTGTAGCCGCGGCTACGACGTAACGCCGAAGAGGAAGAGGAAGAGGATATGGAAGCAAGCGACGAAGAGAACGCCGCCCTCATGGAACAATTAATGAGGTCGATCCCTCCGATGGACCTGGGAAACGGAGAGAAGCTGTTACGGGAGGCGAAGCAGATATTCGACGAGCACGGAGTGGTCTTTTTCCTCCGGCAGGGTACCTGCCTGGGCGCGGTGAGAGATCACGCGTTGATCCCCTGGGATGATGACCTGGACCTCGGATCCATCATCGACATGCACGGGTTCACCGAGGACCTAATCGAGCCTGCAGTCGAGTCCTTCCGTGCGAACGGTTGCTACGTCGAGGTCGGCGACCGATCAGACCACGGGCTCTACACAACGGTGAAAATCATGAAGTATCGGATCCGAATCGATTGGCAGTGCTACCGGGTGATCAACGGAACAATTGCTCACTATCCGGGTATACCCATCCCCATCAGCCTGTTCACCGAATTGGCCGAGGTCGATTTCATCGGCGACACGTATCTCGTTCCGAGCCCGCCCGAGGCGTACCTCCGCTGCAAGTACGGTCCGAATTGGGGCACACCGAAACAAGTGGGCTACGAGAAGGATGTACTCGACGCGATGCCGAAGGGGACCGTCCCTGGTCGTGCGGGGTTGCTGAAGCAGTTCCTAACCGTTCGTTTTTCGCCACGCCAGACTGCAACGTTGTTGGTACTCGACGGAAACGATGCCCCAGTGGCAGGCGCAGATGTGTTGCTTGCTGGACTGAGCCGATCCAAGACAAATCGTCAGGGCATCGCGAAGTTTTATTTGCCCGGGCCAGGCCTCTATGCGTTGGCCGTCACGGCCAACGGCCGCGAGGAAGTCCTTTATGAGGAGGCGATGGCCCAGGGGGAGAGGTACGTCTACCGACCGGACCCCGCCAAACCTGCGGGAAGATACTTCGTACTCACGCAGAAGTAGCGAACGTTCGGCGGCCCCTGCACCGGCTCGCCACTCATAGTCGTGCGCTACTCGGCAATGTCGCCCCATAACGTCAGAATCTCGCACAACATAACTGGCGTAATGCAGCGGGTCCGGCGCTCGGAAATGCTCAGCACTGGGCTTCGTCGGAGGGGCTCTGCCAGTAGCGCAAAACGGCACTTGAGGGCGGGTACTCCTCGCCGTCGGCCGCCCGCTATCACCCACCTCGGCGAACACGGCGACTGGGAACCACCCACCCCAAGGCCCGACGACGGCAAGTCCTACATCTGGGACGAAGACACCACGAGTTGGGTCGAAATCGAGCCACCGGAAGCCTAGAAACTAGGGCTTTCCCAATACATGCTTGGTAGCCCCTATCGGAGCGAGCGATCATGGGTAACGAAGTGGTCGCCGGATCAAAGTCTTCTTTCGAGGGGTGGGCGCTACGACACTGGACGCACGCGGTGCCCTACAACTCGGGGTGCCGAAAGACTGCATCCCTCGATGCGCCTTTTTGTGTCGCTCTCCCGGGGACGTATGCATGAGCCCAAACTGAGAATCCGGTAATTCCTCGAACACCGAAGGTCCGATTACGGTCCCCCGCGTGCGTGTCGCCATCACTAGGGGCGTGAGCCCGGCCATCGGACGCTGCGAACTCACCCACCTCAATCGCACGCCAATCGACATTGACGTTGCCAAGGCCCAACACGCCCTCTATGAAGCAGTCCTTGGTGAACTCGGGTGTCGGGTCCAACGCCTCGACGAGGAACCAGACCTGCCCGACTCGGTCTTCGTCGAGGACGTCGCCGTAGTCCTCGACGAAGTCGCCATCATCACTCGGCCCGGAGTGTCCTCCAGGCGCGGTGAACGGCCGTCCGTCGAACGGGCGCTCGAGCCCCATCGTCCATTAGCCCATATTCGGGAGCCGGGGATCCTCGACGGCGGCGACGTCCTCGTGGTCGGAAAAGACATCCACATCGGCATCTCGAGCCGAAGCGATACCGATGCCTTGGACCAGGTCCAAGCCATCGTCGCCGACCACGGCTACCGCGTCGACGGCATCGACGTCCGCGGCTGCCTCCACCTCAAGTCCGCCGTGACCGCCGTTTCCGACGACACCCTGCTCATCAATCCTGCCTGGGTCGACCCCACTGACCTCGGAGGACGAACCTGCATCCCCATCGATCCGTCGGAACCCGGCGCCGCCAACGTGGTTCGGGTTGGAGACACCGTCCTCGTCGGGGCCGCCTTCCCCCGGACCGGTGAACGGCTCTCCGCCGCCGGATTCGAAGTCCGCCCCGTAGACACCTCGGAATTGGCTAAGGCCGAGGGGGCCCTCACCTGCTGCAGCCTCCTATTCGACGTGCCGGACTCCAACGACGGCGCGCTCACCTAGAAGCGCCCCGTCATGTCCACGAGCGATCACGATCATTGGATGGGCGTTTGCCTCGATGCTGCTGAGGAAGCGGCTCGCACCGGCGACTTCCCCAACGGTGCTTGTGTAGTGGTTGAGCAGCATGTAATCGCCGTTTCCGGGAGTGAGGCCGCGGGCGGCACCGACCCGACTGCACACGCTGAGGTTTCGTCTCTCCGCAATGCCGCAGCGAGCGGGCGACTCTCGCCCGGAGCCACCTTGTTCACAACGCTAGAACCGTGTGCGATGTGCCTTCACAGCGCTGTAGTGGCGGGTGTCAGAGAGATCGTCTTCGCGTGTAAACGTAGCGACGTCGGCGACGCCGCCTACGTCAGCAACCTGGACGCCACAGCAATGGCAGAACAGCTCCTGCAGCCACTTATCCTCACCCACCACGGTGACCCCAAGGGTCGCACTGCGAAACTCATTACGACCTTCTTGAGCCAGGACCCGCACTAAGAGCGTCCTCGCCGGTGAACCAGACGGCCCAGCAAGACTGACTGACCTATAGGCGGGACCACTAGGAGGGGGGGGACTGTTCCTGTTCCAAGAAGCCCACCCACCGGCCAACTCTGATACCTCCAGATCACATTTGTAAAAGAGCTCGTACTTGTCATCGCTTTAAGCCTTGTCAGAAACAGTGACGCCGCAGCGTGGACAGAAGTTGAAGGCTTCGGGCACGACCCAATGCTTACGGGGGCTTGCGCGGCGACAGAACAAACGATCAGCGACCTTCGAAGACCGGCTCCCGCTTCTCCACGAACGCCTGAGCCGCTTCCCTGTGGTCGCGGGTCTGACCGCAATGGATGTGGTGGGCGGCCTCCATGTCGAGGCACTCCCCCATCTCACCGTTCACCGCTCGGTTCAGGTTCTCCTTCATGTAGCGGTAAGCCACCGTCGGTCCCTCAGCCAATCGCTTAGCAATCGCGTGCACATCGTCCTGGAGCGACTCTTCGGGAAACACCCCGTTGACCAGACCCAACCGCTCGGCCTCGACCATGTCGACCTTCTCGGAAAGGAAGTACAACTCGCGGGCCTTGGCGGAACCGATGAGCCGGCTCATGAAGTACGTGCCGCCATAGTCGCCGCTGAAACCCACCCGAGCGAAGGCGGTGGTCATGATTGCGTTCGGCGACGCATAGCGAAGGTCGCACGACAGAGCCAGCGACAACCCGGCACCGGCGGCGGGACCAGGCAGGGCGGCGAGGGTCGGCTTCGGCAGTTCGTAGAGTTTGCCGGCGGTGTCCCGTTGGTTACGTCGCTGCAAGTGCACTCGGGCGTCGTACTGCTGTGGACTGTTACCAGCTTCGCCGCCCGCCTCGGCCATGCCCTTCACGTCGCCACCGGCGCAGAAGGCCCCGCCCGCGCCGGTCAGGACGACCGCACCGACATCACTGGCCACCTCGGCGTCGGCCAGCGATCCAACCAGGCCCTGCAACATCGGGTTCGACATCGCGTTGCGGCGTTTCGGACGGTTCAGGGTGATGGTCATCACCCCGTCGGTTACCTCGGTGCTGATGTCGTCTGTCCCTGTATCGAAAATACGATCGGCCATGTCTTCCCCCACTCATCGCCGACGGCCACTGTCGTTGAGGCAGTATCGCGGAGATGACCGATACTTTGCCGACCGACCCGAACGCAGCTTGCCCACTGCCTCCAACCCGTTAGAGAATCTGCGCCATGAAGACAGCGGCCGTGTTCTCTGTCGAGCAGCAGGCCGGGGACACGATGTGACCGGTCAGAACGCCGGTGCCGACCGGGTACAACGACTCAACTTCACCACCGACGACGGGGTCGGCCCACGGGCGCTACTCGGCCTGATCGTCCTTGAAAGCGACCAGACGGTCGAGGCCGAGGTCCGGTCGCTACGGCTCGAAGGCGTCGCCCACCACGTCTCCCGCATTCCCATGGACGCTACGGTCACCGAGGAGACACTCCAGGCAATGGAGGCCCGCCTTCCTGTCGCCGCAGGGCTCCTGCCGTCGAGATTTGGCTTCGACGCCATCGGGTACGCCTGCACCTCGGGGGCGACCCTCATCGGAGCGAACCGGGTCGCGGCGGCAATCGCTACGGAACATCCGAACGTGCCTTGCACCGACCCCATCACCGCTGCGGTGGCGGCGTTCGCCACGCTCGGCATCCAGTCCATTGGCCTCGTGACGCCCTACAACGCTGAGGTGACGCTCCGTATGGCCGCCCACTACGAGGACGGAGGTGTCGAGGTGGCGGCAATCGGTTCCTTCCTCGAGGAGGACGACAACGTGGTCGGTCGCATCACTGAGGCATCCGTCGCACACGCTGTCCGTCGAATCGGTGCAGAACCGGAATGCGACGCCGTCTTCGTGTCGTGCACCAGCCTGCGGACCTTCGGGGTGATCGCCAGCCTTGAGGCGGAACTGGGTCGACCGGTGGTATCGAGCAACCAGGCCTTCACCTGGCACCTGCTCCGGCTCGCCAACATCGAGGACAGGGTCCCTAGCCTCGGCACCCTTTTCGAGCACGACCTGGCTGAATGAACCCCCTGCCGCCGAGGGGCTTCCCCGTCGAGGAGTACGAACGCCGGACCACCGCCGCCCAGACGATGCTGGCCGAACAGGGTCTCGACGCCCTTTTGGTATGCACCGAGCCGGAGGTCCGCTACTTCACCGGCTTCTTCACCCCCTTCTGGCAGAGCCCGACGCGCCCATGGTTTGTGGTCCTGCCGTTGGAGGGCCGCCCGATGGCGGTCATCCCGAGCATCGGAAGCACCTTGATGCGGGGGACGTGGGTCCAGGACATCCGCACCTGGCCCGCCCCCCGGCCCGACGACGACGGAGTGTCACTCCTGGCAGCGACCCTCCATGAGGTAGCGGGCACCGAGGGCCGGGTCGGGGTCCCGATGGGGCACGAGACCCACCTACGGATGCCGCTCATGGACTGGGAGGGTCTACAGGCTGCGACCGCCGACATCGCCTACGTCGACGCTACGAACGTGGTGCGGGTCCTTCGCATGCACAAGTCCGAACTGGAGATCGCCAAAACGGCTCACGTCTGTGGGATCGTCTCCGACGGCTTCGAGGGCATACCCGGGCTGCTGTCGGCCGGCATGACCGAACGCGAAGCGTTCGCTGCCTTTCGGATCGACCTACTCCGGCGGGGCGCCGACGATGTGCCCTACCTGGTGGGGGCCTCCGGACCCGGTTTCTCCGACATCATCAAGCAGCCGTCGGATCGGGTCATCGAGGACGGTGACCTCCTCATGTTCGACACGGGCACCGTGTTCGACGGCTACACGAGTGACTTCGACCGCTACTTCGCCTTCGGCCGGGCCGACGATGGCGCCCGCCGCGCCTACAAGACTGTCTGGGACGCCACCGAGGCGGGTCTCGCCGTCCTTCGACCCGGTGTCACGACCTCGGACCTCTGGGCGGCCATGGCGAAGGTGCTCGACGCCGGCGGGTCGTTGGGAAACGACATCGGCCGGCTAGGCCACGGCCTCGGCATGCAGGTCACTGAATGGCCCTCCAACACCAGAGACGACGGCACGGAGATCACCGAGGGCATGGTGCTGACCCTCGAGCCGGGCCTCACGTGGGCGCCCGGTTGCATGATGGTCCACGAGGAGAACGTCGTGATCCGCGGAGACGGTCCGGAATTACTGTCACGACGCGCCCCCCGGGAACTGCCGGTCATCACCTGAAGGCCCCCGGCGGGAGTAAGTCTTCTTCAACTGGTCTGTGAGCTTTCGGCCAACCCGGCCCCCCCTGTTGCACTGCCGTATCGTCAGCACGTGTCCGCCGAACGAGAGGTCCTTGCAACCAAAGATGCAGCTGGCGCCCTTGAAGGCACGCGCCGATTGGTTTCGGACCAAAAGGTCCAAGTGGGGCCGCTCGGCCACCTGGTCGAAGAACGCGACACCCTTCTCAAAATGCAGTGGGAGAATTTCGACGTTCAGATGCTTGGGACCACAGTCGGTGCCGTGCTGAATGGCCTTGATCTCTCAGAGGAGCTTCCCGGCGAAGCCACTGACGAAGTGCAGCGGGCGCTTGATGCCTACAAGGTGGTGTTCTTTCGTGACCAGCACCTGACCCCTGACCAGCACCTTTCCTTCGCTCGACGCTTTGGTGCTTTGGAGGTCCATCCGTTCATACCGTCGAGCGATAAGAGACCTGAGCTGGTTCGATTCACGAAGAGCGCCGACACGGGTGGCTACGAGAACATCTGGCACCACGACGTGACATGGCGGGAGTGCCCCTCGCGGTCCACAATTCTCCGGGCCGTCGAGGTGCCGCCGGTCGGAGGCGACACCTTGTTTGCTGACATGTGTGCCGCCTATGACGGTCTTCCCGATGACCTCCGAGCCGTGGCTGATGGCTTGTCTGCCGTTCACACATTTGAGCGAGCGTTCGGTCGCCAGGTCCCGGCTGATCGAGTTGAGGAGATCCGAGCGCTATATCCAGATGTCGTACACCCTGTGGTGTGCACCCACGGACGCACCGGGCGGAGATTCCTCTATGTCAACCGGGTCTTCGTGCAGCGACTAGCCGATCGGAGTCGGGAGGACAGCCTGGATCTTCTCGATCGACTATGTCGTCAGGCCGACTATCCGGAGTACCAGTGCCGCTTTTCCTGGGCTCCGGGGTCGATCGCCTTCTGGGACAATCGGGCGGTTCAGCACTATGCCAACAGTGACTACTGGCCGGCCGTTCGGATCATGGAACGGGCCAGCATCATTGGGGATCGTCCGACCGCCTGAGGCCGGTCAGGTGAGGCTCTCAAATAGGACCGTCAGGGCTGGTCGGGCAGGTTCGTCCAGCCCTTGCCGCTCGTCCGGCCGTACCAGCCGCTCGCCGCCATGGTGCCCCCGTCGACCATGAGCGTGATTCCAGTCATGAACGACGACAGGTCGCTGGCGAGGAACAGCATCACCTTTGCGTAGTCGAGCGGCTGCCCCCAGCGACCGAGCGGGATCCAGGAGCGAATCAACTGCGGATCCCGACCACGCAGCATTTGGTCCCCGGGTGTCTGGAGCGTGTCGGCCATGTCAGGGGCGATGCAATTGACCCTGATGCCGTCTCTCCCAACTTCGACGGCCAATGACTTCGTGAAGGCCGACACACCAGCGTTGAACGCCGAATAGGTGCTGTTGTGCGGAATGCCCCGGAAGGCCTCCACCGTCGAGACGTTGATGATGGCGCCACGCTCCCGCTCGCGCATGGCGGGCAGGAAGGTGCGGGTGCAGCGGAACACGTGGTGGAGTTGGATCTCGTATTGTGCGGCCCACTGGTCCTCGTCGGTTTCAGCGAAGAGTCCGTTAGGCCGGTAGTCGCCGACGTTGTTGACGAGGACGTCGATTGCACCGCCCGCGACCTTCGTCGCGACCGTGTGGAGTTCCTCGACGGTCGGCACCTCCCGGATGTCGCCCACGACGGCGACGGCCGTACCCCCGCCCGCCTCGATGTCGGCCACAGCGGCACCGGCCAGTTCGGCGTCGATGTCGTTGACCACCACAGTGGCGCCTGCCGCGGCGAAGAGTCTGGACGTGCCACCCCCGATGCCACCCCCACCACCGGTCACCACAGCGGTGGATCCCGCCAACGAGACCATCGCTGCAACATCCGATTGCTGCATCCTCAGGATCCTCCGATCGACCCTCGTCGTCCTGCCCTAAGAGTCCGACGGCACCCCTGAACTCACGGCACGCGCGGACGTCTCGGTGCGCAACCAACCACCGTCCTCGACCTGACGGTAGCCCTCGTTCGTCAGTAGTTGCCCAGGATGCGATCGGGAGCGACCAAGACCGCTACTCGGCCTTCGTCGGCCATGACCCGGTCGTATTCATCGAAGTCGTCGTGGGTGCCGCCTGCTGCTTGGAACACTTCGCGCAGCAAAAGCCGTAGGGCCTCGGCGTCGATGCCGTCGGGCAGGTCCTCGGGTCCGATGAGGTCGGCCGGGCCGGTTACCGACCGCCAGGTCCAGCCGCGCCGGATCGCGATGGTTACCTGGGAGCCACGACGGACATGGCTCAGCCGGGCAGCGCCGCCGGCCGAGACAAGGGCTACGCAAGGCACACCTGTGATGGGATGGTCGATCACCCCGCAATTGACCACGCTGGACAGGACGCGCGCATCGGCTTGGGATGTGCTGACTGTGGCGAGACCGTTCTCCTTGGCCAGATAGGCCCTGACTTCTTCGATGTCCATGACAGGAAGGTACCCCTTGACGCCCCACGCCGGCCTGAACTGGTTTGGCCGAACCGCACCTATTCGCGTGTGGTTTCTGTCGTTCTGCGGCGGCCTCGACGTCGAGGTCCGGATCCGGCCTCGGCTACCTGGGAGACGGTGAAACCAAGGCGAGCCTGAGCAACCGGGGTGAACCCGAGTTCCGACAGCGATGACATCAGTGACTTTTCGGCAGCTTGGATGGCATGCAGGTACTTCTGTTCCAGTTCGGGGCGTTCCACCTGGACGGCCATGCCACGCAGGTCGGCTATCTGGTCGACCTGTTCACAGACGGCTTTGACGGCGGGTTCGTCCGGCGGACCGAGCCAGGCCTTCCCGGCCTCCCAGAGGCGTTTCCAGGTCCGCTTGCCAGAAGCTTTCAGGTGGCTAGGTGGGGTCGGGGGTTTGACAGCATCACTTCCGTGACTGGGCGTTAAGCGTCGGTCCGATGGCATCCGGCCCATAAGACCTCAGACTCCGGCTCGCTTCACCAGATCGGAGATGGCGTCAAGGATCGCAGGCCACGCTCCCTCCGGAAGGCTGTGTCCCATGCCGTCGATCCACACCAGTTCGGCCTCCGAAACAGCATCTGCGGTCTCCTGGCCGCCCTTCGGGAGGACCAGGCAGTCGTCGGTGCCGTGGATCACCGTGGTCGGGACGCCCACTAAGGCCAGATCGGTCCGCCGATCGCCGTCTGCCAGGATGGCCGTCATCTGCCGCGCTGTCCCCTCAGGGTGCCAGGCCCGGTCTAAGGAGGCCGCGATCTCTCGCCGTGCATAGTCCTCGTCGAACTCGAAGCCGCCCCCGTTAAGTAGGCGGGACGCGCTGACCCCGTTTTCGATCCGCCCTTCCCGGGTACCCGGATCGGGCTTCATCAACTCCATCGTCACCCGGAAGGGGGACTGTGTCCACCGGGCCGTCGACATGATCGAACACAGGGAGCGTGTGCGCTCCGGGTGGTCGATGGCGAAGCGTTGGGCGATCATGCCTCCCATCGAAGCGCCCACGACGTGAGCCGAGTCGATGCCCAAAGAATCGAGCACCCCGGCGGCGTCGTCGGCCATGTCGGACAGCGTGTAAGGCGAACTTGGTCGACGACCCACCAGGGAACCCAGGTAGGCGAGCACCATGTTCGGCTCGGGGGCGTCGTCGAACCAGGTGGACAGGCCGACGTCGCGGTTGTCGAAGCGGACGACGTGATAGCCGCGCCCGACAAGCTTCTCGCAGAATCCCTGGGGCCAGGCGGTCAGTTGGGCTCCGAGGCCCATGATGAGCAGGATCGCCGGGTCTTCGGGATCCCCGAGGGTCTCCACCTCAATATCGATGCCGTTAGCCCGAACCTGCGACATGCCTGCCCCCCGATCGACTCGACCCTACGCTGCAAGCCTGACACCAGACGAGGTTCGTCTCACCAACCCGGGATCGGAAGTGTCTGATCTCCTGCCCGGCGAGCAACCAGATCACAGCCAGTCTGTTCCGGCTCGGGTGCAGGGAAGAGAGATCAGGAGAGGACCGCCGACGCGGCAGCCTCGACGATCGACTAGAAATCGCGACTGTTCGATTCTCCTAGGAGGGACGATGACCTCTTCAATCACCATTTCGTCAGGAAAGATCTGCGGCGTAGACGACCAGGGAGTCCACGCCTTCAAAGGGATCCCATACGCCGCGGCACCGGTCGACAACCTTCGACTTCGACCACCGACTCCCCCACCGCCGTGGGATGGGGTGCACGATGCAAGCGCCTATGGCCTCACCGCTATCCAGCAACGGATGCCCGGAATCTTCGGTGAGTTTGGTACCCCCCAGAGCCCGGCCGGTGACGACTGTCTCAACCTGAACGTCTGGACGCCCGATCCGGGAGCCAACGGATTACCTGTGCTGGTCTGGATTCACGGCGGCGCTTTCTATGCCGGGAGCGGTGTCGATGACGTCTACAACGGCGCCGCGTTCGCTCGCGACGGGATTGTCTGCGTCACCATCAATTATCGCCTGGGAGTCCAGGGGTTCTGGCACCTCGGCGAACACTTCGCCGAGTTGGCGGAGTCAGGCAATGTCGGCATGTTCGACCAGATCGCAGCCCTCGAGTGGGTGCAGGAAAACATCGCGTCGTTCGGCGGTGATCCGAATCAGGTGACCATCGCAGGCGAGTCCGCCGGTGGCATGAGTGTCAGCACCCTCATGGCTATGCCAGCAGCTAAAGGTCTCTTTCACAGGGCCATCCCACAAAGCGGTGCGGCCAACAACGGCATCAGCGCTGATACGGCCACAATGATCGGTGGTCACATGCTCGACATCCTCGGGGTGGCACCCGGTGACCTGGAAGGTCTCATGAGAGTGCCAAACGAACTAATGCTCGAGGCTCAGGTGAAACTCGGCGACGAGTTGCAAGAGACCCGGGACCCTGCACGCTTCGGTGAGGCGGCGGCCTCTGCGATGGCCTTCCAACCCACCTATGGAACCGAAGCCCTCCCACAGCGCCCGTACGACGCCATCGCCGAGGGTGCTGCTGCCGACATCGATCTGATGATCGGGACCACGATGGAGGAGGCACTGATCTTCATCGTGGATCTGAAGGAGATTTTCAACGAGGAATTGGTGTCGCTAACCGTGGAGGCGGTGTTCGGAATGGCCGGCAAGGACGGCTCCGCCGTACTCGACGTGTACCGGTCGAATCGTCCTGATGCCGAAACCCACGAGATCGCGGCCGCCATCGAGACCGACCGAATGTTCACCGTTCCGGCGATCCGCATGGCCGACGCCCAGGTCGCCCACAACCCGAATACCCGGCTGTACCGGTTTGACTGGAGTGCACAGGTAGCAGACGGCGCCTGGGGAGCTCACCACTTCATCGAGGTGCCCTTTGCCTTCGACCAGCTCGACAATGATCAGGCTCGCGCGTTCCTCGGCGACAACCCGCCGCGCTCGCTCACGGACGCGACCCACACTGCGTGGGTGGGCTTCATCAAGGATGGCGACCCAAACCATGAGGGACTGCCCAGCTGGCCGCAATACGACCCGGAAACCCGACCCACCATGCTCTTCAACCAGCCCTGCCGCGTCGAAAACCGGCCCGCCGACGATGAGATCGGCCTCTGGGAAGGCGTGGTGTGACCGACCGGTTCTAGTCGACAGGCGAAACCCGGACAGCGCATGGCTGACAAGCAGGTTGACCTACGAGCCGAGTGGCAAGCCTTCTGCAACCGGTTGGCCGGAGCGGGCGAGGTGGTCCTCGACCCCACCCAACCCGGCGAGGATGCAGACAGGGTCGAGGGCTTCAGGCACGTGCTCCGCTCCCTATACCGAGCCATTGGTAGTGGTGTCGAGGGAGGTGATGTCGACTTCCCCGAGTTGGCATGGGTTCACCCGTCTAAGAGCGGTCAGGACAACCCAGACGCCCTCTACCAGGCGGCCCGGGTTGATCTGACCAACACGTACCGTCTGACCGGGAACCTCGGTTCCGCCTGTTACCTCGGAATCACCCTCATGACGTTCGACTTCGGCAGGGCGCCCATCGAGCAACTGCTCACTGTCAACGCCCAAAGCCTTCCCGGTGACTCCGCAGGAAACATCGACGTTGTCTTCAGCCCGGAGGATCCGCCGCCCGGCCGACAGGACGGGACTTGGTTCACCCTCCCACCCAAGGCCTGCCGGTTTTTCGTACGCCAGTTCTTCGCCGACTGGGAGGCCGAGGAGCCGGCCAGACTCCACCTCGAACGCGTCGGCGCCACCGACCCAGCCAGCCGGATGAGCCCCGACCATCTCGTTGGACACCTCTACGGGATCACCCGTGAGGCTGTTGACCTCACCGCGTTCTGGCGGGACTTCGGGCGAGCCCACCTTGATGCCGGCCAGATCAACTCGTTTGACCACATCGAAGCCGACCGCCAGCCGAACCTGGCGATGGGGGCGAGCCCCGAACAGGCCTACGGACAGTGCTGGTGGCACCTACAGCCGAGCCAGGCCCTTATCTACGAAGTAGAGGTCCCCGAATGCGCCTACTGGGGGGTGCAGCTCGGCGACGTCTGGTACCAGTCCCTGGACTGGGTCAACCGGCAGTCAAGCCTCAACGGGCATCAGGCCGTCGTAGACCCAGACGGGGTGTTCCGCGCCGTGATCTGCGAACCTGACCCTGGAGTGGCCAACTGGTTAGACACCACCGGCGCCACCCAAGGCTGCATTACCTACCGTTGGAACCAGGCCGACCATGCCCCGGTCCCCACTCTCACGTTGGTCGCTCTCAACGAGGTCGATGACCACCTCCCTGCATTCACCTCTCGGGTCGATCCGGAGGAGCGGGCCGAGACACTTAACCGCCGACGCCGCGCGGCACTTCGGCGGTTCTTGCGATGACCCGGTTCGGCCAACCCAGTTCGGGCCAGTGTGGGACATCCAGAGTCGGGGCACCCATTGGGGACCGCTGTCAGCCCCCCAGGGCGTGCCACCAATTCCATCAACGCGGCCTGTAGCGCCCTTCTAGGTTTTCTTCTGCATCGGTTTCAGCTGTGTCTTACTAGTTTTTGTTCTTTCCTGAACCGGTTCGGGCCAACGATCGATGCTTAGCCACCCGTACTTGGAGACAATCCAACGGACCTCGGTCCCACGGTCGAGGTCGTCCTCCATTCAGTCGTCCGAGAGCGCTTCAAGCATGGCGGCCATCTGCTCCTGCACCTTCTCAACGGCGCGCCTCGGCCGGAGCATCACCTTGAACTCGACGATCAGGCCGTCAGCGTCGCAGGTGATGAGGTCGACGCCGTTGACGGCGACCCCATCCATCGTCGTCTCGAACTCGAGCGCCGCGTGGTTGCCGTCGAGTATCCGGCGCGTGTAGCGGAACGCCGAGCTCCCGCCGGCCGGATCGGTCCCATCGCCGCTCGCACCATCGTCCTTGTCGCCCGGGAAGACCTGGTAGGCCGCGGTGAGGTAGAGCTTGGTCAGCTCGCGTCCCTCCTGGGGACGGAACAGCACCGGCGACCAGAACACGCAGTCCTCGTGCAGCACGTCGTCGAGGTCGACCTCTCCGCGGAGGAAGGCATGCCAGCGGTCCATCGTGGTTTCGATCATCCGCTGATGCTTGCGCGGCCTCGCGTGGAGGCGCAACCGGAGGGCCGAGGGCTACCGTCGGGACGTGGTCGTCAGTCGGACAGGGCGCGAGGACTCGTGAGGGAACCGACCACCTGGTCCGTACAGGCCAGGAACCTGCCCGAGCACGCACGTAACCCGATCCACACTGACGCCGGCAGCCGGGCCGCTGGTTTCGATGCCGCCATGGTCGCCGGGGTGACCGTGTACGCCTACCTGACTCGGCCCGTCGTCGACGCCTGGGGCGTCGACTGGCTCCGACGGGGAGCAGCGCTCGTCGAGTTTGCCTCCCCCGTGCAACCCGACGACCCGGTCCGCTGTGTGCCGTTCGTCGACGATGGACATGTTGAGGTGCGGGCCATGGTCGCCGGTGAGGTGCGGGCTAGCTGCACGGCTTGGCTAACGGCGCCTGATGTCATGGGCTCCGCCCGACCGTTTCACGAACCACTCGAACCCGAGAACATCACTCTGGCCGACGAGTGGGACGGCTACGGGCTACGGGCCGGCGACGACCTGGGCCTCTATAACGAACTCGGCATCGTGCATCCCGCCGTCTGGCCGGCGCTGGCCAATTACGTCGTCGAGCGACAGTTGGTCGACGGCCCGTGGATCCACGTCCGGAGCCGAATCCACCACCACGGGACCGCTGCGGTCGGTGCCGCGGCGATCGTCGATGCCATCGTTGTCGACCGGTTCGACACTCGGGCCGGTGCCCGGGCAATCCTTGACGTATCGGTCACCGTCGAGGGCGAACGGGTCGCCACCGTCGAGCACGAGGCCATCGTCGCCTTGAATCCGGCCGCCGTTCCCCAAAGCGGACCCTCCTAGGGTCGACAACCGTGCCAGACCGAGTCGAACACCGAGACGTCCTAATCGTCGGAGCCGGAATCTCCGGTATCGGCGGTGCCGTCCACCTCCAACAACGCTGCCCGGGCACGACGTTCGCCCTTCTTGAGAGTCGCCCCGACATCGGCGGAACCTGGGACCTTTTCCGCTACCCGGGGGTGCGATCCGACAGCGACATGCACACCCTCGGCTTTTCATTCAAGCCCTGGAAGGCAGCCGAGTCGATCGCCGGTGGCCCGGCCATCCTCGAGTACCTGCGGGAGACCGTTGCCGAACACAACCTGGAGCAGCACATTCGGTTCGGGCACAGGGTGTTACGGGCCGAATGGTCCAGCAGCGACGCGCGTTGGACCCTTACCGCCGTCCGCACCGGTCCGAGCGGAGACTCGGACCAGGTAGTCACCATGACGTGTGGGTTCCTGTTCATGTGCTCCGGCTACTACAGCTACCGGGAGGGCTACACCCCGGAGTTCCCCGGCCGGGACCGATTTACCGGACGGATCGTCCACCCCCAGGAGTGGCCCGACGACCTCGACCACGCCGGACAGCGGGTAGTGGTGATCGGCTCCGGTGCAACAGCCATGACTCTCATCCCGGCCATCGCTGACACCGCGGCCCACGTGACGATGATTCAACGGTCCCCCACCTACGTGGTGGCCCGGCCATCCAAGGACGCCATCGCCAATCAGCTGCGACGCTTCCTTCCAGCCCGGCTGGCCTACGCCCTCACCCGCAAGAAGAACGTGTTCCGCCAGGGACTCGTCTACCGCAAGACCCGAACCGATCCGGAGAAGGTGAAGAAACTGCTGCTGGACGGGGTCCGGCAGGGACTCGGCGCCGACTATGACATCGACACCCACTTCACGCCGTCCTATAACCCCTGGGACCAGCGCCTGTGCCTGCTCCCGGATGGCGACCTTTACCGGACGATCCGGTCGGGAAATGCATCTGTGGTCACCGACCACATCGACACGTTCACTGAGGCGGGAATCCGGCTCCAGTCCGGTGAGGAACTCC
>JAKUSA010000021.1 GCA_022449565.1 Acidimicrobiales bacterium | reverse complement strand
CCGGGTGCTCTCCGACTTCTCCATGCCCGGTGACCAGATCCCCAACTTCCGCCGTCGGGCAGTCGAAATTGCACGGGCCGGCATCTACAACCTGCGCATCCACGCCGAGCAGGTCGTCCAACCCCTGCTCCGCCACTGGCAGGTCGACCGCATCGGTGGCCTGACCGGAGGTGACGCCGAAGCCCAGGACGGGCTGATGGGCATCCCCGCCCTGCTGATCACCCAGGCGGAACACTTCGAGGCACGCCTGGCCCGGCGGGGCGCCTGAGCCGGAAAACACCCTGTGCAAGGAGCGGAACGCCGTGGCACAAGCACGTGCCGGCCCGGTTCGAG
This sequence comes from Acidimicrobiales bacterium, assembly GCA_022449565.1. Lineage (GTDB taxonomy): Bacteria > Actinomycetota > Acidimicrobiia > Acidimicrobiales > MedAcidi-G1 > JAKUSA01. The sequence continues at coordinate 21,659 of JAKUSA010000021.1, read as the reverse complement.
GCCGTCGCGTCCTGAGACGACTCCGTGGATCTGATCATTCTCCGCCACGCCCGGCCGGTGGCCGAGGTCCGGCCTAACGGGCGGGACACGGCTGACCCGCCGCTTGCCCCCATCGGTGTCGAACAGGCTGCGGCCACCGCTGAGCACCTGGCCAACTGGAAAATCGACCATGTCGTGTCCAGCACGATGCGCCGGGCCGTCGAAACCGCCCAGCCGCTGGCCGACCGGCTCGGCCTGCCAATTGAGGAGATCGACGACCTTAAAGAGGCCGACCACTACCGCGACCGCTACACCCCGGTGGAGGAGATGGGCCGAGACGATCCGATAATCGTCGACTACCTGGCTGACCCGCAGTCCATCTTCGGCGGCGACTACGACGGCTTCCGGAGTCGTGTCACGTCGGCCTTTGACCGGATCGTCGACGGCCACCGGGGACAAACGGTGGCCGTGTTCTGCCACGGCATGGTTATGGGGGTGTTCCTCCAGACCATGCTGGGCCACGACAACCCGTTGGCCCTCCATTCGGACTACTGCGGGATCATGAGCGTCACCGCTTCGGCCAAGGGCTTCCGCACGGTGCGCTCGGTGAACGAGACCGGCCACGTCCGCCACCTGCTCGACCAGAAGCGATTCGCGATAAGCCGGCCCGACGTATCGGGCCGGCCATGATGTACCCCGTACGGGATTCGAACCCGTGTTACCAGGTTGAGAACCTGGCGTCCTAGGCCTCTAGACGAACGGGGCTCCGGACCATCGACCACCCGCGGACCGGCTGTCGACGGGCGCCCGGGCGGGTCACAGTGTACGCAGCACGCCACCCGCTGAAACTCGCTCGGGGGGGAGGACTCGAACCCCCAATGGCTGGACCAGAACCAGCTGTGTTACCTATTACACCACCCCCGAAGGTGGGCCTTAAAGGCGCCGGTAAGCGTAACGGCTCCCCCTCCCGGCCGGAACGGGCCCCCGGAGCTCAGAGGCGAGCTCGGGCCCGGGCGATCCGGCGCAGCACCTCTTGTCGCTCCATGCACTCAGCCATCGTCTCGAACAAAGGCGGGCCGACCGTTCGGCCGGTGACCGCCACCCGCACCGGAGCCTGAGCCTTCCCCAACTTCAGGTCGACCGCCGCCCCTGCGGCGGCTACCGCCTCCTTGAGCACCTCGGCCTCCCATGGACAATCGGCGAAGGCCACCGCGGTGGCGTCCAGCACCGCGACAGCCGACGGTGCCTCGACCATTGTCTTCTTCCACGACTCCTCATCGTCGACCGGGTCGTCGAGGAAAAGGAAGTCCACGAACGAGCAGACGTCGCCGAAGGTACGAAGCTTCTCCTGGACCAGGCCGGCCATCGTGGCGAACCGATCAGAGTCGAAGTTCTCCGCTGGCCACGGCGCGGCCTCCCCCACCCAGGGGGTGACCCGGTCGGTGAACTCCTCGACGGACAGGGCCCGGAGATGCGTGGCGTTGATGTGCTCCAACTTCCGGATGTCGAAAAAGGCGGCCGCCTTGTTGACGTCCTCGATGCGAAACAGTCCGACGATCTCGTCTAGGGGCCGGATCTCGACATCGTCGGGAGGTCCCCAGCCCAGCAGGGCCAGGTAGTTGACCATCGCCTCGGGCAGGAAGCCTCGCTCCCGGTAGTCCCCCACCGACACCTCGTCCCTCCTCTTGGAAAGCTTCTTACGTTCCTCGTTGACCAGCAGCGGCAAGTGGGCGTAGGTCGGATGGGGGACTCCCATGGCGTCTAGTAGCAGGAGCACCTTGGGCACCCCGGAGAGCAGATCCTCGCCGCGGATGGCATGAGTGATGCCCATATCAGCGTCGTCCACGGCGTTGGCCAGCAAAAACATGGGGTTTCCGTTGGACCGCCACACCACGAAGTCCTCGAGGTCGTCGGTGGCGAAGGCAACCTCGCCGCGGACAACGTCGTTGAAGACGACCGTCTCCCCGGCCGGCATCCTGAACCGGACGGCAAGCCCGTCGACCAGCCTGGTGCCCTCCACTGGGTGGTCGTCGGCGTCACACAGGTAGGCCAGGCCCCGTCCCACGAGGTCTTCCACGACCTCGCGGTGGCGGTCCCGGCGAGCCGACTGGAAAACCGGTCCCTCGTCCCAGTCGATGCCCAGCCACTCCAACTCGGCCAGCAGGGCGTCGGTGAGCTCCGGCCGGTTGCGTTCCGCGTCAGTGTCCTCCACCCGAAGCACGAACGTGCCCCCCGTCGAGCGGGCATGCAACCAGTTGAACAGCGCCGTCCGGGCGCTGCCCACGTGGAGGAAGCCAGTGGGCGACGGGGCGAAGCGAACGCGGGAAGTCACCACGGAAACGGTAACCGAACCACCCGCCGGCTCCGGGCGACGCCCAAGGTCGAGCCGCGGGCGGACTCCAGACAGCGCTCGGCTCTAGGCGACGAGGGTCCGCCGGAGGACACCGGCCATGGTGGCCACCAGAGCCGAGCGGTCGACCCCCCAACGCTCCAGGCCCACCTGGTGGTTGGACACGTGAGCCAGCATGGCCACCAACACCCCGGCCGCGGCCATTGGGTCACCGGCGGCCCCCGAGGCCGCGGCGACGTCTACCATGGCGGTCGTCGGGCCGTTCAGCAGCCAGGTGCGAAGGTCTCGGAACCGCTCGTCGCCCTCGGTCGATGCCAGGTCGAGGACGCCCAGGACAGCCCGGTGGGCCGTCCAGAAGTCCAGGAACCCTTCGGAGGCGTGCCGGGCCGCCCCGTCGGGATTGCCCATCCAGTCACCGTCGGCCACCAGGGTTGCCAACTCGTCATGCCACGCCTCGGTTAATTCGGCGGCCAGGACCAGCACCGCCGACTCGGCGTCCGGGAAGTACTGGTAGAAGGTCGCCGGGGAGGTACCGGCCTCCCGGGCTACCTCCACCACCTTGAGGTCGCGGTAGCCGGTGGTCTCCAGCAGTGACGCCGTGGCAGCTAGCAGGCGCTGGCGAGTGGCGAGCCCCCGCCGCCCGGGGAGCCGCCCATCGACAGCTCGCAGGTCGATGTCCGGAGGACCCTCAGCGGGTGGAGTAGAACCCGCGATGCCCACCGGTGACTCGTCGATCACCCGGGCACTCTAGGCGGGGCGACGGAACCCTCAGGAGCCCAGGGAGGCCGTCACTTTCTCCGTGTCCGTTCCGAGGCCGGCAGCCGATTCCCCCACCCGGCGGGCCCGGGGAGGAGCCACCCCGGCCTCGGCCGGGTGGTCGGGTACCCGGGGGTCGCCGGCCAACCAGGCGGCCACCCCAGCCAGGGGTACGTCAACCAGCCACCCGGCGGGATCGGCCACCCCAGCCAGGGCCAGGACGGCCGCCACCAAGCCGCCTGCCGGGTCGGCGGGGGCGTCCGCCACGAAGCCGATGGGGTTGTCGAGCAGTAGCCCCCCGGACACCGCGGCGTCGTCCCCGAAGGCCACGCCGCCGGAACGCGGGCCTACCCGCCCGTACCCGGTGATCGACACCCACACGGTCCCGCCGTCGACTTCTGTCTCGGCATCGAGGCCCCACTGCCGGAGGGCCCGGGGTCGGCTCGCTTCCACGACCACAGCAGCCCGGTCCACGAGGCGACGGATGAACCCCCGACCGTCGGTGGTGCGCGGATCCACGACCACCGACTCCTTGCCTTCGTTCAGCAGATCGAAGAACAGGCGGGGGCCGCGTCGGGCCCCGTCTGGACGCTCGGCGCTCTCCACCTTGATCACCCGGCAGCCGGCCTGCCGCAGGAGACCGGCGCACAGCGGCCCCGCCCACAGCGAGCCGAACTCGACCACCAGCGGAGGACCCTCCCGCTCCTTCGTCTCCCCGCCGGGTGTGAGGAGGGCCGGGTCGAGGTGTCGGGCCGTGCCCGGCACGCCGACCGGGAGGCCCAACAGGTCAGCCCGTTCGGCCAGCTCCAATCCCGACCGTCGTCCCACCTCAGAAGTGACCGCCTTCCAGTCGGAAGGATCGAGTTCAGCCTCCAACCAGGCCGGGAGGGCGGCCAGGTCGTCGGGCCGGGCTAGGTTCAGGCACACCGGACCGTCGGCCGCGTCCAGCAGCCGGGCCTGGCCGCCAACCGACACGTCTCCCCGGCGCCCGAACCTAGCGATCGCGGCTCGCTCGCCTAGCAAGGCTGGGCCGTCGACGGTCGGCCCACCCAGGCGGGCCAGGGTGTCGGCAGCCAGGTCGAGTCGACTGGTCACCGACACCGGTACCTGCCGGGCCGGACCGTCGGCCGGACCGGTCACCGCCATGGCCCCGCTGTCAGCCCACCGTCGGGCCGCCCGTCCCGGGTCACCGTCGCTGGGCGCGCAGAGTTCGGCGAGGACCACTTCTGGGTTGCTGGGCCGATACTCCATGGGCTGGGCGAGCGTACCGGGAGTGCCTGCGCCGGTTTGGAGTGGCGCGACGGGCGGCCATGACGGATCATCTGGGACCCGTGTGCCGGGTAGGAGACGAGGAGATGACCGCCCATGGCCCAACTCAAACCGGGAAGCCGCTGGACGAGCAGTGTCTGTGACACCGAGGTGATCGTGGTGAAGGGGCCGCCCGACGAGGTCGAGTTGACTTGCGGCGGGGTGACCATGGTGGCTGCCGGCGAGGAACCGGCGGCCGGTGCTCTCGACGACAGTGCCTCCGAGGGCACCTTGTTGGGTAAGCGGTACGTCGACGACGGCGACACCATGGAGGTGCTGTGCACCAAACCGGGTACCGGGTCGCTAGGCGCCGACGGAGCGTCCCTCCAGCTCAAGGAAGCCAAGCCGCTCCCCGCTTCTGACTGATACCCGCCGAAAGCCGGAGGCCTCCGCGGTGAACCTGATGATGCTCCTGGAGATGGCCGTGGGAGGCTTCGGCGACCGGGTCGCCTTCGGCCCGGCCGACGGTGGACTTACCGTCGGGGAGTTGTACAAACGGGCAGGCGCGGCCGCCGTCCACTTCCGTCGGGCGGACGTCGAACACGTGGCCATGGTCGATGTCACCTCCATTGCCCTGCCCATCTCTCTTTTCGGTGCCGCCTGGGCCGGTCTGCCCTTCGTGCCGGTCAACTACCGGCTTCCCGACGAAGAGCTGCACTCGCTACTGGACCGGGTAGCTCCGGCGGTAGCCGTCGTGGAACCCTCGGCCGCGTCGCGAGCCGACGGCCGGGAAGGAATCACCGTCCTCCTTCGTCCCGACTTCCTGGAACAGGTGGTCGGCAGCCAGGGGTCCGAGGCCGACTGGGTAATGGACGGCGAGGAGACCGCGGTGCTGCTGTTCACCAGCGGAACCACTGGCGAGCCGAAGGCGGCGGTCCTGCGCCACCGACACCTGGTCTCCTACATCCTCGGCTCGGTGGAGTTCATGGGAGCCGGCGAGGATGAGGCTGCCCTGGTTAGCGTGCCGCCGTACCACGTGGCTGGGATCGCGGCGATCCTGTCCAACGTGTACGCCGGTCGGCGGGTTGTACAGCTGCCGACCTTCGAACCGGGAGCCTGGGTGGGGTTGGTCCGGTCCGAGTCAGTGACCAGCGCGATGGTGGTGCCCACCATGCTGACCCGGATCGTGGACTACCTGGCCGCCGAGGAACCCGATGGGCCGGGCCTGCCTACGCTGCGGTCCCTTTCCTACGGAGGAGGGAAAATGCCCCAGCCCACCATCGAGAGGGCGCTGGAACTCTTCCCGACAACCAGGTTCGTGAACGCCTACGGGCTCACCGAGACCAGTTCCACAGTGGCCCTGCTGGGTCCCGACGAGCATCGAGAGGCGGTAACCGCCGCTGACTCGGCGATCCGTCGCCGGCTCTCCTCGGTCGGTCGGCCCCTGCCCACCGTGGAGGTGTCCATCCGCGACGACGGTACAGAGTTGCCGCCCGGCCGCCCCGGCGAGATCTGGGTGCGGGGCGACCAGGTCTCCGGCGAATACCGGGGCCTGGCAGCACGGCTCACCGAGGAAGGGTGGTTCCCCACCCACGACGGAGGCTGGCTGGACGACGACGGCTATCTGTTCGTCACCGGCCGGATCGATGACGTCATCGTCAAGGGCGGGCAGAACATCTCCCCGGGCGACATCGAGGAGGTATTGCTGGGTCACCCGGCAGTCGCCGACACGGCGGCCATCGGCCTCCCCGATGAGCAGTGGGGCGAACGGATCGTCGCCGTGGTCGTTCTTCACACCGGAGCCACGGCCACCAGCGAGGACCTAAAGGAGGCCGTGCGGGCCGAGCTGCGCTCCAACCGCACGCCCGATCATGTCGCCTTTGTCGACGAACTGCCCTACAGCGAGACGGGGAAACTCCTCCGGCGGGTCCTGCGCGATGACCTCGCCCATCTCGGAGACGGCTCTACCCCCCGAGCCGGGGGCTCCGAACAGCAATGATGGTGCGGTGAGCGACCACGCTGTCTGGACCTGGGAGGAGGCCGCCGACCGCCTCGCCGGGCCGACCGCCGACCTCGAAATCGGTGCGTTGCGCGGAGGGGCGTTGCTGGTGGTCGCCGACGCCCACCGGTTGCCTGTCGGTACTGCCGCGACGCTGGACGAACTGGACGTCGTTGCTGTGGGCCTCGCGCCCGACGGGGACCCGGCACCCGGGTTCGACGTTGTCACCGACGACGAGGCTGTGGTGGAGGCGGTGGCTAGGACGACCGGCAAATGCCCGACGGCTGCCGTCACCTGCTGCCAAGTGCTACGGCGGGGAGAGGGGGCACCAACCGGCCTGGGCCTACTGCTCGAGTCCACCGCCTACGGTTCCCTTCAGGCCGGAGATGAATTCGCCCGCTGGCTAGCCGGACGGACCCCCTCCGAGCAGCCCGCCTGGGAAGGCTCACCGGTGGTCGTCTCGTCAACCGACTCGAGGACCGAACTCACCCTGAACCGGCCCGCCGCTATGAACGCCTACTCGGCCACCATGCGCGATGCCCTAGTGGAAGCCCTCCGAGGCCTGGCCAGCGACGGTGACGACCGGCCGATCCTGGTCACCGGCGCCGGTGGGGCGTTCTGCACCGGCGGCGACCTAGCCGAGTTCGGCACGATCGACAACCCGGCCACCGCTCACCTCATCCGCTCGGCGGCCAACGCCGCCCCGTGGTTCGACCGCCTGGCCGACCGCATAACCGTCCGGGTCCACGGTGCGGCAGTCGGCGCCGGCGCGGAACTGGCCGCCTTCGCCGGCCGGGTGGAGGCCACCGCCGACGCCTGGTTCTCCCTCCCTGAGGTGGGAATGGGGCTGATTCCGGGAGCTGGGGGTACGGTCAGCATCCCCCGTCGGGTCGGTCGGCAGCGGGCGGCCAGGATGTGCCTGACCGGCGAACGGCTCGACGCGCCGACTGCAGTCGCCTGGGGACTGGTGGACGAACTTGTGGCCTGACCGGCAAGCCTAGAGGCGTTCGAGGATCGTGACGTTGGCCTGACCGCCGCCTTCGCACATCGTCTGGAGACCCCACCGTCCCCCGGTGCGTTCCAATTCGTTCAACAGGGTGGTCATCAGCTTGGCCCCCGAACAGCCCAGCGGATGGCCCAGGGCTATAGCCCCGCCATTCACGTTGACCTTCTCGTGGGGCACCTCGTGCTCGCGCATCCAGGCCATGGGCACCGGGGCAAAAGCCTCGTTGCACTCGAACAGGTCGAAGTCTCCGATCGACATGCCAGCGCGTTCAAGAGCGTGGGCGGTGGCCGGGATGGGGCCAGTCAGCATGAAAATCGGGTCGTCGCCCCGGACGCTCACATGGTGGATGCGGGCCCGGGGGGTCAAGCCGTGATCGGCGACCGCACGCTCGGAGGCCACCAGCAGGGCTGCCGCGCCGTCACTGATTTGGCTGGCCAGCGCGGCAGTCAACCGGCCACCCTCGACTAGTGGCGGCAGGTCAGCCATCCGTTCCATCGACACGTCCCGCCGGGGGCCCTCGTCGGCCGTCACCCCGGCCAGTGGCACCACCTCGTTGTCGAAGCGCCCCTCGTCGATGGCGACCACGGCCCGCCGGTGGCTCTCGAAGGCGAAGGCCTCCATGGCCTCGCGTGAAAGGTCCCACTTCTCGGCGATCATCTCGGCCCCCCTGAACTGGGTGACCTCCTGGAGCCCGTAACGGTTGACCCACCCGGTCGAGCCGGAGAAAGGATCCTCGTGCCCGAGCGGGGCGGCTGCCTCTAGGGCCAGCCCGATCGGCACCATGCTCATGTTCTGGACCCCACCGGCCACCACCAGGTCCTGGACACCAGCCCAGACGCCCATAGCGGCGAAACTGATCGCCTGCTGGCCGGACCCGCATTGTCGGTCGATCGTGGTGCCAGGGATGGCCTCGGGCAGGCCGGCGGCCAACCAGGCGGTCCGGGCGATGTCGCCGGCCTGCGGGCCGAGGGCGTCGACGCAGCCGAACACCACATCATCCACGGCCATCGGGTCGACGTCGTTGCGCTCAAGAACCGATGAGATGGCGTGCCCGCCCAGGTCCGCCGGGTGAACGCCTGAGAGCCCACCGCCCCGCCTTCCGGTCGGGGTCCTAACCGCATCGACGATGTACGCCTCGCTCACCACTCGCTCCCCTGTCGTCGTTCCCCCACCACGATACGCGTCGCCGACCGGGCCACCCCGGTCCGGTGTCCGCCGGTCACGAGGGCTCCCGGGGTAGGCCGAGGACCCTCTCCCCGAGGACGTTGCGCTGCACCTGGTTCGACCCGGCGTAGATGGTGTGGGCCCGGCTGTAGAGGAAAGTGCGCTGCAGGGCGTCAAGTTGGTAGCCGTGGCCGAGGGGGTTCTCGATCGGCGGGGTCGCCGCCTCGCCGACCATCCCCGAGGCACCCCGGATCCGCAAGCCCAGTTCGCCGAGACGCCGATGCCAGTTGGCCCAGTAGAGCTTCCCGATCGACATCTCGGGTCCGGGCACCCGGCCGTCGCCAAGTGCGCTCAGCATCCGCAACTGGTTGAAGCGCATGATCTCGAGTTCGCTGTGGGAGCGGACCAGTTCCTGGCGGAGGATCGGGTCGTCAAGGACACCAGTCCGGCGTGCCAGATCGACGAGGTCGTCGAGTTCCTGCCGGAAACCGGTCTGCTGGCCGAGCGTGGAGGCCCCGCGTTCGAAAGCCAGGGTGCCCATGGCCACCGCCCACCCGTCGCCGGGATCTCCAACCACCAGGTCGGCGTCGGTGGCCGCCTCGTCGAAGAACACCTCGTTGAACTCTGACCCGCCGGTCAACTGCACGATGGGCCGGATCTCGACGCCCGCCTGGTCCATGGGAACAAGTAGATAGGACAAACCCCGGTGCCTCTCGGCCTCCGGGTCGGTGCGGCAAAGCACGAAGGCCCAGTGGGCGTACTGGGCCAGTGATGTCCACACCTTCCGGCCTGTGACCAGCCAACGGTCACCGTCTCGCCGGGCCCGGGTGGCCACATTGGCCAGGTCGGATCCGGCGTCGGGCTCCGAATAGCCCTGGCACCAGTACTGGTCGCCGGCCAGGATCGGCGGCACGAACCGCCGCTGCTGGGCCGCGGTTCCGTAGGCGACAACTGTCGGGCCAAGGAGAGTGACCCCGATGTTGGGGATGCGACCGGGAGCCCGGGCCTCCACGTAAGTCTGGTGGAACACCACCTGTTCGGCCAGGGTGGCGTTTCGGCCACCCAGGTCCTCGGGGAAGTCAAGGCCCAGCCAGCCGCCGCCGGCCAGCTCCCGCTCCCAGGCCATGAGGACCTCCGGATGGATGTCCTCCCTACCGGTGCCACCCCGGCCTCGCAGGTCGGCGAAGTCACCAACCAGGTGCTCCTCAAGCCAGGTCCGTACCTGGTCGGCGAAGGCCTCCTCGTCAGAGGTTCGGGCGACGTCCACGCCGGTGAACGGTACCGGCCGACCGTGCGGCCGCTTCGGCTCAGTCGGCGCCTCCGCTACGGTTCCAGGAGCCGGGCCAGCGCGGAACAGATCCCCTCCAGGCGGTCGGCAGTCCGGCGATAGCCATCCTCGGGTCCGCCGTACGGGTCGGCCACCTCGTCGGCAAGGCGCCCGGCAGTCATGTGGCCGCCGCGTGCGGCATGCAGCGACTCGGCCCAGGCGCGTACCGAGTCGCCGGCACCCCGCGCTCCGGCCTGGCCGCCCAGCCGGGCCGCCTCGCCGGCCAGGAAGGTCCTTGACCGGGCCGTCTGGTCGAGGGCGGCCACGGCCGCCTCGTGGGATCGGGCCATGGCCACCACCAAGTCGGCCCCGTCGACAAGGTCGGAGGTCAAAGGCCGGCTGCGGTGGGCGCCGATGTCGACCCCCCGATCGGCCAGCACCCGGATGGCGTGCCCAGAGGCCGGCTCTGCGCCCGCCCCGTAGGTTCCGGCCGATGCCACCTCGAGTTCCGACCCCGCGGCCCCCAGGATCTCACGGAGCAGGCCCTCGGCCATCGGGGAACGGCAGATGTTGCCGGTGCACACGAACAGGATCACAGCCCGGACCGTACCGGCCCTTGGCCTTGATCTGCGGCGCCTCCGGATCGCCGATAGATCCGGGAATGCGCCTAGCGTCGGCTGCACCGTCGGCGACCAGCGAGGAGGAGCCGTGCCGGGACCGATGCGGGATGTGAAGGTCGTAGAGCTCGGCGTGTGGGTGGCCGGCCCGGCTACCGCGGGGATCCTGGCCGACTGGGGAGCCGAGGTGGTCAAGATCGAACCGATCGGCGGGGACCCGGCCCGGATCTTCCAGTTCCTGCTCGGAGGTGACATGCCCACCAACCCGGTGTTCGAGATGGACAACCGGTCCAAGCGGGGTATCGCGGTGGACCTGTCCACCGACGGCGGGCTGGCCGTCCTTTGGGACCTGCTGGCCGAGGCCGACGTGTTCGTCACCAACCTGCGGGTGGGGGGCCTCCAACGGCTGGGCATCGACTACGCGTCGATCGCCGACCGGTTTCCGAGGCTCGTTTACTGCCAGCTCACCGCCTACGGGCGTTACGGCGAGGACGCCGACCGACCCTCGTTTGACGTGGGGGCCTTCTGGGCCCGGTCGGGAATCGCCAGCCTGCTCTCCTCCGAGGACGGGGATCCTCCGTTCCAACGGGGCGGTATGGGCGACCACTCGGCGGCCATGTCGGCCGCGGCGGCCGTCTCGGCCGCCTTGTTCGATCGGGAGCGAACGGGCGCCGGCCAGCATGTGGAGACGTCACTGATCCGCCAGGGGGCCTACACCATCAGCTTCGACCTGAACGCCCTGCTCATGTGGGGGCGCACCATCGCCCTCGGATCGCGCTCCGGCATGGCCAATCCGGCGATGAACAACTACCGAGCGGGCTGCGGCCGCCGCTTCTGGCTGGTGGGCATCGAGCCCCTCCGGCACTGGCCGCCATTGGCCCGCGCCGTGGGCCGACCCGAGTGGATCGACGACGAACGATTCGTCGACCCGCGGTCCCGGGCCGCCAACGCCACCGAGCTCATCGCCGAACTGGACGCCATCTTCGACGGCCGCAGCCTCGACGAGTGGGCTGAGGAATTCGCCAAGGAGCCCGAGTTGTTCTGGGCTCCGATCAACGAGCCGGACGACCTCCTCGGCGACCCGGTGTTCCATTCATCGGGGTCGCTGGTGGAGGTGCCCGACGAGTCGACGGGCACACTGATGATTTCCACCCCGGTGGACTTCCACGGGTCGCCATGGGCGCCCAGGGGAACCGCCCCGTCGCTCGGCCAGCACACCACAGAGGTCCTGGTCGAGCTGGGTCGTAGCGCAGAGGAGATCGCCGAACTGGCCGAGTCCGGGGTGGTGGTGATCGGCGACGGCTGAGGCCCGCGGCCCATCCTCTCAGGCAAGGGCGGCCACCAGACGGGCGCACGCGGCGTCGCGGACCGCCCCGGCTGCCGGAACCACGTCGGCGAAACCCCAGAATCCGTGGACCAATCCCGACGCGCATTCGTAGTGGGTGTCGACCCCCGCCCCGGCCAGGGCACGGGCGTAGGCGGCACCCTCGTCGCGGAGCGGATCGAACTCGGCGGTCACCACCTGCGCCGGAGGCAGGCCCGAGAGGTCTGTGACCCTGATGGGCGCCGCATAGGGCTCGTCGACAAAGCGCTCCGCCCCTACGTAGTGCCGGTAGAACCACCGCACGGTCGACTCGGTGAGCAGGTAACCGGTGCCGTTCTCGGTCATTGAAGGCCACCGGTCCGGGTCGATGTCGCAGCAGGGGTAGATCAACATCTGGTAGCCGATGGTCGGACCGCCCCGGTCACGGGCCATGAGCGCCACCACGGTGGCCAGGTTCCCGCCGGCGCTGTCGCCCGCCACGGCCAGCCGGCCAGGATCGACCCTCAGTTCGTCGGCCCGGGCCACCACATGACACACAGCGGCGTAGCAGTCATCTGGGGCTGCTGGATAAGGGTGCTCAGGGGCCAGCCGGTAGTCGACCGAGACAACAACTGTCCTGGTCCGGTTGGCCAGGGCCCGACACTCGGCGTCGTGGGTCTCCACGCTTCCGATCACCCAGCCACCACCGTGGTAGTAGACGGTGACGGGTGCCGGGTCGTCTGCTCCATCGGGTGTGAAAACCCGTACCGGGAGATCGACCCCGCCCGGACCGGGGAAGGTCAGATTCTCGACCGAGGCCACCTCCTCGCCTTGTATGGCAGTTGTCTGCTCGTTGTACACCGCCCGGAACTGTTCCGGGGTCAAACCCTCAACCGGGTCAAGACCGTCTGGAAGGGCAGCCAGGATTTCCTGGATTAACGGGTTGAGGGTCACTGGACTTGATCAGCCGGCGTCGGCGGCCACCCGGTCTTCCTCGAACTGGTATTGAGGCTCGCCAACCCGGGCCCGGCGACTGTCGCCCTCCGCCGAGTTCACTCCGTTGTTGAGCCCACTGGTGGCCTCGTCCTTCCAGGAGTCGTCATCCGACCAGACCATCCCGGTGTCGACGATGGTGCCCGGAATTTCGATCGTTTCGGCGGCAGCCAGGGCCCGTCGCAGCACCTCCCGTTGGAACTCCGGTTCATGGGGACGACCAGCCGTGTGGCCGAGTGGTAGGTCCACGAAGGCGGCCCGTGGTGGGTTGACCGCCGCGGTGATGCTATGAGCGGCGGTTAGGCACAGGGTGGGGAACCCGGCGGCCTCCAGGGCCCGTGCGACCAGACCCACGGTCTGGTGGCAGACCGGTCAAACCGGGACCAACAGCACCAGGTCGACTGATGGGCCATCCATACCCGACACCGCCTCGACTACGGCCGGGGCCAGTTCCTGCTCGGCCCGCCGCACCGAGTAGATCCCACCCATGCAGGCCACGGCCTGGGGGGCCAGGGAGCCGAGGGTTCCGTCGTCGACCAGTTCCCGAAGGCGATCCACGGGGAACACGATGTTGGGGTCTTCGCGGGCGGGCACCAGGTCGTAGGCGAAGTGGGTAACCCGTACGTCGGAGGCTGGTTGGTCGGAGGGAACCAACCGGATACCGGTGTCATCCTGCCAATGGAAGGCCACCTGGCCACGGAGGTAGGCCCCGCCGGAGGCCACGAGGGCCAGGTTGGCCTCGGCAACCGGCTTGGCCAGGGGCGTCCACGGCGGGGTGTCGGGCCTCTCCGCCCACCGGTAATCGTCGTAGCCCAAGCGGGCGTACTGCTCACGGGTTCGGGCGATGTAGTCGACTGGCGGGCGTTCACCCATGGGCCCATCCTGGCACGCCGGAGCCCCAGCGCACGACACAACCAAGGTGTTTCGTACGAGTGAAGACTCTTTGAGTAGTTACTCATATACTCGGGTTGATGGACGATCCTCCAGGCGTGTTGGGTGTCGGCGCGCTAGCCGCGGCGGCCGAAGTCAGTGTCGACACCGTCCGCTACTACCAGCACCTTGGCCTGCTAGAGCCGCCCCGACGGGCCGGGCGCCGCGCCGTCTACGGGCCGTCGCACCTGGCCCGAATGGGCGAGATCCGGCGGCTGGCCGCCGCCGGCTTCACCCTCGACCAAATCCGGCAACTGGCCGAACCGCCACCCGACGGCCAGCACGAAGACGGCCTGCGCCGCCTGGCCGCCGACGACGCCCTGGCCCGCAGCCTCACAAGGGGCGAGGTGGCCGACCGGGCGGGCGTCCCGGAGAGCCTCGTCGCCCTTCTGTGCGACAACGGCCTGCTCCAACCGGTAACGGTGGCCAACGAGCCCCGGTTCGACGAGAACGCGGTGTCGATGGTGCGGGCCGGTCTGGCCATCGCCGCCGCCGGAGTGCCCCTGGAGAACCTGGTGTCCCTGGCCGGTGACCATGCCGCCAACGTGACCGGGGTGGTCGACCGGGCCATCGCCCTGTTCGAGGAACACGTCAAGGGCACCCCGGGGGCAGAGTCGGATGAGGAGTTGACCGAGGTGGTACGAGCCCTGCTGCCGCCGGTGACCCGACTAGTCGCCCAGCACTTCCACCGGAGCCTGGTGACTCGGGCGCTCGAGCGGGTGGCCGATGGCGACCGGCAGGCCCTGGCCGACGCCCTGGTGGCTGCCGACGCCGAGAACCTCGTGGTGACCTGCGAATGGCGCTGACCTCCCGGGCCGCCGAACCCGACGGCTGGTCGGCCACCACCGTGGCGCTGCCCGATGGTCCGGCCGCCGATCCTCTGGCCTGGTTGGCCGCGGCACCATCCGACGGTGAACGCTGGTTCTGGGAGGCCCCTGAACAGGGGGTCTCCTGGGTAGGGCTCGGCGTCGCCGACTCGATCGACGTGGACGGCGGAGACCGGTTCGCCGAGGCAAGCCGGTCGGCCGGCGATCTTTTCGACACCCTCAAGGTGGACGGGCCGGCCGGCGCACCGCTCCCTCGCCTAGCGGCAGGGTTCGGATTCGACGACCACCCGGGGCGGGGTCGATGGGGCCCCCTCGGGGCGGGAAGACTGGTCCTCCCGGCGGTGCAGGTTCTCCGCCGAGACGACGGCGCCTGGCTGACCAGCGTCGGCGGCCCCGCCGGACCGCTCCCCACCCGACGGGCACCCGATCCGATACCTCTACCTGATACCGACCCGGCCGACTGGGCCTCTCCGGCGGCCCGCCACCACTACCGCCACCTGGTACAAACCGCGCTGGCGGCCATCGCCGCCGGTGAACTGGTCAAGGCTGTGCCCTGCCGGTCGCTCACCGTGCCCGGCCGGCCGGGCGTCGCTGGCCTGCTGGCCACCCTGCGGGACACCTATCCGGCCTGCACCACTTTCTGTGTGGGCCGCCACCCGGTGACCTTCGTCGGTTCGACGCCGGAACGTCTCGCCGCGGTAGACGGCCGGAGGCTTAATACCGCGGCTCTCGCCGGGTCGGCGCCCCGTTCCCCCCTCCCCGGGGTGGACGACGCCATCGGCCAGGGTCTGCTGACCAGCCCCAAGGAGCGCTCCGAACACGCTGTGGTGGTCGAGGCCATCGACGAGGCGCTCTCCGGGCTAGGCGTAGTGCCCGAGCATCCGCCAGAGCCAACACTGCTGCGGCTCCACGGGATCCAACACCTCCACACCCCGATCCGTGCCGAGATCCGGCCCTCTCTGAGTCTGCTGGAGGTGGTCGGCGCGCTCCACCCGACACCGGCGGTGGCCGGCCACCCCCGGGCCCGGGCCAACCAACTGCGGTCCGAGCACGAGGGTTTTGACCGGGGCTGGTTCGCCGGGCCGGTCGGCTGGGTCGACGCGGCGGGTCACGGCGAGTTCCGGGTCGCTCTCCGGTCGGCGCTCATCGACGAGAACGACACCACCCTCTACGCGGGAGCCGGGGTGGTCCCCGGCTCCGACCCGGACCGGGAACTCCTCGAAACGGACATGAAACTCCAGGCAATGCTCGGACCGGTGCTGGCTAGCACGGCGGGACGATGAGCGGACTTCCGCGCGCCGACCCCGAGGCCGCCCGGGCCTGGTGCCGGGCCCTGTTCGCCCAACTGCACGCCTCAGGCGTAGACCATGTGGCCGTCTCTCCCGGGTCGCGGTCCACGCCGCTCACCGTGGCCGCTGACTTGACCCCAGGCCTCAACGTCTCGGTGCACCTCGACGAACGTTCCGGCGGGTTTTTCGCCCTCGGCCTGGCCAAGGCCAGTACCCGTCCGGTGGTCCTGGTGTGCACCTCGGGCACCGCAGCGGCCAACTACCTACCCGCGGTGGTCGAGGCGTTCCACTCCGGGGTACCGCTGCTGGTACTCACCGCCGATCGTCCGCCCGAACTGAGGGGACGCGGTGCACCCCAGACCATCGACCAGGTGGGCCTCTACGGCAGCCACCTGCGGCTGGGCCTGGAATCCCCGGTGGCCGGTACCGAGCCGCCCGATGCCGCGGTGGCCCTGGCCGCCGAGATCGTCGACCGGGCACGCTTCCCGATACCCGGACCGGTCCACCTCAACTGCCCCCTTCGCGAGCCCCTGGAGCCACCCCCCGGCGACGTCGAACCAGTGGCTACCATCGCCCCCTCGGGAGGAGACCGGCCGTCACCCGTCGAGGTCACCGGACTAGACGGCCTGCTGGAGTCCCCCCGGGGATTGATCGCCGCCGGACCCATGGACCTCGCCGACGCCGGGGTCGAGGCGGTAGCCGAACTAGCCCGACGGACCGGTTGGCCGATCCTTGCCGACCCGGCCAGCGGATTGCGACGCGGTCCCCACACCGACCGGGCCCCGGTGCTGGCCACCGGCGAGCACCTGCTCCGCAGTCGGTGGGCCGACGACCACCGGCCCGAGGTGGTGGTCCAGTTAGGCGCCATGCCGACCAGCAAGTCCTACCGGCTCTGGCTAGAGGGATTTACCACCGGGCGGGTGGTTGCCGTCGACCACCTGGGCCGCTACCCCGACCCGTCCCACGTCGTCACCCACCGGGTGGACGCCGAGCCGGGGGCGTTGGCCGAGGTGGCGGCCGGCCGCTGCGGGAACCAGGGGCCGACCTGGTGGACCGAGGCCTGGACCGAGGCCGAACGTCGCGCGTCGGCCGCGGTGGCCCGGGTGGTGGCCAACAGCCCGTTTGACGAACCGGCCGTCGTGGCGGGCCTGGATGCGGCGCTGGGGTCCGACACCCGACTGGTGGTCGCTAACTCGATGCCCATCCGCGACCTCGACGCCTTCCTGCCCACCGACTGCCGGCCGATGCGCATCATGGCCAACCGGGGTGCCTGTGGGATCGACGGCCTCGTTTCCACGGCTACGGGAGTGGCCTACGACAGCGGGACGCCGACCGTGCTGTTCACTGGTGACCTGGCCCTCCTCCACGACCTGTCCGGACTCGCCGCCGTCCGTCGGCTGGGAGTCGACCTTACGGTGGTGGTCGTGGACAATGACGGCGGTGGGATCTTTTCGTTCCTGCCCATAGTTGACGCCGCCCATGTCGACCACCGGCGCCTGTTCCACACCCCGCACGGCCTGGATCCCGGACTGGTCGACGAGTTCGTCGGAGCCTCCCTCTACCGACCGGACGACCCGGTATCGCTGGCCGACGCACTCAAACGGTCGGTCGGACGACCAGGCCTACACCTGGTACAGGTAGCCGTTGACGCTCGGACCAACGTTGCCATCCACCGCCAGGCAACTCGGGCGGTCGACGAGGCCCTGGGGAGCCGATGACCGCCGTCCTCCACGCCGAGGTGACCGGCACCGGTCCGCCACTGCTGGCCCTCCACGGGTTCACCGGGAGCGTCGGCGCCCTCCGACCGATCACCGGACCGCTATCGGAACGGCACACGGTTGTCGCCGTCGACCTTCCGGGCCACGGTCGGACCGGTGCCGCAGAACAGCCCACCGACTACCGGTTCGACGACACCGTTGACTCGGTGGCCGCCGTTCTGGATCGTCTCGGTCACGACAGGATCGATGTGGTCGGCTACTCGATGGGGGGACGGATTGGCCTCGGCCTGGCCGTCCGACACCCAGATCGGGTGAAGAAAAGCGTGCTGGTCGGCGGGTCGGCCGGAGTCGCCGGAAACGCCCAGCGGGCGGCCCGACGGCGAGCCGACAACCGGTTGGCTGACGAACTCCTGGAACGCGGAATCGAATGGTTCGTCGACTACTGGATGGGGCTGCCGCTGTTCGCCTCCCAGTCCCGCCTCGGAGCCAATGCTCTGGCCGAAGCACGGCGGCAGCGCTTGGAAAACGACGAGCGCGGCCTGGCCGGAAGCCTGCGGGGCGCCGGGGCCGGGAGTCAACCCCCCCTCTGGCAGGACCTGGGCCGCGTGGAGGGCGCCGTCCTGCTGGTCGTCGGAGACGAGGACGCCTGGTTCCGCTCACTGGCCGTCCGGATGGCCGCTGGCCTCCGGGACGCCACCATCGCGGTGATCCCCGGTGCCGGCCACGCCTGCCACCTCGAGAATCCGGAGGACACCCTGGCCGCAGTGTCCGGGTTCCTGTCTCAGGGAGGGGAATGAGCGCCCGGGAGACCCGTCTTCAACGGCGGACCCTGACCTACCGGCAACCCGTCGTCACCAGCCACGGGTCTATCGACCGGCGGGACGTCCTGGTGCTGTCGGTCGCCGACGCCGAGGCCCGCTGGGGCCACGGGGAGGCGTCGCCCCTTCCCGGGTTCGGACCCGACACCCTGGACGACGCCGAGGCCGCCCTCCGCTCCTGGGCGCAGGGCGACGACCGTGCCCTCGACTCCTCGCCGAGCGCTGCGGCGGCCGTGGACAGTGCACAGCTCGACCTAGCCGCCCAGGCCGCCGGCGTGCCGATGCACAGCCACCTGGCCTCTGGGAGTCCCAATTCGATACCAGTGGCCGCCCTCGTCGTCGGCGTCGGAACTGGGGAGCTGGGGTCGGCTACCGCCCTGGCCGTAGCTTCCGGACACCGCACGGTGAAGGTCAAGGTCGGTGGTCGGCCGATCGCCGATGACCGGGAGCGGGTGCGGGCCGTCCGGGACACGGCCGGCCATCGGGTGGCAATCCGGCTCGACGCTAACGGAGCCTGGTCGGTAGACGAGGCCGTCGAGGCCCTCCAGGCACTTGCCTCCCTGAGCATCGAGTTGGTCGAGGAGCCGGCGGCCGGCGGTCCCGAGGCCCTTGAGCGGGTCGCCGCCCGCACCGGGATTCCCGTGGCAGCAGACGAGTCGACCACCCACCCCGACCGCTTCGCCGAACTCCTCCGTTCCCGGTCGGTGGGGGCGGTGGTGGTCAAGCCCTCGGCAATCGGGGGGCCCACCGAGGCCGTCCGACGGATCACCATGGCCCGCGAGGCCGGCCTGGCCGTGGTCGTCACGTCGATGCTCGAAGGGGCGATCGGCGTGGCAGCCGCTGCCCACCTGGCCTCAGCAACCGCCGCCATCGACCCGGAACCCGGCCTGGCCACCTCGCCCCTGATCCAGGACGACGTCGGCCCAGCCCACCGGGTCTCTAAGGGTCGACTGTGGTTGTCTGACACCCCGGGACTGGGGACCGGACCCTTCCTGACCCCCTAACCCATGCTGCGGCGCAGTACGTCGCGCATCCGGTCCCGGGGGGTCTCCTCACCGTAGGTTGCCTCCGACTCGCGGGCCGCCGCGGCGAAGATCCCCTTCGACATGAGTGAGCGCTCGGCCGCCCGGCGCATCCAGTAGACACGGGCCCGGGTCCGGTGGGCGCCCTCGTGGTCGGGGGCCGCCTGGACGGCCATCTCAACCATGTGGCAGGCCAGGCGCAAGTCACCCTCCTCGGCGAGCTCCTCCGCCCGGTCGAGGAGGGCCTCCACCGAACCAGCCAAAGCGACCACCTCGGCAGCCACCGCGGCGTCGGCTGCCGGCTTGAGGCGCGCCGGGTCGCCGTCCCACCAGCCGCCCCACAGCCGGTAGAGGTTCCGCACCACGAACTCCGGCTCGTCGTAGAGGGGTTCGATCCACGGCCGACCGACCAAGTGGTCGGGCACAGTTACGGTGTGGAGGATCTCGTCTAGGCGGGCCCCGTCATTCATCATGGCCAAGGTGGCGTCGGCCAGGTGCTCCAGAGCTTCGGCCATCTCGCCCAGGACCGTCTCGACTCGGCGGCGTCCCACGATGGGTAGGCCATGGGCCGGGTAGACCCGGTCCGCCCCGACGTCGAGCATCTCGCGCAAGGCGGCTGCCCATTCCACTGGGTAGCGCTGCACCTTCTGTGGGTTGCCGGCGTTGGGGAAGACCCAGCACACGAAGTCGCCGGCGTAGACGGTCCTTCGCTCAGCGTCCCAGATCCACGTGTGGTCATCGGTCTCGCCGCGGGCGTGCCGTAACTCGAGGCGCCGCCCTCCGACCTCGAGGTCCAGTGACTCCCGGTAGGTGATGTCTGGTTGGGCGACGTCGTCGGGCATGAACACGGCGCCCAGGCCGCCAACCCCTATGCGCTGCGTTCCCACACCGATGTTGGGTCGGATGCCACCGAACTGGCGACGGTTGATGATCCGGTTCCAACCGTCGGTGAGCCGGTAGCGGTCGAAGCGCACCGGCACTGCCTCGTGGGATACGAAGGTTGGTCGCCGGTGCTTTCGGTCGGCGGCGTCGGCGACGAAGGCGCCGCTGCCGCCCACATGGTCGAGGTGCCCGTGGGTGTAGACGAGCGTGTGGACCGGATCGGTGGACCATCCCCGGAGAGCGGCTACCACGTCGGCCCCGGTACCGGTGCCGCTGGAGTCCACGCAGACCAGGCCCTCGTCGGTGCGGAGCGCCCAGCAGTGGGAGAACGACTCAACGATCGCCACGTCGTCCTCAACCTCGGTCAGGGCATCGATCACCCGGTTATGGGGTGGCTCGGCGACCCCAGAGTCGATCACCCGATCGGACAACTCGACGGGATGGGGAAGGTCGCTCACGATTCCTCCTTCTGCGGTCCGGGGCAGGCTAGGCGCCACCCCGCGCTGGAATCAGCCAAGGTGAAAGCGAACGAGTCCCTCGGCTCGGTCGATGTCCTCGAACAGAAAGAAGTGGCCTCCCTCCACCCACACCACTTCGGTTCCCAGAATCTCGGCCTGTTCGACGAACCAGGCCGCCGCCAGGTCGGTGAGTGTGCCAGCCAGCACTGAGGTCGGCGCTGACACGCCTCCCAGACGTTGGAAGGTCTGCAGCGGCCCGTGGCGGCTCCGCGAGTCGAAAATACCCGCCTCGGTCTCCGGGGCGCAGGCCAGCTCCACCTGGCCATCGTCGCGGTCAACGAAGCCCCACCGGACGTAGGCGGCAAGCGCTTCGGGGGCCAGAGCGTCGAGCGGTGGCCGGGACCCGTACGACGCCCTAACGGTGGCCCGATCGGGCCACACCGGGCGCCGCCGACGGGCCGTCACAGCCAGGGAGGGGGCGCCCCCTTCGACGTCGGCCTCGAAGCGGCCGACCGCGATCGCCTCGCAGAGCATCACCGCTGAGACACGTTCCGGGGCGGCCGCCGCCGTCTCGATCGATACCCCGCCACCCAGCGAGTGTCCTAGGAGAGAGAATCGGTCGAGGCCCAGGTGGTCGGCCACCGCTAGCACGTCGGTGGCCATGTCGTCATTGCCCAACCGCCTCTGGTCCACCACCCGGTCGCTAGACCCGTGGCCTCGCAGGTCCACGCCGACCACCCTGAACTGGTCGCCGATACGTCGGGCCAGTGGGTCGAAAAATCCGGCGCAGAAGCCGTTGGGGTGGAGGACCACCAGGGGTTCGGCGTCGAACCTGCCGGCCCCCCAGTCCAGGAAGGCGATCCGGAGCCCGTCCCGGACGACGTGGCCGGCCGCCGGTCCGCCCGAGTCGTCGTTCCCGCTCACCCCCTACGCTCCACCACCGTTGGAGGCTGGCCGTCGACCCCGGTCGGCGACGACACGGAGCCGTAGGAGAACGACATGACCAGGGTCGACCGACGCGGATGGGTGATCC
>JAKUSA010000202.1 GCA_022449565.1 Acidimicrobiales bacterium | reverse complement strand
CGACGAGGTCGATGGCTCCGACATGGAGGAAGCGTCGTGAAGGACGCCCGTGATGTGATCATCCGTCCGGTCGTCTCGGAGAAGTCGTTCGCTCTTCTCGAGGAGAACGTCTTCGCCTTCGAGGTGCACACGTCGGCGTCCAAGCCAGAAATCCGGGACGCCGTCGAGTCGATCTTCGACGTGACGGTGCTCAAGGTGAACACCCTCAATCGCAAGGGCAAACGCAAGCGCAACCGTCGCTCCCCAACCCTTACCAAACGGTCCGACGTCAAGCGGGCCTACGTCACCCTTATCGAGGGCGACTCCATCGAACTGTTCGAGGCGTAGCCCGATGCCACAGCGCAAACGCAAGCCGACCAGTCCCGGACGACGGTTTCAGACCGTGGCCGACTTCTCCGAGTTGACAAAGAGCCACCCCGAGCGTTCGCTGGTGGAGAAGAAGTCGTCGACCGGCGGCCGGAACAACTATGGCCGTAAGACGGCTCGCCATCGCGGTGGCGGCCATAAGCGGCGGTACCGGGTGGTGGACTTTCGCCGGAACAAGGACGGTGTGCCGGCCACCGTCGCAGCCGTTGAGTACGACCCCAACCGGAGTTGCCGTATCCTGCTGCTCCACTACCACGATGGCGAGAAGCGGTACATCCTGGCGCCCCGCGGAGTGGAAGTGGGTGACGTCCTTCGGTCCGGCCAGGGCAGTGAGATCCGGGCCGGCAACGCTTTGCCCCTCCGCTACATACCGGTCGGAACGGTGGTCCACAACGTGGAGATGCAACCGAACGGTGGCGGGAAGTTGGCCCGAAGCGCCGGGTCGAGCGTCCAGTTGGTGGCCAAGGAGGGTGCCCACGCCACCCTCCGGTTGCCCAGCACCGAGATGCGGAGGGTCCAGATCGACTGCCGAGCTACCGTCGGCGAGGTCGGCAACCAGGAGCACGAGTTGATCACGGTCGGCAAGGCCGGCCGTAACCGGTGGAAGGGCAAGCGGCCTCAATCCCGGGGTGTGGCCATGAATCCGGTCGACCATCCGATGGGTGGAGGTGAGGGCAAGTCCTCTGGTGGTCGCCATCCGGTGTCCCCATGGGGCCGACCCGAGGGCCGGACCCGGAAGCGGGGGAAGCAATCCGACAGGTTGATAGTGCGGCGCCGTCGCCGGCGTGGCCGGAGGTAGGGGAGAATGCCGAGGAGTCTGAAGAAGGGGCCGTTCGTGGACGACCACTTGCTCAAGAAGGTTGACGCCATGAACGAGTCGGGTGAGAAGAAAGTGATCCGCACTTGGTCACGACGGTCGACGGTCGTTCCCGACATGGTCGGGCATACCATCGCCGTCCACGACGGCCGCAAGCATGTGCCGGTTTACGTGACCGAAGCGATGGTCGGCCACAAGTTGGGTGAGTTCGCGCCCACCCGGACCTTCCGCTCTCACTCCAGTCAGGAGAGGGGGGTTAGCTAGTGACCACCGGAACTAAGACCAATGAGCGTCCCGGGACCCGTGCAGTGGTCCGCTACGCGCGGGTCTCGGCTTC
>JAKUSA010000201.1 GCA_022449565.1 Acidimicrobiales bacterium | reverse complement strand
TGACTGTGCGTCGAGCCGCCGGATGGGCGAGCCCGAAGGCCAGGCCGAACAGGGCGCGGCCGCCTACGCAATGCCAGAGGTCGTTAGCCATAGCCCCGACCAGCAGTCCGGCTATGCCCAGCAGTAGCCCGGAACGCAGCATCAGCGGCGCCCGGCCCCGGTCGGCCTGGGGGGCGAAGACAATCGAGGCCACGAATGCCGCGACGAAACCGGTGGCGACGCCCAGGCCGATGCCGAACTGAGAGAACCCGAGCTTGTTGCGAAACTCGGCCAGCAAGGTCATAACACTGGCCAGTCCGGCTGACATCCCGAACAGGATCAGGTAGTAGGGCACCAAACTAGGCCCGGCAGCCTGCTCTGGTGTCGTGGTCATACCGGCTTCTCCTCGCCCATTAGAAGGCGGCCTCGGTGAGGGGTGAGTCTCGCGTACCGGGCACCCGACAGAAGGATCCCGGCCGGGCCTGTGACAGGATCGGCGGTCCGACACCGGGACCCGAGGATGGGCGGATGGGCAGGGACTACGACCAACACCGGCACGACCACGACAAAGGCATTCGCCGCAAGCTGCGCTGGCTGGTCCGGTTCCCCAAGTTCTGGCAGTCGCCCATCAACCGGGCCGTCGTCGACCTAGCCGCACCGGTGCCCGGGGAGCGGGCTCTCGACGTGGGTGCCGGGATGGGTCCGGCGACCGTGCTGGCCGCCCGGCGAGGAGCCTCAGTGGTGGCAGTCGACCCGTCGCGGTTCATGCGAGTCATCCTCGGGCTCCGCCGACAGGGGCAACGCAACCCCTCGCGAATCACCGTTGAGGCCGGTGCCGCCGAAGACCTGCCACTGGCCGGGGGCTCCATAGAAGTGGCCTTCACGGTGAACGCAATCCACCACTGGACCGACCTGGAGGCCGCGGTCAGCGAACTAGCGAGGGTACTGGCCCCTCGGGGGAGGGCCCTGCTGGTCGACGAGGACTTCACTCACCCCGACCATCCTCAGCACGAAACCCACCACGACCACGAGCAGGAGATGACCGTCGTCGACGTAGAAGCCATTGCCAGCATGTTCCGAGGGGTCGGCCTGGATGCCACGGGCGAGCGGACCTTCCTCGCTGCAGTGCCCGTGAAAGTGATCAGGGCTACCCGGGCAGGGGCCTGAGCCCCCCTCGGGTGAGGCTCCGGCCGACGCTTAACGTCCGGTTCGGTCGATCAACCAGGCAAACGCCGGATCAGCGCCGGGCAGCATCTCCGGGTGCCACTGGACGCCCAGCACCCGGTCATCGTCTGCTTCGATGGCCTCGACGACGTCCTCAGTGGCGCTACCACCGGTTGACCAACCAACGGCCCGGACTCCCTCACCGAGACGAGCCAACGTCTGGTGGTGGAGCGAGTTGACGTCTATCTGTGGCCCGTAGAGGGCCTCCGGTACTGAACCCGCCTCGAACCTGACCTGGTGTGACCGGTCCTCACCCGAGCCGGCAAAGTTTGCGTGGTCGGGCACGTGCTGGCACAGGGTCCCGCCGGCGTGCACATTGAGCACCTGGATTCCCCGGCATATGCCCAACACGGGAGTGCCATGCTCTGCGGCTGCGTCCAGGATGGCCAGTTCATGGGAGTCACGGCCCGGCTCCACCTTGCTGAGGCTCGGGTCCTCGTCCGGTGCGTAGAGCGCCGGGTCA
>JAKUSA010000200.1 GCA_022449565.1 Acidimicrobiales bacterium | reverse complement strand
CCGGTCGAGTGCCTCGTCGATGTAGCGACTCCATCGCAGCGCATCACGCACCAGCGCCCCCCGGAGGGTCAGGACGTTGTGCATCGTCCCGGTGCAGTTCTCGGCCATGCACAGCGCTCGATAGTCGGGAAAGTAGAAGTGCATCTCGGCCGGGGCTTCCGACTCGGGGGTGAGTTGGAACTCGATCCGTACTCCGTCGAGCACTAATTCCTGGCCTGTCTCGGTGATCTCGACAGTCGGCGGCACCAGGGCCGACGACCCGGTGGGTACTCCCTTGCCCAGCCCCTGGTCGACGTGCCCGTATTCGCTCCAGGGAAGCAGCATCCCGAACTGATAGGTGGCCCGACGTCCCATGGCTGGTGCGGCGACGACGTTCTCGGCAACCGCCTCGGCGAGGAACCCGTCGGGGGCCACCACTGGGACCTCACCCGAGTCGACCCGTTCCCTCTCGACCACCCCGAGGATCCCGCCGTAGTGGTCGAGGTGTGAGTGGGTGTATATGACCGCACTGACCGGGCGATGCCCCAGGTGTTCAGTGACCAGTTCGTAGGCCGCGGCCGCCGTTTCGGCGGTGGTCAACGGGTCGATGACCACCCAGCCGGTCTCGCCGCGGATGAACGTGGCGTTGGAGGTATCGAATCCCCGTACCTGGTAGAACCCGTCGCACACCTCGTAGAGGCCGTGGCGGGCGTTGAAGCCGGCCTGGCGCCACAGCGACGGATTGACCGTCTCGGGGACCGGTCCGTGCACGAAGTCGGATCGGGATAGGTCCCAGGAGTGGGGTTGCCACGGGTTGGGGTCGTGGCGTTCGATGATCGGTTCGCTGCGGGTGGCGATGAACCCTCGAGCCACGTTCGCCGCGTCGGTGCCGTCGTCGGGCGGGAGGGTTGCCGCGAAAGAGTCGATGGCCGCCCGGGTGTGGTCAGTGGCCGGCTTCGGTTGGAGAGAGTCGTCGGACACGGAGGGAGCCGTCCCGAGCTCAGCTGCTGGTGAAAATCGGCTCGGCGACCGGCTGGTAGACGGCATCGGCCACCGACTCGTCGTCGTAGCGGCCCAGCTCGAACCGGCCGACGACGAAGTGGTGGACCTCATCGGGTCCGTCGGCGAGGCGCAGTGTCCGCTGGCTGGTGTACATGCCGGCCAGGGGGGTCCACTGGGAGACACCGGTGGCCCCGTGGATCTGGATGGCCTCGTCAATGATGCGGCACACCCGTTCTGGAACCATGGCCTTGACAGCACTGACCCAGATCCGCGCCTCGGCGTTGCCCATGGTGTCCATGGCCTTGGCGGCTCGGAGCACCATGAGCCGACAGGCTTCGATCTCGATGCGAGCCCGGGAGATCACCTCAACGTTCTTGCCCAGTTGTGCGATTTTCTTCCCGAAGGCCTCCCGGGACAAGCCGCGCTTGACCATCATCTCCAATGCAGCCTCGGCGGCCCCGATGGACCTCATGCAGTGGTGGATGCGGCCAGGACCTAGGCGGACCTGCGAGATCTCGAAGCCTCGCCCCTCGCCCAGGAGAATGTTGGCCTTCGGGACGTGGACGTTGTCGAGGTGGATGTGCATGTGCCCGTGGGGGGCGTCGTCCTGACCGAAGACCTGCATCGGTCCGAGGATGTTGACTCCCGGGGTGTCCATCGGTACGAGGATCTGTGACTGTCGGCGGTGGGGTGGGCCGTCGGGGCTGGTTTGGACCATGCAGATCATTACCTTGCAG
>JAKUSA010000020.1 GCA_022449565.1 Acidimicrobiales bacterium | reverse complement strand
CCGAAGAGAAACACCTGATAGCCACCAACGGCACCGAGCATGCCGAACCAGTAGTTGCGATAGTTTGGGTACCGCAACGCCGGTGGCATCCTGGGGCGGCCGAGGCCTGCTGACTTCTCGCTCACCGGTCTGTGTCCGATCCTCTCGGAGCCGTCGGAACCCCGTCGATCGGCATGCTACGGTCCTCGCCCGCTGCCGGAGAGTGATTCGCGCGGGCGAAGCAGGTACCCACGGCTTCCAAGGAGTACATCAATCCCGATGGCATGTACCGGGCCACTTGGCAGTTCAACCAGGCGGTTCGTATACGCGGCGGCGATCTGCTCTTCGTGAGCGGCATAGTCGGGTTGGCACCCGATGGATCGATTGCCACCGACGACATCGTGGAGCAGTCTCAGGTCGCCTTCGAGAACCTGTCGATGGTGCTCGAAGAGGCCGGGGGCAGTCTGGCCGATGTGATCAAGGTCAATGTCTACGTGGGTGAGAGCTACAGCCACCGGCGGGACGACCTGCGCAAGGTACGCGCCCGGTTCTTCACCGGCGACTACCCGGTGAGCACCCTCATCCAGGTCGCGGGGTTCGCCAACCCCGAGTACCTGTTCGAGGTAGAAGCCATCGCTGTGCTTGATAGCGACGGTTAAACAGCGCATTCGCTCTTCCCTGGACCCTAAGCCTCCGCGAATCCCCCCCGACCACACCGCTGGACAGTGGCTGGCCGACAACGAAGACCGCTGGGGCGCATGGATAGCAGGCTGAACGAAACGCTGACCTAGTCAGTGATGTAGTCGATGACAGAAGGGGGGCGGGGCCCGATGGGCTCCGCCTCCCTTCGTCGTCCAGGATTGGCGATTGGCGATGGACTTCGCCTATTTCCTCAACGAGAACAACAGCGGCTTCCAAAAGCCGTTCCACCGGAGAGCAAGCATCGGGCTGGCCTTCAGGGCTTGTCGATGGCCAGCCAGATAATGGCCAGCATCAGTGCCCAAAAGAACCCCAGTAGGACCTGGGCTTGATAGGTCAGCTTCTTGAATAGTGCGAAATCGGGCTTTCTGCCGGGATCGAGCCCGACCGCGACCCGGCGCTCGACCGCGACCCTCCGACCTACCCGTTTCCAGACCAGGGTCACCCCGACGAGGACTGAGAACAGGGTTACCTTCCACGCCAGCCACAAGTGGTCGATCGGTCCGGATCCCAGGATCGACGCAACCCCAGCGCCGCCAAGGGCAGCCACGAGCAACACCCTGTAGCAGGTGTCGACGACCTCGACCCGCCTGATCCAGGCCAGATGCCTCAGTGGGCTGGTGAGCCGTGGAAGCGACCTGCGTGCGAAATAGATATAGCTCTGACCGGCAAGCCAGATGACAGCTAGACCGGTGACCCCAGTGACCAGTACGACCCCGCCACTACCCCTGAAGGCCCAGTCCCCCAAGGTCGTCAGGAGGACCCCGAGAACCAGCATCGGCATCCAGAAGATCCTCGGCCCGAACGCAATGGGCTCGTGGACCTCGGCCAGGGCCCTGCGCCCCTCTAGCGGGATTCCATCAAAGTCACGGTGCCTGGAGAACAGGATGAACACGGCGATTTCCATGCCAAGCCATGCGGCAAGCACTACGACGTGGAGGGTCTTGACGATCGAATAGGACATTGGCCAAACCGGTTCGCCGGTACCTCGAGAGCCGAGACTACACCGCCCCAACAGCGTTCGTATACTGCATGCAAGTACTGCGAATCGCCAGTCCGAGGAGGCGCCCAGGATGGAAATTGAACACCTCAACCCGGATGTGGTCTATGAGCCCCCGTGGAAGTTCACCCAAGCGGTGAAGGTGCGGAATGCGGGCACGTTGCTCTTCCTCAGCGGCATCGTCGCCTTCGACCAGGACGGCAACATCGCCCGGGGTGACATCGTGAAACAAGCCGAGGTGGTATACGACAACATCCGCAAGATCGTCGAATCAGCCGGGGGCACCGTTGCCAGCATCGTCAAGATGAACACCTATATCGGCGAAGACTGGCGTGTTCACAAGGACGAGATCCGGGACGCACGGCTCAGCGTCTTCCCTGACGATCCACCGGCAAGCACCCTGCTGCAGGTCGCAGGGTTTGCCGATCCCGACTACATGATCGAGATCGAAGCGATCGCCGTCCTCGACGAATAACAAGTCGGTTAGGCCGCAGAACCGCGTTCTCTGCCTCTTACCTCCGCGGAGGAGTGCAGACTGCAGAGTTACTAGTCGTCATCGGGGACGGCCACGAACCGCTGCGCGGGCTGGGACGCGGCTTGATTCAAGCTGTCACCTGATCGCTCACCAGGCCTGTCGACCTAGTGCTTGGTCAGTCTCCTTCGGGCGTTCCCCTGGCATGTTCCTCGGCGTCAACACTGAGCAACCCCCAGATGTGTTCCCGGATTTCGATGAACTCCTTGGTCCCCCTCGCGTCGTATCCGTAGCGCGGCCGATCGAGTGGAATCGACTCGATCTGCCGGATCCGACCCGGTCGGGTTGTCATAACAACCACACGCTCCCCGAGGAGGATGGCCTCGTCGACGCTGTGAGTAATAAACACCACCGTCTTACCGGTAGCAAGGATGATGCGTTCAAGTTCATCCCGCATGACCTCGCGGGTCAGCGCATCGACTGCGCCGAACGGTTCGTCCATGAGCAGGATCCGGGGTTCGGCGACAAGCGCTCGAGCTAGACCTACACGCTGCTTCATCCCACCCGACAGTTGACGGGGATAGACCTTTTCGAATCCCGTCAGATCAACGAGGTCGATCGCCTCCTGAATCCGTTGATCCGCATCCTTCTTGAGCCCCTTCTGCATCTCGAGTCCGAATCGGACATTGTTCCAAACAGTCCTCCAGGGGAGTAGCCCATACTCCTGGAACACGACGGCTCGGTCAGGGCCCGGCTGGCCTACCGGTTTCCCGTCTAGTCGGACCTCGCCCATCGTCGGCGCTACGAGTCCGGCGATGGTGTTAAGCAGCGTCGTCTTCCCACAGCCACTCGGACCAAGGATTGTGATGAACTCTCCGTCGTCGATGTCCAGGCTCACCTCGTGGAGGGCCACGACGTAACTGTCATCACTCCCCAGCGGATAGGCGACAGTCAGGTTGTCAATCTCGATGATGACATTCCCGGACCGACGGCCTGACGACTCCGGGTCCGCCCCGGAACTCCCCGCCCCATTCACTTTGCCTTCTGGGCTTATCACGCGCCCTCCACCACCCACCCGATATTTTGGGCATCAGCGTGCATATCCGACGCACGACTGACCGTTGCATATCGTATACCACCCAATTCTCGTGATCTCATCGTCCCGATGGTCAAATCTCCGTACCCCACTTCAGCCCTGAGGGGGTCTCCAGCCCGCGCCGCACCATTGCCAAGAACTGTGCAGCGACGACACCATCGATCGCTCGATGGTCTGCGCTCAGGGTCATAGCCATCACGGTGGCAGGAACCACCAAACCGTCAACGACGATCGCGCGTTGCTCGGCCGCTCCGGTAGCGAGAATCGCCACCTGGGGGAGATTCAGGATCGCGGTGAATCGGCTCACCTCGTACATTCCCAAATTGCTGATCGTGAAGGTCGGCTGGTTCATCTCATCAACCCGCAGCCTCCCGGTCCGTGCCCGATCGGCAAGATCACGAAGACGTCGCGAAATCGTCAGCACGTCCAACTCGGCGCAGTCGAGAACGGCTGGAGCAATAAGCCCGTCGTCAACTGCCACAGCCACACCTACGTGTACGCCATCGGCCAGCGCAAGGCCATCCTCGGTCCAATGGGCATTGAGGTGCGGATGAGCGACCAGAGCATCAGCGGCCACGTGAACGAGCACGGCGGTCAGCGTGATCCGGTCATCGTCCGGTCGACCGTCGTTGACCACCTCAAGGTGGCGAAACAGGTGATCGAGATGCGCCTCTCCGCTCACGTAGAAGTGCGGCGCCTCACGCTTACTCTTCGACATCGCTCGAGCTACCGCTCGTCTCATCGAGGATTGCGACAACAGTTGAAAACCGCTCGCGGTCACACCACCCGACTCCGGATCATTGGTCCTGGGCCTCGAGATAGCCGATCACCGCACCCACCGGGACTTCGGTCCCGACCCCAGAAATGGTCTCAACGAGTACCCCGGAGTCCAGTGCTTCCATCTCGAGGACCGCCTTTTCCGTTTCCACCTCCACAAGAGGATCACCCTTGGCCACGGTCTCACCGATCTCCTTGAGCCACACAACGATTACCCCTGACTCAACGTCCGGCCCGAGTTGTTGCATCATGATCGGAACTCGCATTCAAGCCCCACTTTGGACGCCGGTCACCGACCGGGCCGCAGCCAGGATCTTGGCTGTGGTGGGCTCAACGTACTGTTCGAGAGGCGGGCTGAAGGGAACTGGAACGTCGAGCGTCGCCAGACGTCGGATTGGCGCGAGGAGATCACCGTAAGCGTGCTCGGCGACAGTGGCCGCGATCTCCGCACCAACTCCACAGCGCAGATGGCACTCATCGACCACTAGAAGACGACCCGTCTTCGCCACCGACCGCAGGATCGCCTCCTCGTCGAGGGGAACGAGGGTTCGAGGGTCCACAACCTCGACGCTGATCCCCTCACTGGCCAGTAATTCAGATGCCTCCAGGGAGCGGCGCACCATCCAAGAGGACGCGAAGATCGTCAGATCAGTTCCCTCACGAGGAATAGACGCCCTACCAAACGGGATCGGCTCGATGTTCTCTGGCACCTCGCCCTCTATGTCAAAGAGGCGCACGTGGTCCACCCAGATGGTCGGATTGTCTGAGGCCACTGCGGTCAGCACGAGTCCGATCAAGTCGGCCGGATTTGAGGGGGTCACGATCTCGAGTCCCGGCGTGTTCCACATCATTGCCTGGGGACTGTGGGAGTGCTGGGCGGCACCCCCGCCACGCACCCCATGGTTGTAGTGGATCACCATCGGGACTGAGGTCTGGCCGCCCGACATGTAGTGGATGTTCGCCGCCTCGTTGAGGATCTGGGCAAAGGCCTGAAAGGTGAAACTTGCCGTTGCGCAGTCAACAATTGGACGAAGGCCGGCGATGGCGGCACCAATACCCGCCCCCACATATCCAAGTTCGGCGATCGGCGGAAAATAAACCCGATCCGGGTACTGGCGGTAGAGGTCCCCGACCATCGTCCGATGCGGCGTCAGCCCAAGGAAGTACTGACCCATAAGGTGGACCCGGTCATCGCCCTCCACCGATCGTCTCAAAACCTCAACGACAGCCTCCGCATAAAGCATCCTGGGCACCGGTCAGTCTCCTCGTGGGGCGAAGACGTGTTCGAGCGCCTCCTCAGGTTCCGGATACGGGCTATCAAGAGCGAAAGCCAGGCCTTCCCGAACTCTTTCGGTGGCTCGCTTGTCAAGACCAAGAGCGGCGTCGCTCGTGACGCATCCACTGTCAAGGAGTTCGCGGACGAATCCGAGTAACCCGTCCTGTTCCCGATGCCAGATCGCGTGCTCCGGTCGAATCAGCGAGGCGTCCCAAGCCATTGAGAGGTCGGTCTTTCCGGTGGCGAGTTCTGGCCAGATCGGTCGGTTGCCCGGCCACCGCACGGTCCGTGCCTCAATGAAGGTTGGCCCCCCACCGCTGCGCGCACGGTGCACGGCCTCGGTCATTGTCTGGTGGGCGGCCCGAGTATCGAGACCATCGATTGCCACGCTCTCTATGCCAAAGACTGAGGCGAGTTCGGTGAGGTCGGAAGCCGCCATAGTCGAAGATGGGTACTCCCCTGCACGTTGGCCTAGTGCCTCCAGACTGTTGTTCTCACAGAGGAAAACGACCGGTAGGCGCTCCATGGCGGCAATGTTGGCCGACTCATGCCAGGCACCCTCTTCGAGCGCACCGTCGCCCACCAGGCACACCGAAACCCTGTCGGAGCCAAGCCGTTGGAGACCCAAGCCGGCCCCGACTGCCAGCGGGATACAGCCACTGGTCACCGAAGACGTGGTCGGGAAGCCGTGTTCGGCGGACGCCAGGTGGAGCGTTCCACCCTTGCCCCGACAGTAGCCAGTCGCTCGCCCGAGGATCTCGGCATACATCGGCCCAGGTTCAGCACCCCGGGCGATCAGGTGGCCGTGATTGCGGTGGTTCGTAAAGGAGAGATCTCCTTGCTCGAGGAGAGAGAGTGCAGGGATACCGGTCGATTCCTGACCGATGTAGACATGGAAGTGCCCGATGTCGCGGTCACCGGCCAACTCGATGAGTTCCTCCTCGAACCGTCGTGCAACGATCATTCGTTCCAGGAGCACCACCAAGGCTTCGGGTTCCAAGTCGGGAAGCATCGATCAGTCGACCCCTACCGTTCGTGCAGGGTCTCAAGGACTGCTGCGATGACATCATCGGTGTCAGGAGCGTAGAGGCACTCCAGAAACGGGCTGGCCGGGACTGGGGTTGATGGAGCACCGACCCTGACCGCTGGGGAAATCAGCGCCTCGAAGGCTGTGGCATGCACCCCAGCCACCAGTTCGGCGCCAAGTCCGCCCGTAACTACCGCCTCGTGAACCACCACCAGGCGGCGAGTACGCCTAACCGACTCGTCGATGGTTGCCCAGTCGATCGGGGCCACCGACCTCAGGTCGAGCACCTCGACGTCGATGTCGTCTTCTGCGAGTTTCTCAGCGGCCGACACCGCGACCCCGACCATTCGAGAGACTGCCACCACGGTCACGTCGGAGCCGCTTCGCACAACCGCCGCGGTGCCGATCGGAGTCGGGGTCTCGTCAGATGCCCCTAGCCCCTTGGTCCAGTAGAGGCCCCGGTGTTCAAGGTAGACAACCGGATCGTCATCACGAATCGCTGCAACCAGTAGGCCCGCTGCGTCCTTGACGGACGACGGTGCGACGACCTTGAGCCCAGGCACATGCAGGAACCACGCCTCCAAACTCTGCGAATGTTGGGCGCCAAAGCCACCGCCCACTCCACCCTGAACGCGGATCGTCATTGGAACCGAGAGTTGTCCATCGGTCATATACCGGATCTTGGCGGCGTGGTTTACCAGTTGGTCCATGGCGAGCGTCACGAAATCCGCGAACATGACCTCGACTATGGGTCGTCGCCCGGACAGTGCCGCACCGACCGCGAGACCCATGACTGCTCCTTCGCTGATGGGCGTGTCGATGACCCTGGTGGGCCCAAAGGATGCGGAGAGCCCCGCCGTTGCACCGAAGGGGCCACCGTAGGAAACGTCTTCGCCGAGGATGAAGACGTCGTCGTCTCTCTCCAACTCCTGTCGAAGGACCGAGGAGATGGCGTCGATGTAACGGATTGTCTTCGTCACGGTTGTGCCACCACGTTTGTCAACAGGTCATCTCGTTCAGGCCACGGCGCGGCGAGCGCCTCTTCAGCTGCCTGCTCTACCTCGGCCCGAACTCGAACCTCAATCCCCTCGAGTTCCGCGCTTCTCGCAGCGTCGTGGAGGAATCGGGTAAAGCGCTGGATGGGGTCCTTCGCCTCGTCTCGCGCAGCGGCACCGCGCTTGAGTGTCGGGTCTCCCTCGTAATGTCCACGCAACCGATGGGTCAGACACTCCAGAAAACTCGGACCACCACCGTTCCGGGCCCGATCAATGGCCGCGGCGGCCGCTGGCCTGACCACAGTGAGGTCGTTACCGTCGATGGTTTCTGTGGGAATCCCGTAGGTATCGGCGTGATCAGCGAGCCGCTCGACGACCGTGTGCGCTGAAAGTGGCGAGAACTCGGCAAAACCGTTGTTCTCGCAGACCAGGACGACCGGCAATTGCCAAAGGCTTGCAAGATTTAGGCATTCGTGGAACAGCCCGGTTTGGGCGGCGCCATCACCGAAGAAGGCCACGGCGACGTCTGACTCCCCTCGACATTTGGAGGAGAGTGCCGCGCCGAGGGCGAGCGGGAGGTTGCCGGCGACAATACCCGTGGCTGTCACGAAGCCCACCTCGGGAGCGGCTAGGTGCATCGATCCGCCCTTGCCACCGCAGTAGCCGGTCCGCCTCCCCGCCAGTTCTGCAAACAACCGACCGGTTTCAGCCCCCTTGGCGATCGCGTGGCCGTGGGGACGATGGCCGCTAAAGACCCTGTCGGTTGGCTGCAGTGCACCACAGACACCCACCGCTGTCGCTTCCTGGCCGATAGCTAGGTGGAGCAGACCGCTGATCTTCCCCCGGGCAAACAGTTCCGAAGCCTTCTCTTCGAAGGCACGAATGCGCCACATCATCTCGAGATCTTCTGGGCCCGACTGCGCCGGCGCCGTGACAACCATTAGTCGATGCCTCGAAGCCTCTTCGTCCGAGCCTCGTCAATCGTGATCGTCGCCTCATCAATCGCAACGCCGTAGAGACGCTCGGCTGCCTCAATCGTTACGTAACCGTCGACCACGTCCTTCTGCACAGCTTGGGGGTCCCGTTCAAACGGCTCGCCGACTCCCCCACCACCGCCGCTGACCTTGCCGAGCACCTCTCCTGTCTTGACCTCGATCATGCGGTGTGTTCGAACCGTTTCGATCTCGTCGCCACGACGGATGTACATCTTCGACAGGGGTCCAGGATCACCGCCGGCTGCACCGGCAGGTTGGGTTAGGTCCCCGTCGGAACTCCCGGTTGCGATGCGGGCGTCTCCACCGAGGTTCCGGACCTCCCAGACCATTCCGGAGCCACCTCGCCACCTTCCGGCACCGGAGAGGTCCGGAGTGAAGTGGTAGCGCTCGGTCCGCCAGGGGTAACGGATCTCGATCTCTTCGACGCTGCCGCGCTGGATCGAGCCGAGGCCTGACATCCCCATGGCCCCCTCGAAGCCGTCGAAACCCCAGACCGCTCCGGCGCCTCCATCGGCGTCGGTCGTGGTTTGCGTATAGCGCTGGCCATTCCGCGGGTCAAGGGCGGCGATGTAGTGGCCCCTGCGTCGACCCCATGCGGCGACAGCCTTCTCGGGCACGGCCTGAGACAGGGCCGCAACCGTCGCCTCAAGCACTTGGGTCCCGACATTGACTGGAGATCCGCCAACTGTCGCCGGATACTGCGCGTTGCAAACGGAGCCCTCAGGAGCAACCAGTGTGATCGGCCGCATGCTCCCGGCATTGTGAAACGGCGAGTACTCGGGGTCAAAGAATAGGAAACTCCCAGCGACGGCCCGACTGTAGGTCGAGGCGAGCACACAGTTGACGAATCCGGTGCGCTGATCGTCACTCTGTGTGAAGTCAAGCGTCATCTCGTCGCCCGCGATGGTGGCTTCACAACGGACCCAGACCTGTTCATCCAGGGTCGTGCCGTCATCATCGGTTGCTGACTCACCGAAATAAGTGCCGTCCGGGATCTCGGTGATCGTGGCCCGGACGTTCGCCTCCATGCGATCGAGCATCTCCTCGACGCAGTCGAGTACTACCTGTTTGCCGTACTTGTCGAGCAGCGAGTGGATGCGCTTCTCACCGACGGTAAGCCCAGCCATCAACGCGTAATTGTCGATCTTGACGCCTTCGGGAAACCGCACGTTGTTCCAGATCAGTTCGAGTACGTCGGTTCGCTCGACGCCTCGGTCGTAGATCTTGATCGGCGGAATTATCAGACCCTCAGCGTGGATGTCGTACCCATTCGCGAAGTAGCCCCCGGGGAAGGAACCGCCGGTGTCCAGTTGATGGCCCCGCGTGAGCAGTACAAAGACAAGTTCGTCCTCGTAGAAGACCGGGCGAATGAACCCCCAGTCAGGGAGGTGATTGCAGTGGCCCTTGAACGGGTCGTTCGTGATGATGATGTCACCGGGGTGAAGGTCATCGCCGAACTTCTCGAGGATCGCCTCGACGGCAAAGTGCTGTGAGAGAAACATCGAGGTCGGGCCTTCGGGAACCGCGATAGTTCTTGCCTGGGCATCCCAGATGCCAGCGGCCATGTCATGCAGTACTGCGAGAAGGTAGTTCTGGGCGGTCCGGTCTACGACGTGGCGCATCTCGCGGGCGATGCTTTGCATCCCGTGCCAGACGGTCGAGAGGGTGATCGGGTCGACATCCCGGCGGGCTTGCTCTTCGCTAGCCATCGGTTCTCCTCTCTTTAGGCGTCCGCGGACGCTATGGCGGTCTGGCTGGTCAGCACGTAGCCGTGCTGACGATCGACCTCACAGATGAAGGCAGGCGGTACGACAATGGTGGTTGTCGTCTCTTCGACGATGGCTGGCCCCTCCAGCCGATTACCCGCACGCAGCAGGCTGCCGTCGTACACCGGTGTCGCGACAGCCACGCTTTCAAACACGCATTCCCGGGTCGACTTCTGTGCCGCGCTGGCTTCAGAGTCACCCTCCTCAGCCTCGCGGAGTTCGAACCGGGCCTTCTGGACGGTCGCCTTGAGGTAGAAGGTCAAGAGTTCGGTTCCCTTCCAAGGCATCTGAAAGGTATAGAGCTCTTCATGGCGGCGGTGAAAGTTGGCGACGGCTTCGGACAGGCTCTCGTTATTCACCTCGCCAGACGGGAACGACACCTCAACCTCGCTGAATTGGCCGATGTAACGCATGGCGACCGTCCGGGCGAACCCAACCTCACCTGCCTGGGCGCCCATGGCCTGAAGGCCAGTAGCCGCCTCGTCCTCCATCTGCTGGAAGAGATCGGCGATTCTTCCTACATCCGCGGCCTCAGCCGAGGCAATGTAGGAGCGCGCATAGTTTCGACCGATGTCCATGGCGAACATGCCGAACGCAGAAAAGGTTGCGGCGACGCTCGGCACAATTACCGTCGGCACGCTCAACCGTTCGGCGACAAACGCTGCGTGTACTGGCCCCGCACCTCCCCCGGCAACGATGGCGATATCGCGCACATCAAGACCTCTCGAGGTGAAGACCTCACTGATCTGGTCCGCCATGAAAGAACTTACGGCAGTCAGAATCGCCTGTGCGCCCTCAGTTTCGGTCATACCAAGCGGCTCAGCGACCCCAGTCCGAACCGCTTCGGCAGCCTCGGACCGGTCGAGTTTGATCTCGCCACCGAGGAAGTAGTCGGGGTCGACATAGCCGAGGAGAACATCGGCATCGGTGGTTGTCGGCGAGGTCCCACCGTTGCCGTAGCAGGCTGGACCCGGATCACTCCCGGCCGACTGTGGACCCACTCGAAGGAGTCCGAGTGAGTCAATCCATGCAATCGAGCCCCCTCCGGCACCCGCAGAGTGGATGTCGACCATCTTGATGCCGACGCGCTCGTCGCCAGCCCAGTTCTCCGTGGTGGTCGGGATCTCAGCATCCATAATGACCCCGATGTCAAGCGAGGTTCCACCCATGTCGAAGGAGAGCACGTTCCTATGGCCAGCGGTCTCGCCGGCATATATGGCCGCGGCGGGTGCTGCCGCCGGGCCTGAGCCGATCAGGTAGACAGCCCGTTGGCGACAGCGATCAACGGTCTCAACTAGACCGTCGGAGAGCATCATGAGGAGCGTCCCACCAAAATCGTTCTCGTGGAGTCGGCGCTCGAGCGCCTCAAGGTACTGCTCAACAACCGGCCCAACGTAGGCCGACACCACGGTCGTCGAAAACCGCTCCCACTCCCGCCAGACCGGGAGGATGTCATGGGAAGTCGCCACGTGGACGTCGGGGAGAATCTCCCGGATGATCTCCTGGGTTCGGCGTTCGTTCTCCGGCGCTGCGTATGAGTGCAGGAAGCAGATCGCCACAGATTCAACACTGTCGGCCCTCAACTGCTCCGCCGCCCGCCGAACGTCTTCCTCGTTGAGGGCCGTGACGATCTCGCCCTCGTAAGTGGAGCGCTCCGTGACCTCAAGTCGGCGGCGGCGTGGAACCAGCGGCTCGTAGGGCGGGACGAAAACGTTGTACATGGAGGTTCGTACGTTCTTGTAGCCCCGTCGGATCTCGATCACATCAGCGAAGTACCGGGTGGTAACCATTCCGGTCTTTGCACCGTCCTTCTTGATGAGGGTGTTGGTCGCCAGTGTCGTTCCATGAATGAGGAGGCCGATCTGTGAGACAAACCCTTCAACCATGAGCTCATAAGCGGTGGCAGCCTTCTTGAGGGCATTCATCAGCCCAACTGACGGGTCAGACGGGGTCGTGGGCGCCTTGAACTGCCGCAGCTCGCCCGTCGATTCTTCGAGGACTAGGCAGTCGGTGAAGGTTCCTCCGACGTCAACTGCGACTCTGAACAAGACAACTCCCTTCGACAGGCGTCAAGCCATTACCTCCCAGAGGTCCTTACGGCCTGGCGGAAACGCCGACTGCTATTCCACCTCTAGCCCGGTCAGGATCCCTCCGTAGCCAAGGTGGGAACGTGCTCGTCCTGGGCCATCGTTGCCAGGAGGTCATCCCTTGTCTCTTCGAGGTGTGCAACCACCACCTCGGCGGCACCGTCAGGGTTTCGATCCATGATGTGACGGCGCAGTTGCTCGTGGGCGTCAACAGAGTGCCGGACATCCTTCAGCACGTGATAGCGGCCGACGTTGTCCCGGAGTTGGAGGATCAACCCCCTCATCCTGGGTCTATTCGCGTGAGAGTAAAGCTCGGCGTAGAAGGCACGCCTAGTGCTATAGCCCGAATGGGCGTCGGACTGCATCAGGTCCATCTGCTCCGAAAGCCCAAACAGGTGGAGGGCCTCCTGGTCGCTCAGACCAGCAACCGCCAACGAGACACACCGGGATTCGAGCACAATCCGGATCTCGTAGAGCTCCTCGATCTCATCTACCTCAAGGCTGGTGACCCAACACCCTCGCCGGCCATCGATGGTGACGAGATCGCCATCCAGCCTTCGAAGGGCATCGCGAAGGGGAATCCGACTGATGCCCAGTTGGGCAGCCAGCTCAGCCTGAGCGAGCCTTTGTCCGGGAACCAGACGCCCGCTGAGTATCGCGTCCCGGATAGCGACCGTGGCTGCTTCTTCGGCACTCAACGGTTTGGCCGACCAGGTGAGATTCAATGCCGGACTCATGTGGTGCTGGTCCCGGTCACGACACTGGCACCTCCGGGGGCCCTATCTGAATATTGTATACAACATCGGCAACCTAGCCGTTCGGCCCCGTCTGCTCAACAGAGACCACCGTCGTTCGAGGGCCGTTCTGAGCTTCCGCCCAGCTCGACAAACCATACCCCTCGCCCCTGTTGTCCATCCTCGGTTCGACATCCAGACGACAAACTCACCCGGGCTGCCAGATCATCAGGGCAAGAACACCGACCAAGACCAAGGTGTGGACTTTCCGGAGCCGAGAAAGCCGGAAGATACGGGCAAGCACAACCTCACGGTCCTGCCCCTCACGCACCATCCGCGAAATCTTCATGCCCTCTGCGGCGAGAACAACCAAGCCAACGCCGGCCGCAAGAAGCGAACCGATCATCGCGAGAACGATCCACAATTCCGTGAAACTCCTATTGGTCTCGACGACCAACCAGGCCCCGAATCCCGTAACCGCCCACGACGGAATCAGGAACAACTTCCTATTCGTCGCAGCAAGACTTACATAGGCATCGACCACCCGAGACGGATCACGGCTGCGTTCTGCGCCAATGATCTGCACTTCCGAGTGCACAATTCCCCCGACCCACACCATTCCTAACAGGATGTGGATAAACAGGAGCAGGTGATACAGCGTCACGACGTGTCTCCTTTGGGCCTACGCAACCAGGATCGACACCACGGAGTCGACGAACAGGACACTCCCGGACCCTAAACCGTGGCTCGGTGATCTGGCGCTGCCCGCTTCCCTGTCCGCCGACGGGACATATGTATATCGTATATACGATTCGTCTTTTCGTCCTCGCCTGAATCACATACCGAGCGGCCTCCATGTCAACCAGCGCACTGCCAACCCGGCGACACACCGTCATCAGAGACACCATGGCCCTGACGATGGACCCGGCACTTGGCGAAATAGCTGGTGCAGACATCGAGATTCTCGACGGTGAGATAGTCGGTATAGGTCCCAGCCTCGACGCTCCCGGAGCGGATGTCATCGACGGTTCGAACACCATCACTCTTCCCGGATTCGTGGACTCCCACTGGCATATCTGGGGAACACTGCTGCGAGGCGTGGTGGGCGACGGCCCCGATCACGGTTGGTTCGCCACCAAGGGTCGACTGGGAGGTCATTTCACCTCGGATGATTTCGCGACCGGGGTGCGTCTGGGGATGGCCGAAGGGATCTCGGCAGGCGTCACCACCGTTCACGACTGGTCCCACAACATCATGTGTTACGAAGACGCCGAGGCGAACGTGGCAGTCCACCGGGAGCTGGGAACTCGGGTGCATTTCTCGTATTCAGCGCCGTCGGCACACCCCTCCATGCCCATGGAGAAGATGCGGGAGATTCTCGCGAAGGGCGGTGTTCTCCCTGACGCTGTCATGGATTTCGGCAACCCGCGTCGGATCGCCGAAGAGTGGGTTCCCTCATCCGAAGACCTGCTGACCGTCGGCGTCGCAGTCCGCGGCCCTGCCCGGTCGACGCCCGAGGTCTATCGGGAGGAATGGAGGCTTGCCCGAGAACAGGGCCTCACCATCTCGATGCACTGCGCAGGCACTGAAGCCGAGGTTGAGAGAATCCGCCAGGTCGAAGTGCTCGAGTCTGACGGGCTGCTTGGGGATGACATGCTGCTCGCCCACTGCCTCTACATCTCCCCTATCGAACGGGAGCACCTGGCCGGCCACAGCATCCCAATCTCTATGAGTCCGCTCGCAGAACTCCGGCTCGGTATGGGGGCACCACCGATTAACGAACACATTGCTGCCGGGGTCCCGGTAAGTCTCTCCCTCGACACGACGGCAATATCCGCAACCGCCGACGTCTTCCAGGCGATGCGAGTCGCTGTCGGTCTGCAGTCGATCGCGACCAAGACTGCAACGGCGCTAACCCCCAGACGGGTACTCGAGATGACGACGATCGACGGGGCCCGCGCACTCGGGCTCGAGGAGGTCGTCGGAAGTCTCTCAATCGGTAAGAGAGCGGATCTGATCATGATCAGAACAGATCAGCTCAACATGGCTCCGGTCCGGGATCCGGCGGTTGCCGTTGTGCACTCCGCTCAACCGAGCAACGTTGACACCGTCATGATCGACGGCCGGATCCTGAAATGGAAGGGCGAACTCACCACCGTGGATGTACCAACGGTCATTTCCGAGGCTGACGACTCGCTTCGTCGCCTCTGTGAACGCGCTGGGTTCGTACCCGGCTGATTGGAGGCTCCAACAATGCGAACCACCATCCGTGTAGGTG
This sequence comes from Acidimicrobiales bacterium, assembly GCA_022449565.1. Lineage (GTDB taxonomy): Bacteria > Actinomycetota > Acidimicrobiia > Acidimicrobiales > MedAcidi-G1 > JAKUSA01. The sequence continues at coordinate 7,272 of JAKUSA010000020.1, read as the reverse complement.
ACGTGGAGATCACCGCGATCGCCGACAAGGCCCACGACTTTAATCCCGGATGGCATTTCCCCTCCGTCGACCCCGAGGCTTGGGAGCCGTACAGCGATCTGATCGAAGGACCCGACGGCTACGTGCTGGTGAACTTCCATTGCTTCCTCATTCGCAACGGCAGCCAGACCGTCCTCATCGACACCGGGTGGGGCCCCGAGCTCGGACCGCCGGGTGCTCCCAAAGAACGCGGCGCCCTAATGGACGACCTCGAGGGCCTCGGGGTTGACCCCGGGGATATCGACATCGTCGCATTCACCCATCTCCACGCCGACCACGTCGGCTGGAACCTGGTATACGAAGACGAGAAGATCTCACCAAGGTTCACCAGTGCCCGCTACCTGGTGTCCGAGCCTGACTGGGCCTTTTTCTCGGCGCGTGAAGAGAACCATCCGAACATCGCGCAACAGGCGATACCTCTCGACGAAATCGGTGTACTGGACACCTTTCGGGACGGCCATTCCCTCACCCGCTTCTTGACCGCCGAGGCGACGCCCGGCCATACGCCCGGCCACATGAGTTTCGTCGTCCAATCATCGGGCGAGCGTCTCTACATTCTCGGGGACCTCATCCATCACCCGGTCATTGCCCACGAAACCGACTGGGTGCACAAGTTCGACGCCGATCCGGAGACCGCGGTGGCTACGAGGAAGAAGGTCCTTGATCGCCTTGAGCGCGAGGAGACGACGGTGGCCGCCGGACATCTCCAGCATCCGAGTTTCGGACGCTTTGCCCGAGTGGATGGGCGCCGGGTCTGGAAGCCAATCGACGCTGGCCAGATGCTTGACTAATCGTTCTCCGCTCCACCAACAGCCGAAATGAACGGTCAACCCAACAGAGGATCCACCCGGGACCGGAATCAATCCGGTTTACCCCTTACCTACGTGGGAAAGGCAGGAAGGCAGTGAACCCTTCACCACTCGTTTCCGGCGAGTGGCTGGCACAACGCCTTGACGACGAGCAGATTCGTGTCGTCGAGCTCCAGTACGAGCCGGATATCGACGAATACAGCGAGGGGCACATCCCCGGTGCTGTGAGCTGGTTTTGGAAGGACCTCCTGTGGCATGAGAAGAAGCGGGAGTTCCCGACCCCGACCGAGATGGCCGAACGGCTGGGATCGTGGGGTATCTCGCCCGAGACGACAATCGTGTTCTACAGCGGACGCAATCAGTACGCCATGTACGCCTACTGGGTGACCCGGTCCATGAACGGTCACCGCGATGTACGCGTGCTTGACGGCGCCCAGAAACGTTGGGCACTCGATGGCCATCCCCTCAGTACCGACATACCCCACTGCTCACCGGTCGACTATCTACCCCAGCGGGACGTGCGCGACGACTCCAGCCGGGTATTCCGAGATGATGTGCTCGAGGGGCTCGGGAGAAACGGGAGGCTGCTGGTTGACGCCCGCTACGGCCCCGAGTACGCGGGCGAACGGGTGAAGCCCGGCACAGGGCCCGACCACGGTGCCGAGCGTCATGGTCGGATTCCTGGCGCCGTTCATCTTCTCTTTCGGCGATTGTTCAACGACGACAACACCCTTCTTTCACCTGGGGAGCTCGAAACTGTTTTCCGGTCGGTTGGTGCGGCGCCCGATCAGGTCGACGAAGTGATCGCCTACTGCCGGCTCAGCCACCGGGCGACGTCGCTCTGGTTCGTGGCCTCGGAAGTCCTCGGCTGGAGCCACCTACGGGTGTACGACGGCTCATGGACCGAATGGGGCACGGCAGTCGGCCTTCCCGTCGAGCGATGAGACCACGGAACACCGGCCCCAGCACCCTCCGACGACCCTGGTCCTGACCCATCCGGGCACGGCCCACGCCCCGAAGCTCACCCTGGCCCCGGCGCTCGAACCCGAACCGGTGGGCCGCGAGACCGGCTAGCCGCCCGAGAGCTCCCCGACCAAACCAGCCAAGCGGTCCAGGAGAGGTAGGACGGTTTCGGGACCCTCCGGTGGTAGGCCAAACATCACCCGGTCAACTCCGGCTTCGGCCAAATCGGCCAACCGGGCCGGATCCTGGGGTGCGGCGTAGACGCTGATCTCAACCTCGGTTGGTGCTCGCCCGGCACGCGCGCACTCCTCGTCGCGTGCTCTGACCCAGCCTCCGGGATCGCTGTCGCCACGGCCTGCGATGGGCATCCAACCGTCGCCATAGCGGACGGCCCTCCGTAGCCCTCCGGGGTACACGCCACCCACGTGGATTGGTGGGTGGGGCTTCTGGACGGGCTTCGGATTCTGGACGATCGGACCGAAGTCGACCTGCTCGCCGTGGTACTCGGCCTCCTCAGCAGCCCAGATGGCCTTCATGGCCTCGACCCGTTCACGCATCAGACCGAAGCGACGGGCCGGGTCGGTGCCGTGGTTGGCCATCTCCTCCAGGTTCCATCCGGCACCAACCCCGAACAGGAACCGGCCGTCCGACAAGACGTCGATCGTGGCAACCTCCTTAGCGGTGTGGATCGGGTCCCGTTGTACGACCAGGGCGATGCCAGTTCCCAATTTGAGGCGATCGGTGACCGCTGCCCCCGCGGCAAGGCAGGCGAACGGGTCGAGGGTGTCGTAGTACATCTGGGGGAGGTCGTCGCCGCCGGGCCACGGCGACTGCCGGTTGACGGTGATGTGGCTGTGTTCGGCCAGCCACAGTGACTCGAAACTCCGCTCCTCCAGGGCCACAGCCAACTCGGTTACCCCGATGGCGTACTGGCAGGGGAAGATCGTGACCCCGACGTGCATGGTCGCTCCTGTTGGCCCTTCCCCGGTGTGAAAGGCCGGTCGGCCGCGGATGCTATGTCCCTATCGGGCCTCCGGATCGCATCCGCGACGATAATGACGGTTATTATCGGGATATGGCCGTGGCGGTTGACCCCATTACCGGATCGGAAGTCGGTGACGACCTCACTGAGCGGCTGTTGCGCGCCGCGGCAGAAGTGTTCGCCAGCCAAGGCTACGAGAAAGCCAGAGTGGCCGAGATCGCCCGCCGGGCCGGGGTGACTACTGGCGCCATCTACAGCCGCTACAGCGGAAAAGCCGAACTCCTCCTCGATGCGGTCGACCACCACGTGCCCGGCGAACTGGCCGCACTCCTCTCGGGTGCCGGGAGTCGTGACTCAGCTGTCGACGTACTCTCACAACTGGGCTCCCACCTCGTCGACGAACTCGACGAGAGCGCCGGCCTGTTCCTGGAAGCGGTAGTGGCTGCCCGCCGCGACCCCGAGTTGGCCGACCGGCTCCGACACAAGGTCGAGGACGAGGACGCCCGACTGGGCAAGCTGGTCGACGAGGCCATCGCCGACGGCCTCTTTGACCCCGAGCTCGACCGCCTAGCGATCGTGCGGGTGGCCCACGCCATCGGGTTCGGGATGGTCCTAACCCGGTCCATGGGCCTCGACCTTCCCTCCCCCGACGACTGGACGGCGGTGATCGACCGGATCATCGCCGCGGCCGGTACCACCGATCACCCAACCAAGGACAACGGAGACACCCGATGACCACCACCGAAAACGCCTCAAGCACATACGACCTTGAGAGGGCCGCAAACGATCCGGAGCGAATCCTCGAGTACTCGGTGTGGAACGACGACGTCACCTCACTGATCCACGCCGTGGAGGACAACGCGGAGGCCATATTCACCTGGCGCTACGACAAGGGTGAACGGGCCCGGCTGGACCGGCTATACGAGAAGGCCAAGACCTCCCAGTGGAACGGCCAAACCGACCTGGACTGGTCCATCGACGTGGACCCCTACAACATGCTCGCCCCGGCCAATCCGCTCGAAGCCGATTACTTCAGCAAAAATCCCGACTCGCCACTCCACAAACTCAACGAGAAGGAGTGGGCCGAGTTGGGTGTCGAGTCGCTCAACTGGAGCCTTTCCCAGTTCATGCACGGCGAACAGGGCGCTCTGCTGTGCACGGCAAAGATCGTCGAAACGGTGCCGTGGATCGACGCGAAGTACTACGCCGCTACCCAAGTGGTCGACGAGGCCCGCCATGTCGAGGTCTTCGCTCAGTACCTCGACCAGAAGATGGGCGGGATCAACTACCCGTGCAATACCCACCTGGGGCTTCTGCTCGACGACATCCTCGAGGACAGCCGATGGGACATGACCTATCTGGGTATGCAGATCATGGTCGAAGGCCTGGCTCTGGCCGCCTTCGCCTTCATGCATGAGACCACCGAGGAACCCCTACTCAAGAAGCTCCTCAGGTATGTCATGTCCGACGAGGCCCGCCACGTGGCGTTTGGCGTACTCAGCCTCCAGGAGATCTACGGTGAGTTGACGGTCGCCGAGTTGAGGGAACGCCAAGAGTTCGCCTTCGAAGCGGCTCTGCGGATGCGCGACCGCTTCTTGCGCCAGGAGGTGTGGGAACGGATCGGCGTACCTGTCGAAGACATGGTCCGCCATCAACTGGCTATGCCCGAGGAACTCCAGGTCTTCCAGCGACTCCTGTTCTCCAAGATCGTGCCTAATTGCAAGAAATTGGGCCTCCTCGACGCCGGCGACGGCTGGCTGCGCGACCGCTTCACCGATATCGGGGTGATCGAATTCGAGAATTGGGTGGACACCGGAGAGGAGTACGCCGACCTCGACGAGGTGGCCAAGGATCGGGCAGCTGCCTCAGCCTGAGTCCCCGGTCACTGGGTTCCACCGGCCCGATCATCTGGTAGTCCCCCCGTCCGGCGGACCTCCGAGACGGCAGGTCAGCCGTCGTTCGGATCCGACCCGGCACGGGTGTGGTGGCGAATTACCTCATCAATCACGAACCGCAGGAACTTCTCGCTAAACACCGGGTCGACCCCCGCTTCTTCAGCCAGGGCGCGCATCCGGGCGACCTGGAGCGCCTCCCGCTCCGGATCGGCAACCGGAAGACCCACCTCGGCCTTGTAGTCCCCCACCTGGCGAGTGATCTTGAAACGCTCGGCCAACAAATGCACGAGAGCCGCGTCGATGTTGTCGATGCTGGACCGGTACTCGTCTAGTACCTCATCGTGGTCGCCCATCGGCTTCGCCTCCTCTGGTTGGACAACGAACGGCAGTGGTGCCGCCCCACCGGTCCGGCCAGCCAGCGTAGGACCTGGGGGGGAAGCCAGCCACGACACGGCACTAGTCTCACCGCCACCAGGCGAGCAAGCCCGAGCCTTTTCCGAGAGGGGCATCATGGAGATCCCGCTGACCGTCGCTGACCATCTGGCCCGCGCCGAACTCGTCTACGGGGACAGGATCGGCGTAGTAGACGAACCCGACCAGACCGCCCCGCCAATGCCCGACCTCACCTATCGACAGTTCGCCGAGGCGGCCCGGGGGCTGGCCGCCGGCCTGGACGGATTGGGCCTCGACCACGGGGCCCGGGTGGCCATGGTCTCCCAGAACGCGGCCCGGATGCTGGTCTTCCTGTTCGGCACCAGTGCGTTCGGGCGGGTCGGCGTACCCGTCAACTTCCGGTTGAACGCCGACGAGGTGCAGTACATCGTCGACCACTCGGGCGCCGAGGTGCTCCTGATGGACCCCGAACTGGTCGACACCCTGGGCGATGTCGCCGTCGGCCAACGCTTCCTGCTCGGCGAGGAGTCGGACGCCCTGATCGTCGATGACCCCGACCCCCGCCCCTGGACGCCCGACGAGGACGCCACGGCGACCATCAACTACACGAGCGGCACCACCGCTCGCCCGAAGGGCGTCGAGATGACCCACCGGAACCTGTGGCTAAACGCCGCCGTGTTCGGCTGGCAAACCGGGGTCAGCGACCGGGACGTGTACCTCCACACCCTGCCCATGTTCCATTGCAACGGTTGGGGCATGCCCTACGCCATGACGGCCATGGGAGGCCAACACATCGTGCTCCGCAAGGTCGACGGACCCGAGATCCTGCGTCGCGTCGAGGACCACGGGGTCACCCTGCTGTGCGGGGCGCCCGCGGTGATCGCCGCGGTGCTCGACGCGGCAGCCGACTGGAACGGGGACATCCCGGGTGCGGGCACCATGCGGATCGTGGTGGCCGGTGCCCCGCCCCCCACCCGGACCATCGAGCGGGTCGAGACTGAACTGGGCTGGGAGTTCATCCAGATCTACGGGCTGACCGAAACGGCGCCTCTGGTGACCATGAACCGGTGCCGAGCCGAATGGGATGACCACACACCAGCCGAGCGGGCCGTGCTGCTGTCCCGGGCCGGCGCCCCGGCCCTCGGGGTGACCCTGGCCACCTCTCCGGACGGGGAGCTCCTGACCCGTACCAACCACGTACTGAAGAGCTACTGGGAGCAGCCTGAGGCGACCGCCGAGGCCCTGGCCGACGGTTGGTTCCACACCGGCGACGGGGCGGTGATCGACGAAGCGAACTACGCCTCGATCACCGATCGTAAGAAAGACGTGATCATTTCGGGCGGCGAAAATGTGTCTTCGATCGAAGTGGAGGACGTGCTGTTCTCCCACCCATCGGTGGGCGAGGTGGCGGTCATCGGGGTGCCCGACGACAAGTGGGGGGAGACCATCAAGGCCCTTGTCGTGCTGGCCCAAGGTGAGACCGTTGAGGAACAAGCCCTCATCGATCACTGTCGGGACCAGTTAGCCCACTTCAAGTGCCCCACGTCGGTTGAGTTCAGGGACGAACTGGCCCGCACCGCTACAGGAAAACTGCAGAAGTTCAAGCTTCGCTCCCCCTACTGGGAGGGCATGGACCGCCAGGTCAACTGAGAACTGACCCAGGTAGGACTCCACTGGCCGAAACGGTCACGGTTTACCGGCCAAGTTGCTGATCAAGGCCCGTTCACCTAGCGTTTGAGCACCGAAATCAGCGCGGGCGGTTCGCTGTGCGCGTTGTCCAGACATACCGGAGGGGATTCACATATGACCAGCAAGCTCTGGAAGCTTCTCGCCATGGTGCTCACCATCAGCGTCGTAGCCGCAGCGTGTGGCAGCGACGATGCTGAAGAGACCGTAGCGACCACCACCGCCGCACCGGCGACCACGGCCCAGGTCGAGGTTGTCGCTAGTGGCAGCCTGCTCGACACCGTCCAGGCCAGAGGCACTCTGAACTGCGGCGTAAGCGGCAGCGCAGTGGCGTTCTCGGATACACAGCCTGACGGCTCGATCACCGGCTTCGACGCCGACTACTGCCGTGCAGTGGCCGCCGCCGTGCTGGGCGACGCCAACGCCGTCAGCTTCACGGCCCTGACCGCCTCAGAGCGGTTCACCGCCGTGCAGACCGGTGACGTCGATGTGCTGATGCGCAACA
>JAKUSA010000002.1 GCA_022449565.1 Acidimicrobiales bacterium | reverse complement strand
GGCCAACGTCCACCATCGCGGAGAGTTGAGCCCGGACCTGTTCGAACAGGGGGATTGCGGCCCGGGGGGCCAGGTGGATGACCAGGCGCCGTGCCCGTCCGGCTTGGTCTGAGAAGTCGACCAGGGCCGGGGAACGCCTCAACTGCCTGCTGTACTGGTAGGAAAAGGCAAATGATCCCGGGTCGGGTCGAATAGTTGGCATCAGAATCCGGTGCAGAGCATTCTTGTGCCACTAGCGGGCGCAGTCGTGATCGGAAAGACGGGCTCGTCGAGAGGGGGAACTCGCCATGAAACTGGTAACCGCCGTCGTGAAGCCATTCAAGCTCGACGACGTCAAGGACGCCCTTGCCGGACTTGGCGTCCAGGGCATGACGGTCAGTGAGGTCCAAGGCTTTGGCCGCCAGGGTGGTCACAGCGAGACCTACCGTGGCACTGAGTACAAGGTGCTCTTCACCCCCAAGACCCGGGTCGAGGTGGTGGTCGAGGACGGACAGGTTGACGGTGTGATTGACTCCATCGTGGCGGCGGCCCGGACCGAGAAGATAGGCGACGGCAAAGTCTGGGTGACAGACGTCGGAACCTTGGTGAGGATCCGCACCGGGGAACGGGATGCCGACGCCGTCTGAGGAGGGCCCCGACTGCCGGGGAAGCGTGGTGGTCCGGGCTACCGTCCTGCCATGACGGGCACCTCCGAGTTGGATCTCGAGGACCGGGTGCGGCTGGAGATCCGGGACCAGGTGGCCTGGGTCACCATCGACAACCCTGAACGCGGCAACGCTTTAACGCCCGGTATGCGTGACCGTCTTGCCGAGGTGTTCGGGAGCCTCAACGGCCAGTTCGACGCTCGCGCCGCAGTGGTCACCGCTACCGGTACGAGGAGTTTCTGTACGGGCGCAGACCTGAGTGCGCTTCGCCCGCCCGCCCCCCGTCCCGACGGAGCCCCTCGATCCGCGACAGGCGAAGTCCGTCGGACAATGCTCGACGGCCAGATCCGGTTGATGTCGGCGGTGCTGGACTGCGAACTTCCCGTGGTGGCTGCGGTCAACGGCACCGCGGCCGGAGTGGGCGCCCACCTAGCCCTGTGTTGCGATCTAGTCGTTATGGCAGACCATGCCCGGTTCATCGAGGTGTTCGCCCGTCGGGGGCTGGTTCCCGACGGGCTGGGGGCGTGGATCTTGCCCCGACTGGTCGGCCTGCAAAAGGCCAAGGAACTGGCCTTCTTTGCTGAGGACATCCCGGCCGACGAGGCCCTTCGGATAGGCCTCTGCGGCCGGGTGGTCGACGGCGACTCACTCGAGGGGGCGGCGGCCGAGTGGGCGGGGAGACTCGCCTCGGGACCGACCCGGAGCCTCATGCTGACCAAGGCTCTTTTCAACCGCTCCCTTGACGTGGACCGGAACACCCTGGCTGAGTTGGAGGCGTGGGCCGTTGAGGCCAACAGTTCGACCCTCGATGCAGCCGAAGGGGTTGCGGCGTTCTTGGAGCGCCGCGACCCGGTTTGGCGCGGCTTCTAAACGGGGTAGGGCGCCAGCGGGAGCCCCAGTGCCGTGGTTGACTACGCCCGGCCGGCAGGCCGGACCGACGGGGAGGTGACCCACTCCCGGGCCCCGTCGGGCACAGATCCCCAGACTGGGCGACCGCCCACCAACCCGACCGGACAGGAGCCAGCCGATGGCCGAGATCACCATCCTTCACAATCCGCATTGAAACTCCTCCCAGACAGCCTTGGCGGTCGCCGAGGAGATGGGGGTTGAGGTGGAAGTGGTGCTCTACATGAAGGAGCCCCCTGACGAGGCCCTGCTGCGACGGATCACTGCCGGGCTAGAAGGTCCGGTGGAGGACCTGGTGCGCAAGGACTCGCAGTTCAAAAAGTTGGAACTTAAACCTGAGGACTACGTGGACGCCCCTGACTCGGTGGTCGCCCTACTGGCCGCTCGCAAGGCGCTCCTCCAGCGACCGGTGCTGATCAAGGGTGACCTGGATGGTGACGGCCCGCTCGCTGCCTGCGTCGGCCGACCCCGGGAGAGGATCCGGGAATTCCTCGGCCGCCCGGGCGGTTAGCCGTCCTGGCCGCCCTCCGAGGCTCGGCGGATTCCCTCAACCACTTCGGCCAACAGATCGGTGGGCGCCGCGTAGGGCACGGACAGTCCCAGACGGTCGGCCACGTCGCCGTACCGGTCCACCAACTGGTCACCCACCTCGGCCGGGCTGCCGACCACCGCGATGGTGTGCAGCACCTCGTCGGTGATCACTGAAGGCATATCGTCCCATCGGCCTTCCTTGGTGAGCTGGTTCAACTGGGGTTGGAGGTCCTCCCATCCGTGGGCCTCCAGGGTGACCCGGTAGGCGGGGGTCGAACCGTAGAAGGCCAGGTTGAAGCGGGCCCCCCGAATCGCCTGCTCGCGCTCAGCGTCGTCCCGGTAGGCGCAGACGATGGCGTTGACGACCAGGTTCACGTCGTCGTCGGAGCGCCCAGCCCGCCGGATCCCCTCGGCCAGGTTGGGCCGGGTGACCTGGTCGAGGAACCTTCGGGTACTGAACGGGTGAACGAGTATCCCGTCGGCGACCGTACCGGCCAGCCGGGTCATCATCGGGCCAAGGGCGGCCAGCCAGATCGGCGGGGCACCCCACGGGTTCGCCTCCGGCACGAACATCGGCGTCATCAGGGTGAAGGTGTAAAACTCGCCCCGGTAGTCAAGGGGCGTTCCGTCGGACCAGCAGGCGTGGATGGCCCTGATCGACTCGACCACCTCCCGCATCTGGGCGACCGGCCGGTCCCAGAGGGCCGAATAGCGTTTCGTGATGTGCGGTCGGATTTGGCTACCCAGGCCTAGGGCCATCCGGCCCTCCGTGTAGCGCTGCAGGTCCCAGCCGGTGGAAGCAAGGAGCATGGGACTGCGGGGCAGGGCCAGTGCGATGTTCGTGTAGCAGAAGAGGTCGCTGTGTTCGGCGGCCAGCACAAGGGGGGCAAAGACGTCCTGGGCAGCCTCGGCGGTGAACACGCCGTCGAACCCCGCCTCCCGGAGCTCTCGGGCCCGGTCGGGGACGAGCCGGAGGGCGGTGGTGAGCCCGATGTCGATCTGCATGTCGCGCTCCGGTGGCCGGGGATGAGCGGGCCCGAGTCCCGATCTGCGGTGACCGGGGTCGGCCATGTTGGCACGATCTGGGATGCCGGTCGCCTTCCCGCGACCTCAGCCGGTCCGTTAGGGTCGCCGCGCAGAGGAACAAACCCTCCGATCGGAGCCGACGATGCTTGCCGCCATTCTCGAAACGGTGCCCACCGAGGAACTGGTGGTCGCCGACGATGTCACGCTCCGGGACATTGGTCCCGGCGACGTCCGGGTCAAGATCGCCCACAGTGGGGTCTGCCATTCGGACCTCTCGGCCATGAACGGGACGATCCCCCAGGAACCGCCCGCCGTGCTAGGTCACGAGGGCGCCGGCGTGGTGGTCGACGTGGGCGACGGGGTCACCCACGTGGCTCCGGGCGACCACGTCATCATCGCCTTCTCCCCGCCCTGCGGGACCTGCCCCTTCTGCACCGGACGGCACCAGCCCAACCTGTGCATGACTGGACTGGTGTTGATGAGCACCAACATGCAGTTCCGTCAGGGCGACCGGGTGGTCGGGTCGATGACTGGATGTGGCACGTTCGCCGAGGAGACCATCGTGCCCGGGATCGCCGCCATCAAGATCGACGACGACGTGCCACTAGACGTCGCCGCGCTCATCGGCTGCGGCGTGACCACTGGCGTCGGTGCCGCTCTCAACACAGCTCAGGTGACCCCAGGCTCGTCCGTAGTGGTCATCGGTTGCGGGGGCGTTGGGGTGGCCGCCATCCAGGGTGCTCGGGTGGCCGGAGCGGCGGCGATCATCGCCGTGGATCTCCACGAGGGCAAGTTGGAGCGGGCCAAGACATTCGGGGCCACCCACGGGGTGCTCCCCGATGACCTCCCCGCGGCGGTGGCTGAAATAACCGGCGGGGAGGGCTTCGACTTCGCCCTGGAGTGCATCGGGATGCCGGCCACTATGCGGCAGGCCTTCGACCTGACCCGGCGGGGCGGCACCTGCTGCATCGTCGGCGTGGGCCGGATCGAGGAGACCTTCGCTCTGTCGGCCTTCGAGATGTTCTTTTCCGAAAAGATCCTTGTCGGGTCGATGTACGGCAGCGCCGACGTGCGAACCGACTTCAACCGGTTCCTACGGCTCCACCAGGCCGGCCAACTGGACCTGGTGGGGATGATCTCCCGACGGATCGGCCTCGAAGAGGTGAACGACGCCATGGCGTGCCTGGGCGACGCTGACATCGTCCGCCAGGTCATCGACTTCTGAGCCGACCAGCCGGCCGGTCGGGCCCTCAGAACGGGAGGGGTATGGCCGAGTCGGAGCTGCTACGGGCCGACCTGGTCGTCGAGTACCCGTTCACCCGGAGCACCGGGCCGGTGGTCGGCGCATTCCTAACCGGCCTGCGCGAGGGGATCCTGCTTGGGATTCAGCGGAGAGACGGGACGGTCTTGGTCCCGCCCACCGAGTACGACCCGGTGACCAGCGAACCCCTCACCGAAATGGTGGAGGTCGGCCAGGCTGGCGTGGTCGAAACCTGGACCTGGGTCGACCCACCGCGTCCCCAGTCGCCGTGGGAGGTCCCGCACGCCCTGGCCATGATCCGCCTCGACGGTGCCGACACGGCGATGCTCCACGGCGTCCTGGTCGACTCGCCGACCGAGATGACCACCGGTATGCGGGTCCGAGCGGTGTGGGCCGACCAACGGGTCGGCCACATCGCCGATCTGGACGGCTTCCGCCCCGAGGCCAGTTGAGCCCCCTGTGATGACCGACCCCGACATCCCCCCCCGGGCGCTCGCCGAGGCGGTCGTCACTCCGGAGGCCCTGGCCGGCCTTGAGCCGGTGCGGTCGGTCCGTACGCCGATACGACTGGTCTACGACTTCGTACCCAGCGCGGCGGCCCAGGCCTACCTTCGGGCCTACGCTGAGAAGCGGATCCTCGGTCACCGGTCCCCGGTCGACGGGGCGGTCTTCGTGCCGCCCCGCGGGGTCGACCCCCGCCACGGAACGGCCATCGACGAGACTGTGGACCTGGCCGACACCGGCCATGTGGGCAACTTCTGCGTCACCCACCTGCCCATCCCGGGACGGGACGACCTGGAGGTGCCCTATGTGAGCGCATGGATCCACCTCGACGGCGCCGACATTGGCTTCCTGGGCCTGGTCGCTGGCTGCGCCACCGAGGAAGTACGGATCGGCATGCGGGTGCGTGCCGTGTGGAAGCCCGACGAGCAGCTGGGACCCACCGCTGAGAACGTCCTCTACTGGGAGCCCAGCGGGGAACCCGACGTTCCGGTGGGACGGGCCGGAAACCGGGCCTGGAGGGGACGAACCGATGGCTGAGGGCGCCGGCCAACGCGACGTGGCCGTTGTATCGGTCGCGGTGCGCCAAGAGGAGGCCCTGACCGACGAGAACGAGGTCCAGTTGCTGGTCGATCTAGTCAACCGGGCCCGTAACGCAGTGGGCCTCTCCCAAGCCGAGATCGGGTTCACCTGCTCGGGGAGCAGCGACTTCCTGGCCGGCCAGGCCTTCTCGTTCGTCCAGACCCTCGACGCGGTCGGAGCCTTCCCGCCGATAAGTGAAAGCCACGTGGAGATGGACGGGGCCTTCGCCCTCTACGAGGCTTGGGTGAAGCTCCAGATCGGCGACGTCGACACGGCCCTGGTATACGGCTACGGCAAACCCTCGGCTGGTTCGGTGCGTGACGTACTCGCCCTCCAGTTGGATCCCTACTACCTGGCACCCCTGTGGCCGGACGCCCATGCCCTGGCCGCCCTGCAAGCCCGTCTGCTCTTGGACTCCGGGACGGTCACCCCTGAGGCCCTGGCCGAGGTGGCTGTCCGCAGCCTGCACAATGCGGTTGGCAACCCGAACGCGGTTCGGGCCTCGGCCGAAGCGACGCCTGAGGAACTGCTGGCCGCCGAACCGGTGGCTGACCCGCTCCGGGCCAGTGACCTGGCCCAGGTGGCCGACGGCGGTTGTGCCGTGGTGCTAGCCGCCGGGGAACGGGCCCGAGCCCTGTGCGAACGACCGGCGTGGATCCGTGGCATCGACCATCGGATCGATGGTCACGCCCTCGGCACCCGGGATCTGACTCGGGCCCCGTCGGCGGCCATGGCCGCCCAGGAGGTCGGTGCTTCCTCCGACCGGCTCGACATTGCCGAGATCCACGGCCCGACTACCAGTCAGGAGTGGATACTGCAGAGGGAACTGGGTATCGCCGGGGGAACCGATGTGAACCCGTCGGGTGGGGCGTTGGCCGCGGACACCCTCATGGCCTCGGGGCTCATCCGGATCGCCGAAGCGGCGGCCCGCGTGGGGGCCGGCACCGCGGACCGGGCGTTGGCTCACGCCACCTCGGGACCGTGCCTGCAGCAGAACCTGGTGTGCGTCCTGGAGGGCGACTGATGGGAGGTGAGCGCACCGCCGTTTTGGGAGTCGGCCAGACCAGGTACTCGTCCAACCGGGGCGACGTGTCCATCGCCGGACTGGTACGCGAGGCCGCTTACCGGGCCCTTGAGGACGCCCGCCTTGGATGGGCGGAGATCGACGCAGTGGTCATCGGCAAAGCCCCCGACTTCTTCGAGGGGGTGGTCATGCCGGAGCTGTACCTGGCCGACGCCCTGGGATGTGTGGGTAAACCGATGCTGCGGGTCCACACCGCTGGGTCGGTGGGCGGTTCCACAGCGTTGGTTGCCGCATCGCTAGTCCAGTCGCGGGTCCACCGGCGGGTGCTCACCCTGGGCTTTGAGAAGCAGTCCGAGTCCAATGCCACCTGGGCCCTCTCCCTTCCCCAACCGTTCTCGGTGTCCATCAACGCCGGGGCCGGTGGCTATTTCTCACCGATAATCCGCCAGTACATGGCCCGCTCGGGCGCCCCGGACCTGATCGGCTGCATGGTTGCTTTCAAGGACCGACGCCACGCCCTGGCTAACCCCTTTGCCCACCTGCACCAGGCCGACCTGACCTTCGAAGCCGTCGTCGAATCACCGATGCTGTGGGACCCGATCCGCTACTCGGAGACCTGCCCCTCTTCTGACGGGGCGTGCGCCATGGTGCTCGGCGACGAGGCCGCCGGGGACGCCTCTGACAGCCCGGTGGCCTGGGTGCACGGCACGGCCATGCGCTCCGAGGCCAACAACTTTCCCGGACGCGACGAGGTGAACCCTTTGGCAAGCCGGGAGTGCGCGGCTGACGTCTTCGGCCAGGCCGGCATCGTCGACCCCCGCGCCGAAATCGACGTGGTCGAGATGTACGTGCCGTTCTCCTGGTACGAACCGATGTGGCTGGAGAGCCTCGGGTTCGCCGAGGTGGATCACGGGTGGCGCATGGTCGAGGACGGGTCCACCGACATCGAGGGAGGCGACCTGCCGGTCAACTGCTCCGGTGGGGTGCTGTCCTCCAACCCGATTGGGGCCTCCGGCATGATTCGCTTCGCCGAGGCTGCGCTCCAGGTTCGTGGGATGGCCGGGGACCATCAGGTAGACGGAGTCCGACGGGCCTTCGGCCACGCCTACGGCGGTGGGGCCCAGTACTTCGCCATGTGGGTGGTCGGTGACCAGAAGCCCTGACGAGGATTCGGCGGCTTGCACCGATCTTGCCTACCATCGGGGGATCGTTGGTTCGGTCGTCGAACGGCCGGGGTTGGGAGAGGTGTATCCGATGCGGGTGGTAGTGGACTTCGACCTCTGCGAGAGCAACGCAATCTGTATGCAGGTCGCACCGGAGATCTTTGAGGTGCGCGACGATGACTTCCTCTACGTCCTCAACGAGCAGCCCGGAGAGGACCGACGGTCCGCCGTGGAGGAGGCCGTCCAGCGTTGCCCCAAGCAGGCCATCTCCATCCAGGACTGACCCCGAGATCGCGTCGGGGCGACTGATCACCGGCCGGGTCGGACAAGCTCCTGTCGGGGACCTGAGTCGATGCGCGAGGCCATAACCGTCATCGGGGCCTCGCTGGCCGGTCTCCGAGGCGTCGAGACGCTCCGCTCGGACGGCTTCGACGGTCGGATCACCCTGGTGGGCGAGGAGTCCCACCAGCCTTACGACCGACCGCCTCTGTCCAAACAGGTCCTGGCTGGCGACTGGGAGCCCGATCGGATCCACCTGGCAGCCCCGGACCGGCTTGCCGACCTTCAGGTCGACCTGCGCCTCGGTCAGCGGGCCACCGGCCTCGACCTGGAGGCTCACACTGTGGAGGTGGACGGGGTGGCCGAGAGATTCGACGGACTGCTAATCGCCACCGGGGCCCAATGTCGGGCCTTGCCCGGCACCGGGCATCTGGCGGGGGTCCACACCCTTCGGACCCTCGACGATTGCCTGGCTATTCGGGCGGCCCTTGAGGGAGTACCCCGGCGGCTCCTCGTGGTGGGCGCCGGGTTCATCGGCTCCGAGGTGGCGTCCGTGGCGGTCGACCGCGGGGTGGAGGTCACCATGGTGGAAGCTCTCCCCGTTCCCTTGGTGCGTGTGCTTGGCGCCGAGATCGGAACGACCATGGCCGACCTTCACCGCTCCCACGGAGTTGACCTTCGCTGCGGGGTGGGCGTGGTCGAGTTGGTGGGCGAGGACCGGGTGAGGGCGGCCATGCTCGATGACGGTTCAGTGGTCGAGGCTGACGTGGTCGTGGTGGGCATCGGCGTGGTCCCCAACACCGACTGGTTGGAGTCCTCGGGTCTCGACCTCGACGACGGCGTTTGTTGTGACGCGACCTGCCTGGCCGCGCCGGACGTCACCGCGGCGGGCGACGTGGCTCGGTGGGACCACCCGCGCTACGGGAGGTCCGTTCGGGTGGAACACTGGGACAACGCCGTCGAACAGGGCATCCATGCCGCCCGGCGGCTCCTACAGACCGACGAGGAGGCCACGGCCTACGCCCCCGTGCCATGGTTCTGGAGCGATCAGTACGACCGGAAGATCCAGGTGGCTGGCCTGACCCACCCGGACGACGAGGTCCGCATGGTCACCGGATCACCTGAGGAGGGCCGGTTCACTGCCCTTTACGGCAGTGGAGGACGGTTCAACGCCGTGTTCGGGATGAACCGACCACGCCAGGTGATGCAGTTCAAGTCGCTGATCGACCAGGAAGCCACATGGGAGGAGGCACTGGCCTACGCCAGGGAACTGGGTTGACCGCCGAAGTCCGAGCCCCCCTCCGGGCGCTGGTCGCCCTGGCCCTTTTGATCGGCGCGGCCTGTGGGTCTGCTGAGCCGGAACTCCTCGACGGGGCCGCCCTGGAGCGGTCCATACCTGTGGCCCTACTACCGACCGCTCCCCAGCTAGTGGAGCAGGTCTCCTGCCCGGTCATGGCCGCCGCGACGCTGGCCACCGTTTCCTGTTCGGTCACCATCGCCGGCTACCCGATGTCAGTCGCCGTCACGGGACCCGATCCATTCGGAGGGGTGCGGGTGGCCTCCCCAGCCACGGTCGTGTGGGCCTCCGATGTGGCTGAGCAGGCTGTAGCGCGCCTCGATGCTGACCTGGGGGTCAGCAATCGAATGGCATGCCGACCCGAGGCCCGGATCGCCCGGGCCGGGCAGGTCTTCGACTGCACGGTGTTCGGCCCCCACGGGCGAGCCCACCGGTTGGTGGCCACCCTCCTGGACACCACCGGCTTATTCCGCCTCGACGCCCCGAGCGGCTAAACCCTGACGACTGGGAACCCGTCGGACAGACTGTCCGGCCGGTGAGAGTCCTGTACCCGGAGGAGGTCTCGGTGGAAGCCAACCTGGACGTGGTCGGTGTCGGCAATGCCATCGTCGACGTGCTCGCCCCGGTTGGCGAGTCGTTCATCGTCGAACACCGCCTCGACAAGGGCCGCATGGCCCTCATCGATGCCGACCGGGCCGCCGACCTCTACGCAGAGATGCCGGAGGGCATGGAGATGTCGGGGGGCTCGGCCGCCAACACCATGGTCGGGGTAGCCGCCCTGGGGGGTCGGGCCGGCTATATCGGCAAGGTGGCCGACGACGACCTGGGCCGGGTGTTCCGCCAGGACCTGGCCGCTGCCGGCGTCGACTTCGACGTCGACAATGGTACGCACCTCCCGACCGCCCGCTGCCTTATCCAGGTGACTCCCGATGCCCAGCGCACCCTGAACACCTACCTGGGGATCTCCGCCCACCTGTCACCCGCCGACGTCGATGCGGACCTGGTCGCCTCGGCGCGGATCCTCTACTGCGAGGGCTACCTGTGGGACACCGAGGATGCCAAGGCGGCTATCCGCCACGCCATGGCCGCGGCGCGCCGGGCTGGTCGCATTGTGGCCCTTGCTTTGTCCGACGTGTTTTGTGTGGACCGGCACCGTCAGGAATGGCTGGACCTGCTGGAGAGATTCGTGGACGTGGTGTTTGGAAACGAGCAGGAGGTCTGTTCGCTCTACGGATCCCCCGACCTCCCCCGGGCCCTAGGAACCGCCACCTCCCAGGTGGGCCTGGTGTTCACCACCCTTGGAGCCCGGGGCTCGCTGGTGGCCGAGGGCCACCAACGCCTGGAGGTGCCGGCTATGCCTGTGGATCGGGTGGTGGACACCACTGGGGCCGGAGACCTGTACGCCAGCGGGGTGCTTTTTGGCCTCAGCCGCGGTGTGTCTCTCTACGATGCTGCCCGCCTGGGTAGTGTCGCGGCCGCTGAGGTCATCGGCCACCTGGGCGCCCGCCCCGAAGGCGACCTGGCCGGGTCGGTCGGCGACCTGGGCCTCTGAGGGGCTCACTGGCGCCCCCCGGGACCACCCGGGGTAGCGTCCGGACTATGAGCGACTACACGTGCTTCGACGTATCGACAGACGCCGGCGTGGCCACGGTCACCCTCTGCCGACCCGACGAACTCAACACCATGATCCCTTCCTTCTGGAAGGAACTGCCCGCCCTGGCCCACGACCTGGACACCTCGGGCGAGGTCCGGGTGGTGGTCCTGGCCTCCACCGGACGGCACTTTTCGGCCGGCATGGACCTGTCGGTGTTCGGTGCCGGCACCGGCAGGAGAGGGGCGGAGGTCGGACGGGTGCGGGCCAACCTGCGGGCCGGCGTCCTGCACCTCCAGGGAACTTTCAGCGTGTTGGAGAAGGCTCGAATCCCGGTGCTGGCCGCCATCCAAGGAGGGTGCGTGGGCGGTGCGGTCGACATGGTCACGGCCTGCGACATGCGCTACGCCACCGAGGACGCCTTCTTCTGCATCCAGGAGATCAACCTTGGTATGACAGCCGACGTGGGCACCCTGCAGCGACTCCCCAAGCTGATCCCCGAAGGGGTGTGTCGGGAACTGGCCTACACCGGTCGGCGCATGCCGGCCGCCGAGGCCAAGGCAGTAGGTCTGGTCAACGACGTGTTCAAAGACCACGAGGCCCTCCTAGACGGAGTGGGGGAGGTGGCGCGCCAGATCGCCGGCCAGTCGCCGCTGGCCGTGTGGGGCTCAAAGGAGATGATTACCTACGCACGGGACCACTCCACCGCCGACTCCCTCGATCACATCGCAACCTGGCAGGCCGGAATGTTCCAACCCGCTGACATGGTCGAGGCGTTCGCCGCGAAGGGGGAGGGTCGGGAACCTAACTTCGACGACCTGCTGCCTCTGCGCCCGGACCTCGACGAAGTCGTCTGACCGGCCGTTCACCGGGCCTGGTTGGGCGGTCAGTCGCCGGAAGCGTCGACCGGCCGGTACTCCAGTTTGAGGTCGCCCAGGCGTACCAGGGCGCCGCTCACCCAACCGCCAAGGTCGCCAAAGTGCTCATCAAGTTCGGCGCCGTCAGCGAGGATCGCCTCGCCCAACTCGTAGGTCCCCTCGTAGCTGACCTCGATGGCCCACTCGGGGTCGTCAAGGTCAGCTACCTGACCGGGGTCGTAGATGGTCTCGACGGTGGGCCCCGACCGCTCCAGTTCTGCATCGCCCAGAGTCGGCGATTCGGCGGGTAGTACGGCCAGGATGTCCGACGGCCGGGGGGAGGTGGCCAGCCGTTGGACCCGCAGTACTACGGCCACCGTGATCTCCGGTGGGTCGCCCAACTCGCCCTCCAGGTACCAGTGCCGGTAGGCGGTCTGGGACCCGGTCGGCCACTCGAGGGTCAGGTCGCAGTGGACCCGGGGCGGGTTCCCCTCACCGGGAAGGACGTAGGAGGTCTCCCAAGTGACGTTGCCGAGCAGGATGTCGGAGTGGAACCGCTCCTCGAGCGACTGGCGTTCCAGTCGGGCCGACTCGAGCGCCTCCCGGAGAGCGCCGATGGCGTCGGAGAAGACGTGGTCCAGCATGACGACGCTCAGGCTACCGAGGTGTCGGGCACCCCACGGGATCGCCCGTCAGGGGCGTCGACGCCTCCAGTCGGCGTATCTGACCAGGTGGCCCAGGGCGACCACCGCACGATCGGCCGACGGGTAGCACAGCCGACCCGATTCCCTCACCGCCTGGACTAGCGGGTTGTCCGGGCGGGCCACCGCCAACTCGGAGGCCACCAGCACCGGTTTGTCGTGGCTCCGGGAGGCGGAGTCGGCCGCCTCGGCGTAGCGCCGCTCCTGGTGTTCGTGAAAGTCGACGATCCGTCCCAGGCCGTGGTCCGGGTGGAACGGCCCACCACGGGTCAGGGCCGCCGTGTTCCCCTGGATGCCCAGGCCCAGTTGCACGACGGCGTCGACCGCGGGATGGGCCACAGTTGCCTCGAGAACGGCGGGGATGGTGTCCCTGGTTTCGCCCCCCGCCAGGTCCACTGGGTTGTTGCGGCTCCACCGGGGTGGCACCAGTTTGTCGATGGTCGCCATCAGGTCGGCGGGCAGGGGGGTGAGGTCGAGGTCGCGGTGTGCGGTCACAGCGTCGGCGGTCACGACCCCCCAACCACCGGCCGTACTAAGTACCACGATCCGGTTCCCGGCGGGCAGCGGTTGGGTGGCAAAGGTGGCTGCCGCCTCGAAGGCCGATTCAATGTTGGCCGCCCGGACCAGGCCGGCCTGCCGGGCCATGCCGTCGAAGATCTGGTCGTCGTTGGCTAGTGACCCGGTGTGGGAGGCGGCGGCCCGTTGTCCGCCCGCCGTTGTCCCGCCCTTGACCACCACCACCGGCATCCGCCGGGTCACCTCCCGAACCCTCTCAAAGAAGCCGCGCCCGTCAGCCAGCCCCTCCAGGTAGCAGAGGGCCACCTCGGTCTCCGGGTCGTCGGCGAACCATTCGAGGTAGTCGGCGACGCCGATAGCCGCCGCGTTGCCGGCCGAGACGGCCCGGCTTATGCCAACTCCGGTCTGGTTGGCGTAGTTGAGGAAGCTGGAGACGAAGTTGCCTGATTGAGAAACCACGGCAATCCGACCGGCCGTAGGGAAGGGAGCCACGATCTGGGCACACAGGCCAACGGGGGTCGACACCACGCCCTGCCCGTTGGGGCCGGCCAGGACTATGCCCAGTTCGTCGGCCAAGGCCACTAACTGGTCCTCGGCCTCCGCGCCATCTGGCCCCGCTTCCGAGTAGCCGCCCGCAGCACAGAACACGGCCCGCACCCCCCGGGCGGCCGCCGAGCGGACGATCTCGGCGTTGGCGGCCACCGGGGTGCACAGCACCAGCAGTTCGGCGGCTCCGTCGGGCACCGCGTCCACCGATGCGAGAACTGGCCGGTCGAGAACTGTTCCCTCCTCCCGACCCACGGCGAACACCGGACCGGTGTAGCCACAGGCCAGGAGGTTGTGGAGGGCCACGAAGCCGAATTTGCCTGGGTGGGCGGACACACCGGTGACGACCACCCCCTTCGGTTCGAACAGGGGCCGCAGGTCAGGGGCCATCACTGTGCCCCGTCGGACAACTCGACCAGGGCATCTACTGCTACCGGCCTCCCATCGGCCACGACTAGCGGGTTCAGGTCAACGGCCACCACATTCGGATCGTCGGCCATGGTCCCGATGGCGACCAGAAGGTCGGCGGTGGCCTCGCGGTCGAGGGCCGGCTCCCCCCGGAGGGGACCAAGGAGTGTCTGGGCGCCCAGGTCGTCGATCAGGTCAAGGGCGTCGACCACCCCGAGGGGGGCCAGCCGGAAGGCCACGTCGGCCATCGCCTCGACCAGTACCCCTCCCAGCCCGAGCATTATGCACGGCCCAAACCGTTCGTCGGTAACCAGACCGGCGATCAACTCACGGTGGCCGGCGACCATCTGGGTCACCAGCAGGTCGGTGCCCTCGCCAGCTCCCGCCAGCAGTTGGGCCGCTGCTTCCGCCACCTGGTCGGGGGACGCCAACCCGAGACGGACCAAGCCCCCTTCGGTCTTATGGATTACCGCATCGCCGTTGAGCTTGACGGCCACCGGGAACCCCAGGTTCCGAGCCGCCTCAACCGCCCGATCGGGATCGCCGGCCGACGCCCATGGCGAAACAGGGATGCCTGCTGCCTCGACCAGTTGCCGTGACCGGGCCTCGGAAACGGTGCCCATGCTGGGGATTGCTATCACCCTCTCCCCGGGAGCGGGTTAGTCGGCCCCGAGGGTGGCCCAACCGGGCTTGATGACATCGTTGATCAGCCGCAGTCGCTCGTCGAAGGGCAGGAAGGCGCTCTTCATGGCGTTGATGGTCAGCCAGCGCAGGTCTCCGAGCCCCCACGAGAAGGCATTGTGCAGGGCGATCATCTCCGAGGTCATGGAGACCCCGCTCATCAACCGGTTGTCGGTGTTGACGGTTACCCGAAAGCCGAGGTCGCGCAACAACCCGATGGGGTGCTTGGCGATGTCGTCTACCGCTCCGGTGTGCACGTTCGACGTCGGGCACAGCTCGAGGGGGATCCGGCGATCGCGCACGAAGGATGCCAGCCGGCCTAAGCGGGCCGGGCCTCCGGCCTCGGCGACGATGTCGTCGACGATGCGAACGCCGTGGCCGAGTCGTTCCGCCCCGCAGAATTGCACGGCCTCCCAGATGGATGCCGGCCCGAACGCCTCACCGGCGTGGATGGTGAAGTGGAAGTTCTCCCGTTGCAGGAACTGGAAGGCGTCGAGGTGCAGGGTCGGCGGGTAGCCGGCCTCCCGGCCGGCGATGTCGAAGCCGACGACCCCGCGGTCCCTGAATCGAACAGCGGCCTCGGCTACCGCCTTCGAGTTGTCGTCGGTGCGCATAGCTGTCACGAGTGCCCGGATGGTCAGGGCGGTTCCGGCCGACCCGTCGGCGAAGCCGGCCAGCACGACTTCTATGACCTCGTCGAGGCTCATCCCCTGTGAGGTGTGCAGGTCCGGGGCGAACCGGACCTCGGCGTACACGCAGCCGTCGTCGGCCAGGTCGGTGGCACATTCGGCGGCCACCCGGTGGCAAGCCTCGGCGTGTTGCATGACGCCGACGGTGTGGGCGAAGGTCTCCAAGTAGAGGCTGAGGTCGCGTCGGTTGGTTCCGCGCAGAAACCAGGTTGCCAGTTCTACGGCGTCGTCGGTGGGGAGGTCCTGGTACCCGTGTGCGTCGGCCAGTTCGACGATCGTGGCGGGGCGAAGTCCACCGTCGAGGTGGTCGTGGAGTACCGCCTTGGGTGCTCGAAGGATCGCCTCGGCGATCGTGGTGTTGGGATGGTCCTCCATGCCTCAGCCTACCGCTGGCCGGCTCGGCGTCTCCGGGCTGCCGGCTCTGGCTGTTCGACCCCTGAGGGCTCAGTAGAGGATCTTGTCGAAGAAGTCTCTGGTGCGCTGGTGGCGAGGGTTGGAGAAGACCTCATCCGGCATTCCGGTTTCTACGATCTCTCCCTCGTCCATGAAGACCAGCCGGTCTCCGGCCGCTTTGGCGAATCCCATCTCATGGGTGACCACCACCATGGTCATCCCCTCGGCGGCCAACTCCAGCATCACGTCGAGGACCTCCTTGACCATCTCCGGGTCGAGAGCCGAGGTGGGCTCGTCGAAGAGCATCACCTTGGGTTCCATGGCCAGTGACCGGGCGATGGCCACCCGCTGCTGCTGGCCGCCGGAGAGTTGTCGGGGGTAGGCCTCGGCCTTTTCGGGGATCCCTACCCGGGTCAGTTGCGCCATGGCCATCTCCTCGGCTTCCTGACGGCTACGACCCCGGACCTTGCGCTGGGCCAGAGTGATGTTCTGGCACACGGTGAGGTGCGGGAACAGGTTGAACTGTTGGAAGACCATGCCCACCTCGGCTCGGATCTTGTCGATGTCGGTGGACGGGTCGGTGAGGTCTGCACCGTCGACCACGACCGTGCCCTCGGTTGGAATCTCCAGCAGGTTGATACAGCGCAGCACGGTGGACTTGCCTGACCCGCTCGGCCCGACAATCACCACCACCTCGCCCTCGGCGACGTCAAGGTCGAGGTCACGTACCGCGTGGATGGTGCGGTCGAAGGTCTTGGAGAGGCCGCGGACCGAGATCATCTCAGCGGCCACCTTTCAGGTCCCGGGTCATCCGCCGCTCCAACACGCTCAGTAGCAGGCTCAGGGCCATCACCAGTACCAGGTAGATGAAGACCGACACGAAGTAGCCCTCCCGGAACTTGAAGCTGCTCGCCGAGAACTGTCGGGCTCGCTGGGTGATCTCGAGCACCCCGAGGACCGACAGCAGCGATGTGTCCTTGAGGATGGCGATGAAGTTGTTGCCGAGCGGCGGGATCATGGCCCGCATGGCCTGGGGGAGGACCACCGAGTTCATGGTCTGGCGTCGGCTCAACCCGAGTGACCGGCCCGCCTCGACCTGGCCGGGGGGGATGGACTGGATGCCGCCCCGGAAGACCTCGGCCATGTAGGCCCCGTAGATCAGGGCGACGGTGACGACGGCCCGCCATTGGAACGAGAGTTTGAACTCCCAACCGAACCAGGCGTCGAGGCGTCCGTTGAGGGCGTTGGTGGCCTGGGGGACGATGACCAGGGCCAAGGTGAACATGAGGGGCAGGATGGGTATGCCGCGGACGAACTCCACGTAGGTCCGGGCCACATTGCGTGACACCACGTTGCGGGACAACTGGCCCATGCCGAAGACAAGTCCGATGACCAGGGCGATGGCAAAGATCTCAGCTGTCGCCTCGATGGTTATTCGCAACCCGGGCCAGATGCGGGTCCAGGCCAGATCGTAGTCGTCGTCGGTGATGATCTTGAAGGCCATCCAGACGAGGATCGCCAGGATCACCGCTCCCCACCAGGGGAAGGTGTCCCACCAGGGGCGCTGGTCGCTGAGCCGATGGCGACGTGTTGATCGTCCGAGGCGGAAAGAAGAAGGTGAACGTCTCCAAGAAGATGTTCCCCCGCTACCTACTGGTTCCACGCCGACCCACCGGTCGGCATCCAGCGATCCGCTCATCGACCCTCCCGGCCTCGCTCGACGGTGCCGGGCGACCCTACTTCGTGGTCCGGACGCCGACCCCCCCTCTGGCGGGGACCGATAGGGGACAGCCGGGATCGGGATGCCCGGTAGCCTCCGCCCGATGGACCGCCACCGCTACGTGGCCGACGCCGTGGTCACCTGCGACGCGACCGACGCCGTCTACACGCCCGGGGTGGTCGAGGTAGTCGGCGATCGGATCGCCTGGGTCGGCCCGTTGGACGGAGAAGCGGTTGTCGACGACTCGACCACTGTCCACCATCTGGGTGGGCTGTTGATGCCTGGGCTGGTCAACTCCCACTGCCACACTCCGATGACCCTGGTACGGGGGGCCGGCGACGGCCTACCTCTCGACCGGTGGTTGAGGGAAGCCATGTGGCCCCGGGAAGGGCGGATGACAGCCGAAGACGTGTGGTGGGGGATGACCCTCGGCTCGGCCGAGATGCTCAGGGCCGGGGTGACGACCAGTTGTGAGATGTACCTGTTTGAGGAGGCTCTGGTCGAAGCGGTAACCGTGTCGGGGGCTCGCCTGGTGATGACCCCCGGGGTCTTGTCGGCTCTCCACGCGGATAGCCACGGTCATGGCAGCGACCGCATGGTCGCCCTGGCGGAATTCCATGCTCGTCACCACGACCCGGTGGGCCGGATCACCGTGGGAGTTGCCCCGCATTCGGCCTACGACCTGGGGGTCGCCGCGTGCTCCGAGCTGGCCGACCTGGCCCGGTCGCTCGAGGTGGTCCTGCACCTGCACGTGGCCGAGACCAAGATGGAGAGTGCGGCACTGGAGGCCGAACACGGGGCGAGCATCGTGAGGATCCTGGCCGAACACGGGGTGTTCGGTGGCCGGGTGCTGGCCGCCCACTGCGTGTGGGTTGACGACGCCGACATCGCCGTACTGTCCGATGCCGGCGTGGCAGTCGCCCATTGTCCGGTGTCCAACATGAAGTTGGGCTCGGGAATCGCCCCGCTGGCCGCGATGCTCTCCGCCGGAGTCACACTCGGACTGGGGACCGACGGGCCGGCCTCCAACGACAGTCTCGATCTGTGGGAGGAGGTCAAGATGGCCGCGCTACTGGCCCGGGTGGCCGCCCTCGACTCCACCGCGGTGACTCCGGCGCAGGTCCTGGCCATGGCAACCCGGGGCGCCGCCGCGGCCGTCGGCCTCGATGATGTCGGGAGGCTCGCCGAGGGCTTTGTTGCCGACATGATCCGGATCGATCTCGACCACAGCACCTTTGTACCGGTCACCGAACCCAGTGAGTTACTGGCCCACCTGGTGTGGGCCGGGTCGGATCGGCGGGTCACCGATGTTTGGGTGGCCGGTGAGCCGGTGGTGGTCGACGGCCGGGTGACCAATGTTGACGAGGACCGGGCCCGGGCCGAGGTGAGTAGTCGGGCTGTTCGCCTGGCTGAGGGCTGAGGGTCGATGAGCGGATCGATGGAAGCCGACCGGGTGGCCGACCTGCTCGGCCTAGCGCCCCTCCCCGCAGAAGGCGGCCGCTGGGCCCAGACGGTGCGGGACGGACAGTCGACGGCGATCTACTACCTGCTCGCCCAGGGTGACTTCTCGGCTATCCACCGGCTTCAATCCCCCGAGCTGTACCACCACTACGGGGGCGACCCGGCGCTCCTACTCCTGCTCCACCCCGACGGGCAGGTCACCGAACCTGTGCTGGGCCCCGATCTTGAGGGTGGTCAACGCCCCCAGGTTCTGGTCCCCGCGGGTGTTTGGCAAGGCTCGTCGACCCTTGGCCGATGGAGCCTGCTCGGCACGACTATGACGCCGCCCTACACCGATGAGATGTTCGAGCTGGGTCGTCGCGACGACCTCCTCGACAGGTGGCCGACCGCTGCGGCGAGGATTGCCGACCTCACCCGGGCCTGAGAACTAGGCGGCTCGTCACCAGGTCGGAACGGCCAGGATCCCACCATCGACCACCAGGTCCGCTCCGGTTACCCAGCGGGCCATGGGCGAGGCCAGGAAGATCACCGCATCGGCCACGTCACCGGGTGTGCCGATCCGCCTCAGTGGAGCGGCGGCCAGCCAGCGCTCCACCCCGTCAGGCCATCGTTCGGCCAGGGTGCCGTCGTCGATGAGGCCGGGGGACACCGAGTTGACCCGAACGCCGGCCGGCCCGTATTCGAGTGCCGCGGCACGGGTAAGCATCACCAGGCCCGCCTTAGAGACCGCGTAGTGGCCATGACCGGCGGCCGGTTGATGGGCCTCAACGGAGGCCACGTTCACCACGGCACCGCCATCGTTCCCACTGAGGGGCCCGAAAGCGGCACGCATCATCAGATGCGCTGCCCGCAGATTCGTGTCAAGAACCTCGTCCCACGCCTCGGCGGTAGTCGAGGCCAGCGGCTCGACCGTCTGTAGCGCTGCGTTATTGACCAGGACATCGAGCTGTCCCGCGACCTCGACCGTCTCGTCGACCAGGCGTTCGGCCGATGACGGGTCGGCGAGGTCGGCAACGAGCATCGGAGCGCCCAGATCGGTGGCCAGCGGTTCCACCCGGTCGGTCTCGCGGTGAGCGCCGAGAACGACCTGGGCCCCGGCGGCGGCCAACCGGCGGGCGATGGCCGCACCGATGGGGCTGTTGGCCCCGGTGATCAGGGCCACCCGCTCGTCGAGCCGTAACCGGGACTCCGGCTCGTCGCCGTTCATGTCGCGGGCGTGTCGTGGGACCCAGTGGTCATGATGCGTCCGATACGTATCCGATCTAGATCGGACGCATCGGCGACGACCACCAGGCGGCCCCCGTAGATCACCCCGATCCGGTCCGACAGGCTCAGGATCTCGTCCAACTCGGCTGAGATGAGCAACACCGCCAGGCCACGGTCACGTTGATCGATGAGTTGCTGGTGCACGAACTCGATACTGCCCACGTCTATGCCCCGGGTGGGCTGGGCGGCCACCAACAGGCGGGCACCCTGGGAGAATTCACGGGCCGCGATGGTCTTCTGCTTGTTGCCACCCGACAAGGCCCGGGCGGGCGTAAAAACGTCAGGAGTCCGGATGTCGTAGTCGGCCACCAGGGACCGCGAGTGCTCGGTGACAGTGTCCATCCGGCGGAAGCCCCGCCGGGCGAAGGGGGCCCGGTAGTACTGGTTCAAGACAAGGTTGTCGGCCACCGAATGAGCTCCCACTAAACCGTGCTTCTCGCGATTCTCGGGAATGTGGGCCATTCCCAACTCGCTGATCTGCCGGGGCGAGAGTCCAGTGATGTTGTGGCCGTCCATCTCCACGATCCCCGACACCACCGATCGCAGACCGGTCACCGCTTCGACCAGTTCACGCTGACCGTTGCCCTCCACACCGGCCACTCCGAGGATCTCACCGGCCCGCACCTCCAGGGACAGTTCGTTTACTGCCCGGAGGCCCCGGTCGTCGTCGACGCACAGATCGTTGACCCGAAGCACCGTCGCGGCGGGAGAAGCCGGCGTCTTCGACACCCGCAGGACCACGCTGCGCCCCACCATCATCTCGGCCAGCCCGGCCTCGTCGGTTTCGCCGGGCGTGGTGGAGCCGACCACCCGGCCGTCCCTCATGACTGTCACCTCATCGGCGATTGCTAGAACCTCCCGCAATTTGTGAGTGATGAACACGATGGCCACTCCCTGGTCGGCCAGTCCCCGCAGCACCTCCAGGAGCTGGTCGGTTTCCTGGGGGGTCAGCACCGCGGTGGGCTCGTCGAGGATCAGCACGTCGGCCCGCCGGTAGAGCGACCGGAGGATCTCCACGCGCTGTTGGGTACCCACGGGGAGGTCCTCGACCACGGCCTCCGGGTCCACTTCGAGGCCGTAACGCTCGCCCAGTTCCTGAACCGCCCTCCGGGCCGCTCCAAAATCGAACATGGTGTGGCTGCGGGACGGCTCGTCCCCCAGCACCACGTTCTCGGCCACGGTGAGCACCGGGACCAACTGGAAGTGCTGGTGGACCATCCCGATCCCGCGGTCAATGGCGTCCCTGGGCCGCCCCAGGTTGACCACCTCTCCGGCCACCCGCACTTCACCCCGGTCGGCCCGATATAGGCCGAAGAGGATGTTCACCAAGGTGGACTTACCGGCGCCGTTTTCGCCCAACAGAGCGTGGATACGGCCCTTCTCCACCCGGAGATTGACATCGTCATTAGCTACGACCCCACCGAAGCGCTTGTGGATACCGATGGCCTCAAGGGCCGGCGTCGCCTCAGACACCTGGCTCATTCCCTCGAGTAGGGCTGGCCAATGGAGGCCGGTGGGCGGGCCCGGCCAACGAAGCCGGCGAGGACGACGATGGTCACCACGAAGGGAATCATCCCGACGAACTGGGGGTCGCTGGTGAGCCAGTCACGGAACTGGAACTGGGTTTGCACCGCGCTGGCGTAGCCGAATAGCAGGGCCGCCCCCCATGCCCCAATGGGGTTCCAGCGGCCGAAAATCATGACGGCGAGGGCCACAAAGCCCTTACCGTTAGTCATTCCCCGTTCGAAGGATCCCACCGCCTCGAGGCTCAGGTAAGCCCCGGCCAGGCCGGCGATGCCCCCGCCGAGAATCAGGTTTAGGTAGCGCATCCCGACCACCGAGATACCTACCGTCTCGGCGGCGCTGGGATGTTCACCGACCGCTCGGGTCCGTAACCCCCAGGTGGTGCGGAAAAGACCGAACCACACCACGGGCACCAAGAGGAGGGTCAGGTAGGTGATCGGCTTGTTGGAGAACAGGACCCGTCCCGCCACGGGGAGGTCGGCCAGCGGGCCGAGCCGGATCGGTCGAAGCTTGCCTGAGGGCAGGGTCCGCCCCTGGGTGAAGAAGAAACTGGTGATCCCGATCGCCGCAATGTTGAGCACCGTCCCGGCGATGATCTGGTCACCGCGTAGGCCTACCGAGATGCCGGCCAGGACGGCTCCCATGAGCATGCCGACCGCCACCCCGGCCAGGACCCCGATGAGCAGATCCCCGGTGGCTGAGGCGACCATAAAGCCGCCCCAGGCTGACATGAGCATCTGGCCCTCGATGCCGATGTTGATCACCCCGGAGCGCTCCCCCAGCATGCCGCAGAGGGCCCCTAGGACCAGCGGAGTTGAGTGGCGGAGGGTGCTGGCCAGAATGGCCGTCGTCTGGGCCTGGTGGAATTCGCCGGTCCAGAGTGTGAAGGCCACCAGTAGCGCTCCGGTGACCAGCCACCACCGCAACCGGTAGACGATGGCGGCAAGAACGTTGCGGTGCTTGGCGTCGTCGGCCATCACGAGCCCCATGTGCTGGACACCGACAACTCGTCGGCCTCCCTCTTGTTGAGGAGCCACCGGACGATGATCGGGGTGGCCACGAAAACCAAGATCAGGGCCTGGATGATCTTGGTGATCTCTGGCTGCACGTCGGCCTTGAACTGCATCATTGACCCTCCGGCCTGCATGGCCCCGATGAGGATCGCCGCCGGAATCACCCCCAGCGGGTGGGTCCGGGCCAGCAGGGCGATGGTGATTCCCTCGAAGCCCAGCCCGGCGTTGAACCCCGGCTCGTACCGTCCAACTATCCCATTGGTCTCGATGGCCCCACCGAGACCGGCCAACATTCCACTGATGGCCATGGTGGTCACAAAGATCCGGCGCACCGAGATCCCGGCGTAGCGCGCCGCGTCGGCATTGAGGCCCACCGACTGGATCTCGAAGCCGAAGGTGGTTCCGCGTAGCAGGTACCAGCAGGCCAGCGCAGCGACCACAGCTAGGAAGAAGCCAGTGGGGATCTCGCCCCATCGGGGGATCTCGGCGCTGGGCTCGATGCGGGGCGTGCGGACGATCACCCCGGGCTCCCGCCAAACCTTGGAGGCCAGCCAGTCGGTCAGGTTGAGGGCCACGAAGTTCAACATGATGGTGGTGATGACCTCATGGGCTCCCCGGGTGGCCTTGAGGACACCCGGGATGGCCCCCCAGGCCGCGCCAGCCAGGGCCCCGACCAGTAGAGCCAGCGGGGCGTGAATGATCCACGGCAGGTCGCTGATCCCGTAGCCGACAGCACCGGCGATGATGGCACCGACGACCAACTGGCCTTGCCCGCCGATGTTGAACAGCCCGGCCTTAAAGGCAAAGGCCACCGCAAGGCCCCCCATCACGAGGGGTGTGGCCTTCTCGAGCGTGCGCCCGATGCTCTTGGGGTCGGACAGCGACCCTTCGATCAGGGCACGGTAGGCGTCGACAGGCGATGACCCCGACAAGGCGATTATCACCGCGCCGACGGCGATGGCCAAGGCCACCGCCAGCACCGGTACGAGCGCCGATCTGATGTTCACCGCGCCCCCGGGTCGACGGTCACGAGGCTGACGACAAGGCGGGTCAGCTGTTGCGTCCTGCGTTGGGCTTCTGCCCGTGGTTGGCCTTCTTGCGACGGGCGTTGGTCCGCCTCTTACTCGTCTTCTTCGACATGGCCGAGAGAGTACCCGCCCCTCGCCCTGATCCGACCGATCGAGACCTAACCTGGTTCTCGGCCGGCCCGACCGGTGCGTCCGGAATCGGAGGAGCGGCGGTGGAACGTTTTGGGTTCGTTGGCCTGCCGAACTCGGGCAAGTCGTCGCTTTTCAACGCCCTCGTCGGGGGCGGGGCCCTGGCCGTCCCCTACGCCTTCGCCACCACCGATGCCAATGTCGGGATGGCCCGGATTCCTGATTCGCGCCTCGAGCGCCTGGGGGCTATGAGTCGTTCCGCCGACGTGGTGCCCACCACTGTCGAGTTCACCGACATTGGCGGCCTGGTGGAGGGAGCGGCCCGGGGGGAGGGCCTAGGGAACCGCTTCCTGGCCGGGATTCGCGAGGTGGACGCCATTGTGTACGTGCTCCGGGCCTTCGGCGACCCTGACATACCGGGCTCCACCGACCCCCTCGAGAACCTTCGGGTGCTCGAGGTGGAACTGGCTCTGGCCGACCTTGAGACCTGTGAGCGGCAGTTGGAGAAGCAGCAGCGGTCCGTTAAGGCGGACCCTAGCTTGGCCCCGGTAGTCGAGGCGGCGGGGCGTGCCGTGAAGCAATTGGCCGACGGTGTGCCCCTCTACCGTGGCGACCTAGAGGAGGCCGACCGAGCGTTGCTGCGCCGGTTTTTCCTCCTCACCGACAAGCCCGTCCTGGCCGTGGTCAACCTCGACGAGGACCAGCTCGACGACCCGGGCGCGGTCCTCGCCCCGGTGGTCGCCGAGATGGGGGGCGCTGACGCGGTTGCCATGTGTATCCAACTCGAAGCCGAAGCGGCCGTCCTCGCCGACGACGAGCAGTCCGAGATACTCGAGGGGCTTGGACTCGGCGAGGGCGCTCTGCCCCGCTTCGCCCATGCCGCTCACCACCTTCTCGGGCTGCGAACGTTCTTCACCACCGGCGAGAAGGAGAGTCGTGGGTGGACCTTCCGGGCCGGGTCCACGGCGCCGGAGTGCGCGGGTCGGATCCACACCGACTTTCAACGCGGTTTCATCCGAGCCGAGACCATCGGTTGGGATGTCCTGATCGAGAAGGGCTCTTGGCTCGGCGCCCGCGAGGCCGGCCTGGTCCGCAGCGAGGGGAAGGACTACCGGCCGGTCGACGGCGACGTGATGGAGTTCCGGTTCAACGTCTAGCCCTACGCTCTAGGGCATGCCCGGGTTGGTGTCCGAAGAACAGGTGTTGGCCAGCGTGGCGGTCGCCCACACCCGGACCGAGCGACGGCGGGGACCACTGGGTCGGGAAGCCAGCGACGGGACGGTGCTATTGCGACCGGTCCGCAACGTCCGCACCGTCGGCATGAGGTCCGCCGTTGACGGTGCCCACCTGGGCCGAGACCTACAAGTGCTGTGGGCGACCACTATGGCCCGCAGCCGGGTCGGCATGCCGGTGCTGACGGCCGGTGCGGCAGTCGAAGCTCCAGCCGGGTCGGTTGGCCCACCGGGGCTGTCGGAGGGTGACGTACTGGAGGTTCGGTTGTGACAGGCGACCCGGGGGCGGGTGGTCTGATCCTGGTGGCCACCCCCATCGGCAACCTGGGCGATCTCTCGCCGAGGGCTGCCACAACCCTCGCCGCCGCCGACGTTGTGGCCTGCGAGGACACTCGGCGGACCGGCCGCCTCCTCCAGCACGCTGGCGTCGACGGGGCGCGGCTGCTCCGAGTCGACGCCCACACCGAGGACCGGGTCGCCGCCCGGATCGTCACCCACCTCGACGAGGGCCGAACGGTGGCCATGGTCACCGACGCCGGCACCCCCGGGATCTCCGACCCCGGCGAACGACTGGTCAGGCGGGTGCTCGACGCCGGCCATCGGGTGTCGGTCATTCCTGGTCCAACCGCCCCGGTCGCCGCACTGGTAGCCAGCGGACTGGCCACCAACCGCTGGTGCATGGAGGGCTTCCTTCCGCGGAAAGGAGCCGACCGGGTCGCCCGATTGGCCGAACTGGGGGTCGAGGAGCGGACGATCGTCCTCCTCGAGTCGCCCCGTCGATTGGCTGCCACGCTCGGCGACCTGGCCGGGGCACTCGGCGGGGACCGGTCGGTGGCCGTGGCCCGCGAGTTAACCAAGCTGCACGAGGAGACGTGGAGGGGCACGCTGGCCGGGGCGGTTGACCACTACGTCGAGGCACCGAAGGGTGAAGTGGTCATCGTGGTGGCCGGGGCCCCTCCGGCCGACGAGCCGGACGACCAGCGGGTCCTGGCCGTGGTCACCGAGGCCCGTTCCGGGGGAGCGTCAACCCGGGACGCAGCTGACGAGGCCGTCCGGCGACTCGGTGTGTCACGCCGCCGCGCCTACCGCCTGGCGCTCGGCGATTGACCGGGCTGGTCAGCCCGGGTCGGCTCGCTAGAGCACCGGTAGCCTCGGTCACCATGTCGTCGAACGGCGTGGCCCGACCAGTCCTGGTTGCCGTGGCCTGGCCCTACGCCTCGGGGTCTCGCCACCTCGGCCACCTTGCCGGCGCCTACCTGCCAGCCGACGTGTTCGCCCGCTTCCAGCGGCGGGTCGGTAACCGGGTACTCATGGTCAGCGGCTCCGACGTGCACGGCACACCAATCACCGTTCGGGCCGACGCCGACGGGGTCACGCCGAACGACATCGTCGACCGTTACCACGCCGAGTTCGTCGACAACTGGGAGCGCCTCGGCATCAGCTGGGACCGCTACACCTCCACGGGCACCGACAACCATGCCGCGGTCACCCACGACATCTTCCTGCGCCTTCTCGGGAAGGGCCACATCGACAAGCGAACGTCCGACCAGTACTACGACGAGGAAGCCGAGCGGTTCCTGCCCGACCGCTACATCGAGGGCACCTGCCCGCACTGCGACTACACCGAGGCACGCGGCGACCAGTGCGAGAGCTGCGGGAGAACCCTCGACCCGGAGGAGCTGATCAACCCACGGTCCAAGATCACCGGCAGCGAACCCGTCCCGCGCCAGACCGAGCACTTCTTCCTCCGCCTGTCGGACTTCCAGGAGTCGCTGGGGGACTGGCTGGATTCTCGCGAAGGCTGGCGGGCCCACGTCCTGAACTTCTCGAAGGGCTGGATCGAAGAGGGCCTCCAGGACCGGGCCATCACCCGCGACCTTGACTGGGGGATTGACGTACCGGTCGACGACCTGGGACCCGGGAAACGGATCTACGTCTGGTTCGAGGCGGTCATCGGCTACTTGTCGGCAACAAAGGAGTGGGCCACCGACCAGGATGACCCCGAGGCGTGGCGAGACTGGTGGGAGAACCCGGACGCCCGGTCGGTTTACTTCATCGGCAAAGACAACATCCCGTTCCACACCATCATCTGGCCAGCGATGCTCCAGGGATACGGGGGCCTGAACCTCCCGACCGACGTGCCGGCCAACCAGTACGTCACCTTCCGAGGCGGCAAGGCGTCGGCCAGCCGGGGCGTGGGCCTGACCATCGATGAGGGGCTCGACCTATTCGAGCCGGACGCTCTCAGGTACGCGCTGGCTGCCTCGCTCCCGGAGCAGAGCGACACTGAACTGACAGTCAACGAGATCGCCCGTCGCATCAACGAGGAACTGGTGGCCACCTGGGGAAACCTGGTCAACCGGGTGCTGTCGATGGTCCACGGCACCTGCGGCGGCGTCGTTCCGCCAGTGGGGGAGCGCGCCCGCAACGACACGGCGCTGCTGGCGGATGTGGACGCTGCTCTGGAGCGGGTCGCCGCACACATCGATCGGGTAGAGCTCCGGGCCGGCCTCCAGTCGGGAATGGCGGCCGCCGCGGCGGTCAACGCCTACCTCAACGCTACCGAACCCTGGAAGGCTGCCCGGGACGACCCCGAGAGGGCTCGAGTGATCCTGGGAACCGCCCTGTCGGCGGTCAACGGGATACGGGTCTGCCTTTCGCCGTACCTGCCGTTTTCTAACGCTGCACTCGACGGGATCCTCGGACCGGTCGAGGGGTGGTGTCGCACCGAGGTGGAGCCCGGGAGGCCCATCGAGCGACCGTCCCCGCTCTTTGCCAAGGTCGACCCGACCACCCTGGACGGGCTGGTCGACGACGAGCCGGGGTGAGGCCCCGGTGGCCGACTGGTTCGACAGCCATTGCCATCTCGACACCGAAGCCGATGAGGTCCTCGCCCGGGCCCGTGGGGCCTCGGTGGTCGGGTTGGTCACCGTGGGCACGGACTTGGAGCACAGCCGGGTTGCTATCGCTGTGGCTAACGCCCACCCCGATGTGTGGGCCACCGTCGGGGTACACCCCCATGAGGCCCGACACGGCCTAGACGGCATCGCTGAACTTCTCGACGAGGGCCGTGTGGTGGCCGTTGGTGAGGCGGGCCTCGATTTCCACTACGACCATTCACCGAGGGACGCCCAGGCTGTCGTGTTCGCTGCTCAGGTCGAGTTGGCTCACCGGACGGACTTGCCGCTAGTGATCCATTCCCGCGAGGCCTGGGAGGAGACGTTCGCCATACTCGATACCGAGGGGACCCCGCGACGTACCGTGTTCCACTGCTTCACCGGCGGACCGGACGAGGTCGAGGGCTGCCTCGATCGGGGGGCGTTGGTCTCCTTCAGCGGAATTATCACCTTCCCGACCGCCGACGAGGTTCGGGCGGCTGCCGCCCGTTGCCCCCTAGATCGGGTCCTGGTAGAGACCGATTCCCCGTACTTGGCTCCGGTGCCCTACCGCGGCAGGACCAACGAACCGGCCAAGGTAGGCCTGGTCGGTGAGGCGCTCGCCATAGCGATGGGGCGGCCGGCTGTGGAGGTGGCCGAGGCGACTACGGCCACCGCTCGACGCTTCTACGGTCTCGGCCCGGGATCTGGGTCGGACTGAGCCGGATTACAGGGCCCGCTCCCAGTCCGGTCTCCGGGTTGCGGGGCCGGGGGGCCGCTCCTACCGTATCGGGCGGGCCAGCACGGTTTCAGATGGCCGTGCCCAGAGGGGAAAGGGACGGAGCTCTGGCGGCCGAACCAACCATCGAACGATGGCGCGTAGCCGTCGTGGCACTAGCCACGCTCGCCGCGTTGCCACTGTTCGTGCTCGAGAACCCGGCGTCGACTGGTGCCCTGACCGGGGTGGCCGATGCCGCGGACGCGCCCGCCCGGGCGCTGACCGCCGTTGCCACTGCCGACCGATCCTTCGACATGACCCCCCTGGTCGAGAGGGCCGAGCACTGGCACGACGCCCGGGCGACGATGGCAATAATCCTCCGCCTCGATTCGGCCGCGGCCGAACATGAGGCCGAGGCCATTGCCCTAGCCCGTGAGGTCGCCGACTTCGAATACGCCCGACACCAAAGGATTGCCGCGTCGATCGCCGAGCTACGCAAGGAACGGGAACGCCAGCGACTGTTGGACGAGGAGGACGCCCGACGGGCGCGAGCCATGACCACCTCGGGGCCGACGACGACCATTGCGGCGACCCCACCAATCGAGGAAGGCCCGTCGGATATCCAGTGGGAGGCACTGCGCTATTGCGAGGCCACCGGCAACTACGGCGCAGTGAGTCCGACCGGTAAATACCGGGGGGCCTACCAGTTCAGCGTCGAGACCTGGGACTGGATCGCCGGCCTGTACTACGAGCACCTGATCGGCCTCGACCCGGCTGAGGCGAGGGCCGTCGACCAGGATCGGATGGCCCGGGTCCTCTACGACCTGAGGGGCCGTGGACAGTGGCCGGTGTGCGGCCGGTACCTGCCCTAGTAGCCCGGTGACCCTCACCCGGACTGAGGTCCGGTCGATCCTGGATAGGCACGGTCTTCGCCCGAAGCGTTCGCTCGGCCAGAACTTCGTAGTCGAACCCAACACAGTCCGTCGGATCGTCGAACTGGCCGGGGTTGGACCGGGCGACCAGGTGGTCGAGGTCGGCCCAGGAGTCGGGTCGTTGACCCTGGCCCTGTTGGAGGCCGGGGCCGCGGTCACCGCCGTTGAGGTTGACGATGCCCTGGTTGGCGCTCTGGAGGAGGTGGTCTCCCGGAGTCCCTATGCCGACCTGCGGATCGTCGGCGGTGACGCCCTGACCGTTGACTGGGACCGCCTCCTCGGCGATCGGGCCGGGTCGTGGCACCTAGTGGCCAACCTGCCCTACAACATCTCGGTTCCCCTCGTGTGTGATCTGCTCGACGGCGTAGAGGCCATCGGTCGGATGCTGGTGATGGTCCAACGGGAGGTCGCCGCCCGACTAGTGGCCAGGCCGGGCGACGCCGCATACGGCTTGCCCTCGGTGAAAGTGTCCTACCACGCCGAGGCGCGCACCGTCGGCCGAGTACCCCCCTCAGTCTTCCTACCCCGACCCCGGGTCGAGTCGGCACTAGTGGAAATCGTCCGACGGCCGGCCCCGTTAGTCGACGTGGATCCCCAGGTGCTGTTCGGCGTGGTCCGGGCCGGCTTCGGGCAGCGCCGCAAGATGCTGCGGCGCTCGTTGCGCAACCTGATCGACGAGGAAGGGCTGATCGTCGCCGGGGTGGATCCGACCGCCCGGGCGGAAGACCTGGGGCTTGACGACTGGGCAGCGGTGGCCACCCAGCACTTGGCAGAGGGCGGGGGGCCGTGATGACCGTTGAGGTGCTCGCTCCGGCCAAGGTGACCCTGTCGTTGCGAATCACCGGGGTTCGCGACGACGGTTACCACCTAATCGACGCCGAGATGACCACCGTCGACCTGTGCGACCACCTGACGCTCTCGGACGGCGACGGCCTGGAGGTCATCGAGGCTGGCTGCGGCCTTCCTGTGCCGGATGGAGACCAGAACCTGGTGAGCCGGGCCCTTGCGTTGGTCAGAAGGCAGGCCATGGTGCGGATCGTGAAGGCCATACCCGCTGGCGTCGGCCTCGGCGGAGGGTCGGCTGACGCCGCCGCGGTACTCCGATGGGCCGCATACGGCGACCCGCGGGGGGCGGCGATACTCGGGGCCGACGTGCCATTTTGTCTGGTGGGAGGCCGGGCCCGGGTGTCCGGCACAGGAGAGGTCGTCGAACAGCGTCCTTTCGAGGAGCGGACCATTACCCTGCTCGTCCCGCCGCTGTCCTGCCCGACGGGCGAGGTCTACCGGCGTTGGGACGAGATGGGCGGGCCGTCTGGCGAGACCGGCAACGACCTGGAGCCGGCGGCGATCGACCTGGTTCCCGAACTAGCTCGTTGGCGGGATGCGCTGGGTGAGGCGACCGGGGAGTGCCCGCGCATGGCGGGCAGCGGGAGCACCTGGTTCGTGGATGGGGCCTTCCCCGGGAAGGGGCGTCGGGTGGTGAAAACGCTGCCGGCGTCGTAGCCCGGCCGCTACCGCCCTCGCATCCGCTGAGCTCGGGTGCGCTTGAGCATCTTCCGGTGCTTCTTCTTGCGCATCCGCTTCCGGCGCTTCTTTATCAGGGAACCCATGGCGGCGGACACCGTAGCGCTCCCCGAGGACGAACCCGCTCCTCGTGGCAATCGGACGACGGTACGGTGTTGCCGGGTGGCCGGTAGTTCAACGGGTAGAACGCCTGACTTTGGATCAGGAGGTTGCAGGTTCGAGACCTGCCCGGCCAGCGATGACCGCAAACCGCGGGACGACCGCCGGTGACCCGGATGGATCATGACGACCGGAGTCTCCTCGGGCGACTCAATCGGCGATGTCGGGACCTCCGGGCTCCCGAGGTGGTCATGGCGTCGGCTCGCATGGGTGCCGCGCGACCAACCCGATACAGTTTCACCCGAACCCTGCTCCGTAGCGCCTTCCGGCAGGGTTGGCTGGCCGACCGTGTGGAACTCGATCTTGATGCCGAGGGCCGGGGCCGAGCAATCTATCGGGTGGAAGCCCGAGGCCATGAGGTCCACTTCGTAGCCTTCACCGACACACTCGACGAGTCCACCCACACCGACCGGGTGGTAGCCGAGGCGTGGGAGATCACTGCCGCTCTGGTCGACGGCCCGCTGTCCGAGGAGTTTCTCGCTGAGCTTGCCCGGTCGGTTCCCCTCCAGGAGCACGGCCGGCTCGACCCGCGGGTATTGGTTTTGACCCGCGGGAATCGCAGTGTGCGCTTCTACGAATACCTGGTGGACTGCTTGGCCGACGGCCAGCAGCCTGAGTCCGACCGGGTTTCCGACGCCGGATACATCATGCGCAGCACGGCGTTCTACGGGAACGGAAAGTTCGGCATGCGTTCCTTCCTCGGCTACCCGGACGCCCATCCCCTGAGTGCCCCCTACCGGGCCCAGTTCCTGACCGCCTGGCTGTTCCGCGAATTGAGCTACGACTCCGTGGAGCACTGTGCTCGGGCCCGAGGCGGAGATTCCGCGGTTCCGTTCGAGGCGGGTTGGCGCCGCTTCTTTGGCCTAGGCAACGCCACCGGCCTCGGCCTTGTCCCGTATCTCTTCAAGCATCCGCAGGTTCTGAACTCCTGGGTGGGAGTCCGAGAGCTGGCTCTAGCCAACGTTCGGGCCCTGGAGGGAACGGAGGAGCGGGTGGCCACCCTGCGCCGCTGGATCGCCAAGGCGCACTCGCACTTCTCCGGCATCGGAGGTGACGACCGGCCGCCGTGGCTCGGCCCCCGCTCCCTGGCCGCTGAAATCGAGCGGATCTCAGAACACTTCGACTCGGTGGCCAGCCGACCCCAGCCGTTCGACGCTTTGAGCCGGTGGGCCGAGGGGCAGGGAGACGAGACCTGTGAAATGGTCGTCTCCCTACTGATTGAGCTCGACGAAGGATTGGCCGACGAGGAGGTCGACGAACTGCTCCTAGTCGACGAGAGGATTGACTACGACCCCGCAATGCTGGTCGGTGATCTTCGCCGGGTACTCGAGTCCCGTTTCGGGTGGATCGACGAAATGGACCTCCGGGGATCTGACGCGGACCACTATTGGTGGGTGATCTCGGACAACACTGAAGAACCGCGCCGCGCCGAGCGTCGGGCCGTGGACCCGGCTCACCGCGAGGTGGCCATCGACGTGGCCCTGCAGGTGGCCGGGTTGCGTCGTCTACTTGCTGGCGCGTCCGACGACACCACCTTGGCCACTCTCCTGGTCGGGAACCTCGGCCACGAGGCAGCGGTGAGAAGGGTTCTGGGCAGCGATGTGCCCTACGGGGAACCCCGGGACAACGCATGTGGCGCGGAGTTCCTGCCCTTGGAACTGCAGCGTTTCCAACTCGCCATGTACGGTCTCGACAACTTCGCTCCGAAATCCACAGATTGGCTGAGGGTCACCCTCTTCCAGGGGGCGCCCCGTATCGGCGAGTTGGCTGCCCCCGCGACCGACGAATGGGTGTGGCCGACGGCTCCCATGGAGGTTTCCCCATGATCATCGACGGTTTGGAGATCAATGACTGGAGTCGTCCGGTCGTCGAGCGCGTCCGTCAGGGCGGGGTCGACGTCGTCCACGCAACGTGCGGGGTGTGGGAGGACCTGGCCGGGGCGATGGGGCGGGTTGCAGACTGGCGGCACTTCACCCGAGCCAACGCCGACATCGTCCGGATCGTCGACAGCGTCGAGGAGATGGAACGGGCGCGCAACGACGGGGTGCTCGGGATCCTGTTGGGCTTCCAGAACAGCACCATGCTGGGCGACGACCCGGAGAACGCGGGGATCTTCGCCGACGTGGGAATCCGAGTTGTACAACTCACCTACAACATCGCTAACCACCTGGGCTCGAGCTGCTGGGAGCCCGAGGACGGCGGCCTGACCCGCGCCGGCCGCCGGATGGTCACCGCCCTGAACGACGCCGGGGTGCTGGTCGACATTTCGCACGTCGGCAACCGGACCGGTCGGGAGGCCATCGACGCTTCCAGCCAGCCGATCGCCGTGACCCACGGAAACCCAGCCTCGTTCTGCCAGTCGCCGCGGAACAAGCCAGACGAACTTATCGACGCCCTCGCAGAACGGGGCGGCGTCATCGGCTGCACCCTCTACCCGTTGTTCATGGGCGGGTCTGACACCCCCCGCTCGTCCTTTTGCCGGATGATGGCTGACCTCGCTGAGCGGATCGGGCCCGAACATGTAGCCGTCGGATCCGACGCGGTCCTCGGATGGCAACCCGGAGCCCTGGGTTGGATGCGCAATGGACGTTGGAACCGACCCGACGATCCCGACGAAGCTCCTCAGTTTCCCGATTGGCCGCCATGGTTCCAAGGTCCCGAGGACTTCGGTTCCCTAGCCGAGGGTCTTGACGAGGCAGGGCTCTCACCGACCGACCGCGACGCGATCCTGGGCGGCAACTGGCTCCGCCTCTTCTCCACGGTCTTCCGGTGACGGAAACGGAGCGCGTCGCCCCCCGCGAGATCGTCGACCTGGTGTATCGGGCCAGTCGGGTCCGGGGCTGCGATTCCAGCGCAGCGAACCGGGTGGCCGCCGAGGTGGCCTTCTGCGAGACCCACCACGGCGGTGGGCTAGCGGCGTGGGCGGCGCTGGTCGATGATGCCCCAGGGCGTCTCGCCGAATCAGTGCTCTCCTCCTGTCAGATCGACTTGGTCGCCGCGCTAGCCAGGACCGAGGGGGTCAGCCGGACAGACTGGAATC
Organism: Acidimicrobiales bacterium; assembly: GCA_022449565.1. Lineage (GTDB taxonomy): Bacteria > Actinomycetota > Acidimicrobiia > Acidimicrobiales > MedAcidi-G1 > JAKUSA01. The sequence continues at coordinate 16,023 of JAKUSA010000002.1, read as the reverse complement.
CGCCCATACCATTCGCCCTGGTGGCCGGGTCGGTCCGGTCCTGTGCCTTGAGGGGCCTCCGGTGGTCAGCGGCCCCAGTCGAGCCGACGGGCACCGACCCGGTCTCGACCATGGAACTTTCGGCGGCGGAGCGTTCCGACAGCGGGGCCGATTGGTTCGCCGAGCGGTCCCGCTCCGCGCTGGCCGAGGGCCTGCTAGTCGACCGGGTGCTGTGGTCCCGTCTGGACCAAGAGGCCGCCGGGTTCCTGCTGTCCGAGGCCGTCCTCGACGCACCGGTCGGTCGCGGCCGCTCCAGGTCCGCCCATGGATGACGTTCCACGTTCCGGGTCGGACCTACCGGACACCAAATCGATTCCCAACGGCGACAGGGTCCAAGGCACCTTCTCGGAAGAGGAGATGGACGCACGGCTCTCCGTACTACGAGAGCTGATGGGACGCCAGGGCCTGGATGCCGTCCTGTTCACCTCAATCCACAACGTCAACTACTACTCCGACTTTCTCTACTGCTCGTTCGGCCGCCCCTACGGCTTGGTGGTCACCGGAGAGCGGTCCACGTCGATCTCGGCCAACATCGATGCCGGCCAACCCGGTAGGCGAACCTTTGGAGAGAACCTCGTTTACACCGACTGGCGCCGCGACAACTACCTCCGTGCCGTGCAGCAACTGGTTCCCGATGGGGGACGACTGGGGGTCGAAAACGACCACCTGAACCTCCAGTCCTCACTCAAGCTGGAGGCGGCCTTTCCTGATACCGAGCTGGTCGACGTATCGGTCGAGTGCATGCGGCTGCGGATGGTGAAGTCCGACGAGGAGGTCGCCCTCATCCGGGAGGGAGCGCGCATTGCCGACCTGGGCGGCGCGGCCTGCGTGGAGGTCATCGGCGAGGGGGTCCCGGAGCATCAGGTGGCGCTCCATTCGACTCAGGCCATGGTCAACGAGATCGCCCGGTCGTTTCCCCACGCCGAGCTCATGGACACCTGGACGTGGTTCCAGTCCGGTGTCAATACCGATGGCGCCCACAACCCGGTCACCTCCCGGCGCCTGGAACGGGGCGACATTCTGAGCCTGAACTGTTTCCCGATGATCGCCGGCTACTACACGGCTCTCGAGCGGACCTTGTTCTGCGAGGAGGCCTCAGAGGCCCACCGAAGGATCTGGGAGGTGAACTGCCTGGTCCATGACGAGGGCAAGAGACTGCTCCGGCCTGGGGCGGTGTGTGGCGAGGTGGCCACCGCACTCAACGAGATCTACGCCGAGCACGACCTGCTTCGGTATCGGACGTTCGGCTACGGCCACTCGTTCGGGGTGCTGTGTCACTACTACGGGCGTGAGGCCGGCTTGGAACTGCGCGAGGACATCGACACAGTGCTGGAGCCGAACATGGTGGTGTCCATGGAGCCGATGCTCATGATCCCGGAGGGGCTACCCGCAGCGGGCGGCTACCGGGAGCACGACATCCTGGTCATCACCGCCGACGGCAACGAGAACCTCACCGGCTTTCCCTATGGGCCCGACCACAACATCGTGAGGTCGGCCTGACTGGCCGTGGCCGCTCCAGTTGCCCCAAAACGCGGATCGTCCGCCCCGGAGGGCGGACGGTCCCGGAGACCTCGCCGTTTCCGACTCACTCTCCGAGCCAACCTGTGCCGAAGCACTGACTGGCTGGGGCCATTGCTACTCGCGACTCAGGGCGCGTGCAAGGCGCGAAACGAAATCTGTGGAAAACTATTTTCGCGCCTGCACGCCGACGCTCAGAGCGATCCCGCCTGCGTGTCGACTGGGGTGCGGGCGGTGATAAACGCGGCGGCCCGGTCGAGCGCTGTCAGAGCCTGGGGTCGCCACGGGCCAGGAGGAGGCCGGTGATTGCGTGTCCGGCACGTCTGGTTCAAGATGCGCTATGGCCGAACTACGAACCGTCGACCGCTCGGCGGCAATCGACGAGGTGCTGGCCGTTCTCGATGCCGACGGCGGGGTGATCATCGGCGACCTCCTCACCCCTTCGGCCCGGCAGGCCATCGTCGACGAACTGGCGGCATCGCTGGATGGGACGAGCCCAGGCTCCAAGAGCGGAATGGAGTTGTGGGAGAGGTTCCACGGAGCCTCTACAAAGCGGTTCTGTGGCCTGGCTGCCCGTAGTCGGGCCTTCGTTGACCATGCACTCCTCAACCCCATGCTCCTCGCCCTCGCCGACCGGCTGCTTCTGCCCAACTGTGCCGACTACTGGCTCAACACAGGTCAGGTGATGGCCGTAGGACCGGGGGAGCAGGCCCAGTACCTGCACCGGGACGAGAACAACTGGCCGGAGGCCGTGGCCGCCAACCGGGAGATCACCGTCAGTTGCATGTTCGCCCTGGGTGACTTCACGATCGACAACGGTGCCACCGTGGTGGTTCCCGGTAGTCAGAATCGTCCACCTGGCCTGGTGCGCGGTGACGACCCGTCGCCTGAACAGGTGGCCTACGCAACGATGCCGGCGGGAAGCGGCATGGTCTACACCGGCAAGGTCGTCCACGGCGCGGGGGCAAACACCACCGAGTACTGGCGCTACGGAATGCATGTCAGTTTCGTCGTCGGCTGGCTGCGCCCCGAGGAAGCCAGTCCACTGGTCATCGACCGGGACCTGGCCTCCTTGCTGCCCGAACGGGCCCGGACACTGCTCGGCTGGAGCTCCTACCAGTCGGTGGGCGGCGGCCGCACCTGGCTGGTCGATTTTGAAGACGCCTCGCGCCTATTCACCTGAGCCGACCTGACGGCCGGTCCTACTCGAGGGTGGCGTAGTTGGTTGCCCGACCGGACGGTCCGCCCCGTGATTCCTCGGCGGCCGAGGTGAGGTCGGACAGGTACTCGTCGAGGGCCGCAGCGTTCCCGGCGCTGACCGTTAGGTGAAGGCTTTCCGGTGGACCCTGCCGGTCGTGGTGCCAGCCCCGGGCAGCCAAAGCCTCACCGAGGGCGAACGGCTCTATCGGACGGTCGGAGTCGGGGTCGGCGGCGATGGCTAGAAGGTGGTGGACTGGATCGCCCAGCACCCTTAGGCCGTCGATGGACCGCACCTGCTCCCGGATCCGGTCCGCGGTATTCAGGGTGGTTCGGACCAGACGCCGGTAGCCGTCGACTCCTAGGTACTGGACGACCGCCCAGGCGGCCGCCATCGGAAGTCCCGACCGAGTTCCCTGCAGGTTCGGCGTCGCGTATCGGCCGCCAAGCCAGCCGTCGAACTCGAAGGTCTGGTACCGACGCAGGTCCCGGCTCCTGTGTAGGAGCACCGACACCCCCTTCGGCGCGTACCCCAGTTTGTGCAGGTCGGCCGAGATGGAGGTCACCCCGTCAGCCCGGAAGTCCCAGGCTGGCGTGGAGCGGCCCTCCATTTCGGCGAAGGGGAGTACGAAGCCGCCCATACATGCGTCCACGTGGCAGTTGGCGCCAACCGTGGCGGCTAGTTCGGCGATCTCGATGACCGGGTCGACGACGCCCTGCGGGTAGGGGGGCGCCGAGGCCACCACCAGCGCCGTGTCGGGACCGACCATGTCGGCCATGGCCTCCACGTCGGCCGCCCAGTCATCACCCACGCCGACGACACGGGCTTGTAGCCCGAACAGGTGGGCCGCCTTGTGGAAGGCCGCATGAGCGTTGGTGGCCAGCACCAACTCCGGTTCGGTGACCCCCCGCTCGGCCCGAGCCCGCTCCCGAGCCGCCTCGACTGCGCAGAGGATGCTCTCGCTGCCACCACTGGTCAGGAAGCCGGCGGTGTCGTCGCCCCCGTGAAGGAGGTCGGCCGTCCAGCGGCACAACTCGGACTGGATGGCCCCCAGCGAAGGAAAAGCCTGGGTGTTCAGAGCGTTTTCGTGAAAGTAGAGGCTGGCCGCCTCCTCGGCTACAGCCCGCACGTCGGTCCCACCGTCGAAGACAAGGCCGAAGGTACGACCCTCGGCCCACCGGACGTCGCCGTCGCGCTTGGCTGCCAAGTCGGCTAGGACCTCGTTGGCCGGTCGACCCTGGGATGGGAGGGAACGGTTGCCCATCCGACGAGCCTAGGTTCGTCGGATGGGCAACCCCCTATGAGCCTCCCCGTTCGGGGCCGTGGCCCGGGTGACAGCCCCGACGGGCCTCAGTAGCGTCGCCGACCGTGCGATGGCGACGAGTCCTATCGGTCGGAGTCGTCTTAGCTGCGCTCACGGTTGTCCTGGTAGCAGGAGTCGCAGACGCGGCTGTGCCCGGGGTGCCCACTGGCCTGGGGGTCGTGGGCGGCGAGGGACAACTGGTCTTGTCTTGGACCGCTCCGACCACAGATGGGGGGTCGGCGGTCACTGGATACCGGATTGAATGGACCTCGACCCAGACCGTTGGAATGAGTGGCGGGATGGTCCTCGCGCTGCCCACTTCGACCACGTACACCCTGACCGGCCTTGCCAACGGTGGCTCGTACTCAGTAACCGTTGCGGCCGTCAACGCGGAAGGGACAGGAACCGCCACCACGGCCGTACTGGGAACTCCTTACACGCTGTCCGGCCCGCCCGGTGGGCTCGGTGGAGTTCTAGTCGAAGGGCTCCTGGTGCTCTCCTGGTCGGCACCGGGCCTCACTGGAGGGGCCACGGTGACCGGCTACCGGATCGAACAGAGGATCACCGGCGGGGACATGTGGAGTGTGGTCATAGACAACACCGGATCGGGATTCACCACCTACAACGTGCTGGGACTTACCGGGGGTACGACCTACGACTTCCAGGTGTCGGCCATCAACGCCGCGGGAATGGGGCCTATGTCGACCAGTTGGTCGACCACTATTCCGACCACTACGACCTCGACCACTACGACCTCGACCACTACGACCTCGACCACTATTCCGACCACTACGACCTCGACCACTATTCCGACCACTACGACCTCGCTGGTGCCGCCGGCGCCCTGCACCACCGCCCCCCCGCCGACCCTGGCTGTCGATCCAACCCCCGATCCGCGCATTCCCCCGACGCCGCTCTACGTCTGCTGACCCACCCGCGCCGATTCAGGAGCAATCAGACCCGGCCACCGACCTACACTCGACTCGAGGGCGAATCCCGGAGGGCACACCAACCGACCCATGGAACTGGTCACCAATAAGAAGCTCTACCTTGTCTCCGGCCGAACCAACCTGCCGTTGGCCGAGGCCATCGCCGGCGAACTGGGTGTGGGCCTCGGCGACCCCAACCTGGCCGAGTTTGCCAACGGGGAGATCCATTGCCGGTTCTCCGAGTCCATCCGGGGCTGCGACGTGTTTATTCTCCAGACTCACAGCGGGCGGTCCGGGGCCTCGATCAACGACTCCCTGATGGAACAGTTGATCATGGTCGACGCAGCTCGTCGGGCTTCCGCCAAGCGAATCACCGTCGTCTGCCCCCACTACGGATACGGCCGTCAGGACCGCAAGGCCACGGGCCGGGAGCCAATCACCGCCAAGTTGGTGGCCAACCTCTTCAAAGAGGCGGGCGCCAGTCGGCTGGTTGGCATCGATCTGCACTCCGGCCAGATCCAGGGGTTCTTCGACGGACCTGTGGACCACCTCACTGCTATGCCAGTACTCATCGAGGGTCTCAGCTCCCTGAAGGGGGACCTGACCATCGTCTCCCCCGATGCCGGCCGGGTGAAGGTGGCTGAACGGTACGCCATCATGCTGGGTGCTGAGTTGGCAATCGTCCACAAGCGTCGCAGCCATTCCGCTTTCAACACAGTCGAGGCCCTGGAGGTGGTGGGCGACGTATCAGGGCGGCTGTGCGTCCTCGTTGACGACATGATCGACACCGCCGGCACCATCTGCTCCGCGGCCAACCAGCTCGCCGACCGGGGAGCTGCCGAAGTAGTGGCGGCCACCACCCACGGGGTGTTCTCAGAACCTGCCCTGGAGCGCCTTGCCGACTCGGCGCTCCAGAAAGTGATCGTCACGGACACCCTCCCACTGCCCGACGGGGCCGATCCCGATCTGTTCGAGGTGGTGTCGGTGGCCCCGCTCATCGCTGAGGCCATCAGGGCCGTCTTCGAGGACACCTCAGTGTCGGAGATCTTCGGCGGCAACAACCTGGTCTGATCGACCGGGCCGTTTGGCCCGTCCGATCCGTCGGTAGACTCGCCCGTCGGTCACCAGCCCTCCACGTCGAGAAAGCGCCTCCATGGACGAGATAGTTCTCACCGCCTCAACCGACCGGACCACCGGTACCCGTACGAGCCGGAGGATTCGTCGCGATGGTCGGGTTCCCGGGGTGCTCTACGGCCTCGGAGCCGAGTCGGTAACCGTCGCCGTGGACTGGTCGGACCTGCGCCGGGCCCTGACCACCGAAGCCGGGGTGAACGCCATCATCCAGCTCGAGGTGGAGGGTGAGCGGCACATGTCGATCATTAAGGACCTGCAACGGCATCCGGTGCGTCGCGACGTCCTCCACATTGACTTCCTGCGCATTGACCCGACCCGGGATGTCACCGTCGACGTCCCGATCGTCATGGTCGGAGAAGCCCGCGAGCTGATAGCCGCCGACGGGATGGTCGACCAGAACCTGTTCACCCTTAGCGTGAACGCGCCACCCGACCGGATCCCCACCGAACTGGAGGTCGACATCTCGGACCTCACCGTCGGCGACTCCATTCGGGTGGGGGACCTCGCCCTACCCGTGGGAGTGTCCACCGATGTGGATCCCGAGGATGCGGTGGCGGTCGGCACGATCACCCGCTCGACGCTCGAGGCTATCGCCGCCGAGGAGGCCGCCGAGGCCGCCGCAGCCGAGGCCGCCCTGCTAGCAGCCGAGGAGGGCGTGGAGGGAGCCGAACCGTCTGAGGACTCGGCTGACGCAGCCGATCCTGGCAAGGCCGCCGCCGACGACTCCAGCGACGACGGGTAGCCGGGGGACCGGCCCGTGTCCCGGCGGTTCCGGGTCGGACTCAGGTCCACTCTCCGCACCAGCGAGTCGACCGACCTACTGGTTGTCGGGTTGGGCAACCCGGGTGCCGAGTACGCCGGCACCCGGCACAACGTGGGAGCCGACGTGGTGGTCGAACTCTGCCGCCGTCACGGGGCCCACCTAAGGAGATCCCGGGAGCAGGCTCTAGTGGCCGAGGTCCGGATCGATGGGCGTCGGGTCGCCCTGGCCTTTCCCCAGACGTTCATGAACGAGTCGGGCCGGTCGGTCGGACGGCTCTGCCGACGGCACGGTATCGAGGACCCAGCCCGGCTGGTCGTGGTTCATGACGAACTCGACCTGCCGGTCGGCATCCTCCGGATCAAGGAGGGTGGGGGGCTAGCAGGACACAACGGACTCCGGTCGGTGTCCGACCACCTACACACCCGGGACTACCTCCGTGTTCGGATCGGAGTAGGCCGGCCTCCAGAGGGCCGCAGCGGAGCCGACCATGTCCTTCGACGGCCCGGCCGGGAGGAAGCCACTGACCTGGCGAGGACAGTCGCCGAAGCCGCCGAGGCCGTCGAGGCCATTCTCCGCGACGGCCTCGACGCCGCTATGGGTCGCTACAACGCCCGGGGTTGATCCGGCCGGCCGGATGGACCGCCCCCTCCTCGAGGCTCTACCCGACCTGTTGGGCGACGAACCGGCCCTCACCTCGGTCCTGGGGCGCCGATCGGCCGCACTCGTCGTCCCCGAGCCGGCCCGGGCGATCGTGCTAGCCGCAGTGGCCCGACGCAGCGGCCGCCGACCGCTCCTCACCGTTGTACCCACCGGCAGCGAGGCCGAACGGTTGGCCGGCGACCTCGGCCACTACCTAGGTCCAGACGAGGTCGAACTCTTCCCGGCGTGGGAGACCCTTCCGTTTGAGCGGCTCAGCCCGGGCATCGAGACGATGGGCCACCGGATGCGGATCCTGAACCGGCTCACCGAACCGGCCGGCCGGCCGGCTGTGGTAGTGGCCTCCGGTCGGGCTCTGGTACAGCGGTTGACTCCCGCGGCAGGGGAAGTGCGGCCTCTCCTCCTCGGCCCCGGCGACATCGTCGATCAGACCGGCCTCGTCGACAGCCTGGTGGCTGCCGGCTACCGACGCGAGTACCAGGTCGAACACCGCGGGGAGCTGGCCGTCCGCGGCTCGATCCTCGATCTGTGGCCGTCCACATCCGAAGTCCCGTTCAGGATCGACTTCTGGGGCGACGAGATCGAACGGCTCTGCGAGTTCGGGGTGGCCGACCAGCGGACCACCGTCGTCCGGGCCGAGGTCGAGGTGTATCCCTGCCGGGAGATGGTTCCGGACGCCGCGATGCGGACCCGGGCCGGGGCTCTGGTGGCCGAACAGCCGTGGGGGCGCGAGCACTGGGAGCGTCTGGCAGACGGCGAACTATTCGACGGGATGGAGTCGTGGCTGCCCTGGCTGGACCGCGAGGAGCGGCTGCTGGTGGAATTACTCGATGACGACGCCCTAGTCGTCGTGGTGGAGCCACGCCGCCTAAGGGACCGCGTGTCCGACCTCCGGGACGAGGAGCGGGAGCTGGCCGGATCGCTCGCCGTCACCTGGGGCGCCGATGGGTTGGCGTTCCCCCAGCTCCACCTCGACTGGGAGCGGCTCCTCGAACACACCGATGCGCCGTTGTGGACCGTCGACTCGGTGGCGCCGGGTCCCGGCGCTGACACGGTGGTGGCCTCGGGGTGGGTAACCGACCGGCCAGGGTCCAAGGGGGAACATGCGGCACCAGGGGTCGCGCTACGCCTGGCCGAACTGCTGGCCGACGGGTTCCGGGTGGTGGTAGCCGCCGACGGGGAGGGAAGCGCCGTGCAGCTGCTGCAGCGGCTTACCGAGGACGGCCTTGTCTTGGCAGAGGAGAAATCGGCGACCGACCCGGCTGTACCCGGCGCCCACCTGGTCGTCGCTGCCCTGGAGCGGGGCTTTCTCCTCCACGGGTCGAAGCTGGCCGTGGTCACCGAAGCCGAGATCACGGGCCGCCGCCGCACCCGACGGGGGTCCAGGCCCCGTCGTCGGGCTGCCCTCCGGGTCTTCGAGGACCTCGCCGTCGGCGACTACGTGGTCCACGAGCACCATGGCGTGGCCCGCTTTGCCGGGCTAGTCACCCGAACCCTGGCCGGAGTGGAACGCGACTACCTGCTGCTCGAATACCGGGGGGACGACCGGCTCTACCTCCCCACTGAGCAGATCGACACAGTTCGCCCCTACAGCAGTGGCGAGGCCCCCACTCTGAGCCGCATGGGAGGCACCGACTGGGAGCGGACAAAATCTCGGGTCCGGTCGGCAGTGGCCGAGATCGCCGAGGAACTCGTTGACCTGTACCGCCACCGGAGAACCACGCCCGGCCGGGCCTTCGGCGATGACACCCCGTGGCAACGGGAGATGGAGCAGTCCTTCCCTTACCAGGAGACGGTCGACCAAATCACCGCTGTAGAAGACGTCAAGGCCGACATGGAACGGCCCACACCCATGGACCGGGTGGTCTGTGGTGACGTCGGGTTCGGCAAGACCGAGGTGGCCATCAGGGCGGTGTTCAAGGCCGTCCAGGACGGCTGCCAGGCGGCGGTCCTGGTGCCGACAACGCTGCTCGCCCAGCAGCACGGCGAGACCTTCCGGGACCGCTTCGCTCCCTACCCGATTCGGGTCGAGGTCCTCAGCCGGTTCCTCAGCGCACAAGAGGCCCACCGGGTGGTGGGTGGCCTGGCCGACGGTTCGGTGGACGTGGTGATCGGCACCCACCGGCTGATTTCTGGTGACGTGTCCTTTGCCGACTTGGGACTCCTCGTCATCGACGAGGAACAGCGCTTCGGCGTCGCCCACAAGGAGTCCATCAAGGCGATCCGGACCGACGTGGACGTCCTCACCCTGACGGCCACGCCGATACCCCGCACTCTCGAGATGTCGCTGACCGGTATTCGGGACCTGAGCTTGATCGACACCCCACCAGCCGACCGGCAACCCATCCTGACCTTCGTCGGCGAGTACGACGAGCGGGCCGTGGCCGAGGCCATCCGCCGGGAGCTGCTGCGCGAGGGGCAGGTGTTTTTCGTCCACAACCGGGTCCACGACATCGACCAGATAGCCGGGGGGCTCCGGGACCTGGTGCCCGAGGCCCGAGTGGCGGTGGCCCACGGGCAGATGGACGAGGCCCTACTCGAAACGGTGGTCCTCGACTTCTGGGACGGCCTCTATGACGTCCTGGTCTGTACCACCATTATCGAGTCGGGCATCGACATGCCGACCGTCAACACCCTGGTCGTGGACCGGTCGGATCTGCTGGGCCTCGGCCAACTCCACCAGTTGCGGGGGCGCGTCGGACGGGCCGGCCAGCGAGCCTACGCCTACCTGTTCATCCCCCCGGACCGGGCTCTCACTGAGGAAGCCTTCGAGAGGCTGCGGACCATCGGCGAGACAACCGAGCTGGGCTCCGGGTTCCGGTTAGCCATGCGAGACCTGGAGATCCGAGGCGCCGGCAACCTACTGGGTACCGGGCAGAGTGGTCACGTGGCCGCCGTGGGCTATGACCTCTACTGCCGGATGGTGATCGAGGCGGTGGCCGAGTTGTCCGGAGAGCCGCCGGAGGCCCCTGTAGAGATGCGGGTCGAGGTGCCCGTAGACGCCCACCTTCCCGAAGACTACGTGGGCAGGGCCGACCTCAGGCTGGAGGCCTACCGTAAGCTGACCTCCGCCGGGGCGACGGCCGACGCCGCCAACGTCGAGGCGGTCCGGACCGAATGGGAGGACCGTTACGGGCCGCTTCCTGCGCCCGCCGAGGCGCTACTGGCCGTCGCTCGACTAAGGACGGTCTGCGTATCCCGGGGGATCACCGAGGCGACCGTGACCCGGCGCCCAGGGGCCGTCCTCGGCTCCAAGCCCCAACTGGAGGCCCGTTGCTCACCGGTCGAACTGCCCCTTAGTCGGCAGGCCCGGCTGGCCCGACTCCACCCTGAGGCCCTACTCAAGGAAGGCACCCGCCAACTTCACCTGCCGCTCGGCACCGATGATCCAGTGGCCGAGTTGACCGGTCTGCTCGAAGACCTGGTTCCGGTCCTCCACCCGGTCCCGTAGCATCCTGTTCTCGTGAGGTTCCTTCTCTCCGCCCGTCCCTGGTGCGCGCTCGCCATGGTGGGAGCGCTGGTCGGCTCCGGATGTGGGAGTTCGACCACCGCGGTCCGGGTGGGGGATCGCTCCCTTGACCGCGATGGCCTCATGGCCTGGGTCTCCGACCGGACCGGGGTCGAGACAGGAATGACCATTCCATCGGGGATGGTCGTCGAGACGATCGACGAGTGGATCGTCAATGAGTCGCTGGCCGACCTGCTGGCCGAACACGGGTGGACCCCCGACGACAAAGCACGTAACTCGGCCCGCGACCAACTCCTTGTTGCGGGGATCGACCCGGAAGACGCGCGGCTTCCCACCTACATCGACTGGCAGGCGGTAAGGGCCCGTGCCGCGTCGGGCGGACCAGAGGTACGAGCCGCCTATGAGGCCCATGTCACCCTCTTGAGCCACGAGCTGTGCACCAGCCATGTACTGGTGGCTAGTGAGGCCGATGCCCGGGAGGTGCTCGACCTGCTGGGATCAGGTCGCCCGTTCGCCGAGCTGGCCCGGGCCTTATCACAGGATCCCGGTTCGGCGGCCCGCGGCGGGGCGCTGGGTTGCGTACCCCTCGGCTCGTTCGTCCCCACGTTCGAACGGGCCACCCTCGGTGCGCTGAGGGACGGGAAGACTCTTGTTGGCCCTGTGCCCAGCCAGTTCGGCTTCCACGTGATCAGAGTCGATGAGATCGCCCCAGTGGCCCCGGTCGCCTTCGAGGATCTCGGCGACCGGACGTTCGGCGTGGCTCTTCAGATCGCCACCCTCACCCGGACCGTGGAGGTGGACGGCCGCTACGGCACCTGGGATCCCATGGTTGGGCGGATGGTGTCACCCGAGGGTCCCCGGTAGGGACCGGTCCGGATATGGCCGCAACTGTCACCGTGGTAGGCCTCGGCCCCGCGGGCCCCGAGCTCTGCACGGCCGAGGCGCTCCAGGCGATCGCCGACCATCGCCACCGCTTCACCCGTACCGCCGATCATCCGGCGAACCGGGTGCTGGGACCCGAAGCCGTGGCCCTCGACCACCACCGCTCTGCCGGTTCGGTCGAGGAAGCCTGCACCCGCCTGGTCGACGAGGTGGTCCAGGCCGCGCTGCGCTACGGCCAGGTGCTCTACGCCGTGCCGGGATCGCCCTTGGTCGGCGAACCAACGGTTGAACTGCTCCTCAACGATGACCGGGTGTCGAAGGTGCTGATCGCCGGCCTTTCATTCGCCGATCTGGCCTGGTTCCGGCTGGGCGTCGACCCAATGGCCACCGGGGCGAGGATCGTCGACGCCCACCGGGTTGCCTCCGAGTTGGCCCAGGCTCGTGGGCCGTTGTTGCTAGCCCATATCGACACCGATGCCGTGCTGGCCGAGATGGTGGCCGCTGTCCACGAGGCGCCCAACGAGCCGGTTACCGTCCTCCAGAGGCTGGGGGCCGACGGAGAGCATGTCGAACAGGTCCGGTGGGAGGACCTACCCTCCCATCTCGAGCCCGACTACCTGACCGCCTGCTACATCCCCAGCCCGGCCGCAGCGGACGGGGTCGAGGTCCAACGCTTCGTCGACCTAGTGGCCACGCTGCGTAGGCGGTGCCCCTGGGACGCCGAGCAAACGCATGCCTCACTGCGGCCCCACCTCCTCGAGGAGGCCTATGAGGTTCTGGAGGCCATCGACGGGTTCGACCGGGAGACCGGCAGAGGATCAGACCTTCTCGAGGAGGAACTGGGCGACCTGCTCTTCCAGGTGGTGTTTCATGCCCGGATCGCTGCCGACGATGGACGCTTCGACCTGGCTGACGTCGCCCGCGGTATCCATGACAAACTCCGGCACCGGCACCCCCACGTCTTTCGACCGGACACCGAGGCAGCGGTCACCGACCCCGACTCGGCGTTGAGCCAGTGGGACCGGATCAAGCAGAAAGAGAAGGGCCGGTCCTCGGTTCTCGACGGCATCCCGCAGGCCCTTCCAGCCTTGGCTGCTGCCCACAAGGCCATGCGTCGTGCAGCGGGAATCGGCATCGGGCCCCCGGAGGTCGGGCCGGTCTGTGACCCCGGGCCAGTCGACGATGAGGAACTCGGGGACGCCCTGATGGGTCTCGTGCACTGGAGCCACCGTCTAGGCATCGACCCGGAGGACGCCCTGCGCCGTGCCGTGGCCCGGTTCGCCACGGTGGTCAGGGGCGTGGAGGAACGGGCCGCCGCTGAGGGCCTCGACCTCGCCGATGCCGACGAGGCCGTCCGCAGTCGCCTGATCGCCGAGGCCCTCGGGGTGTGAGGTCCGGGGCATCCCGGAAAATCCGACCGGGTTCGCGGGGTCCCACCCGGTAGCGTTGAGGCGGGGCGGAGGCCTGGTCGACCAGGGAGAAGTCGTGGGTCTCATCGAGGCGGTCATGGGTCGACAGGTTGTCGACTCGCGGGGCAACCCGACTGTCGAGGTTGAAGTGACCCTAGACAGCGGCGCCTCGGGGCGGGCCATGGTTCCCAGCGGAGCGTCCACTGGCCGGTTCGAGGCTGTCGAGCTTCGAGATGGCGGACCAACCTGGGGGGGCAAGGGCGTGTCCACGGCGGTGGCCAACGTCAATACCGAGTTGGCCGAGGTGGTCCGGGGCCGCGATGCCTCCGACCAGGCGGCTGTCGACCGGGCAATGGTCGAAGCCGACGGTAGGGACGACAAAGGGCGACTGGGCGCGAACGCCATCCTCGGCGTGTCCCTGGCCGTGGCCCGGGCGACTGCCAACGAGGTGGGCCTGCCGCTCTTCCGCTCCGTCGGGGGTGTCGACGCGCGCGTGCTCCCGGTTCCAATGTTCAACGTCGTCAACGGGGGCCGACACGCCGACAACAACGTGGACCTTCAGGAGTTCATGGTTATGCCTGTCGGCGCCTCCTCCTACTCGGAGGCCTTCCGATGGGGGGTCGAGTGCTATCAGCACCTACGGGTGGCGCTGACCGAGCGGGGGCTATCCACCTCGGTGGGTGACGAAGGAGGCTTCGCGCCCGACCTCGGATCCAACGAGGAGGCTCTCGAACTGCTGGTCGTAGCCATCGAAGCGGCCGGTCTCACCCCGGGCGACGACATGGCCCTGGCCCTCGACGTCGCCTCCACCGAGTTTTTCGCCGACGGTCTCTACCATCTCGGAGCCGAGGGCCGTTCGCTGTCCTCCGAGGAGATGGTCTCCTACCTGGCTGAACTGTGCGGCCGGCACCCGATCGTCTCCGTCGAGGATGGTCTAGCCGAGGAGGACTGGGAGGGCTGGGCGACGTTGACCACCATGCTCGGCGACCGGATCCAGTTGGTGGGAGACGACGTCTTCGTGACCAACACCCGCCGGCTCCGCCGAGGCATCGAGGCCGGGGTGGCTAACTCGATCCTGGTGAAGGTGAACCAGATCGGGACCCTGACCGAGACCCTGGAGGCTGTCGACCTGGCGACCGCTGCCGGATACACGGTGGTTATGTCGCACCGGTCCGGTGAGACCGAGGACGCCATCATCGCCGACCTGGCTGTGGCCACCAACTGTGGCCAGATCAAATCGGGTGCACCAGCCCGCAGCGATCGGGTGGCTAAGTACAACCAGTTGTTGCGGATTGAGGAAGACCTCGGTGATGCCGCCATCTACCGCGGCGGTGCCGAGTTGGCGGGTCCGGGATGAGCGCCTCCTTCGTGAAGCGCCTTGTCCTGCTTGGGGTCATGGCCGCCGCTTCGGCCACCGTTCTTGTCGTCGGCATGGTTCCGGTCCGCGACTGGTTGGACCAGCGTTCGACCACTGGGGAGTTGTTGGCCGAGCTTGCTGAGGTCGAGGCTGTCAACGCCGCCTACCGGGATCGGATCGATGCCCTCAACACGGACGAGGAGATCGAACGCCGGGCACGGGCTGAGTACAACCTGGTGCGACCCGATGAGGAGGCCTACGCGGTGCTGCCCCCGCCGCCGGCCGACCGAGGGATCACCGGCGTCTGGCCGTTCGCCGACTAATTCCCCACCTAGCAGCGGCCAGCCACTAGCCGGTGCCGAAGTGATCTCCCGATCGGGGGGGCCGGTACAGTCCCGCCGGTACCCGGTCGGCCGGAGGTGTCGTCGGGGCCTGGAGGCAGGCCGATGAGTATTCTCGGAAATCGCGTCCTACGCCGGGAGGACCGGGGGTTCCTGACCCACGGTGCCCGGTTCACCGCGGACGTCGACGACGCCCGGCTCGACGGGGCGGCCTGGGTCACCTTCATCCGTTCCAGCATGGCCCACGCCCGGGTCGCCGTCGACGCCTCAGCGGCGGTTGGCATGCCCGGCGTGGTCGGCGTCTACACCGCGGCAGATCTCGACGGTCCGACTGTGCTCCCCGGGGTGGTACCGCTGTTCCCCGAGCCGATGCTGAATCGCCCGATCCTGGCCACCGACACGGTCCGCTTTGTGGGCGAGTGCGTGGCCGTCATCGTCGCCGAGGACCCCTATCAGGGTGCCGATGCCGCCGAGGCGGTTGAGGTGGACTACAAGCCGCTGCCCGTCGCCGTCGATTTGGAGGAGGCGGCCACCGACGCCACGGTGATCCACGATCAGGTCGGCACCAACCTGGCCATCGACTTCGCTGACCTCGGGATGGCCACCGGGATCAGTGACGACTCGTTCTTCTCCGATTGCGAGGTGGTACTGGAGGGCCGGGTGGTCCACCAGCGGACGGCCGCTGCTCCGCTCGAGCCCCGTTCAACGGCCGCCGCTTGGGACGGCGACAAGTTGGTGGTCTGGATCTCCAACCAGGGCCCCCACAGCGTCCGGGGCGTCCTGGAGGCCCTCTACGGGGATCAGGCCACCGGTGGTGTCCAGGTGATCACACCCGACGTGGGTGGTGGATTCGGCGCCAAACTGGCTCCTTACCCAGAGGACGTGCTTCTGCCCTGGTTGTCGGCCATGGTGGGCCGTCCAGTGCGGTGGCTCGAGACCCGCACCGAAAACATGCTGGCCATGGGCCCGGGCCGGGCTCATGTGCACCACTTCGGGATCGGCGGCACCCCCGACGGGAATGTCA
>JAKUSA010000199.1 GCA_022449565.1 Acidimicrobiales bacterium | reverse complement strand
GGCCGAGGAGACAACCACGACCGAGGTGCCGGCCGAGGCGACAACCACGACCGAGGTGCCGGCCGAGGCGACAACCACTACGACGGTTGCCGGCTGAGGTTCCGGGGGTCGGCTACCGGAAACTCAGGTCACAGTCACCGACACCAAGTGGTGGCCCTCAGCCCCGTCTGGAGCAGGATCCACCGGTACTGAGGGTTGGACGGTGCCATCGTTTCCGATGGCCCGCACGACGATGCTGTGCCGGCCCGGCTCGGCAGCCCATCGGAAGAGCCACTGTACCCAGGCCTCGCCGCCGACTGTCTCGCCTAGTTCACAGGCCTGCCACGGTCCGCCGTCAACTGACACCTCGACGCGGGCGACACCCGACATGGGGGACCAGGCCACCCCGGCCACCGGTTGTGTCCCGGCGGCCACTCGACCGCCTCTCGGTACGTCGATCCGCGAGGCGATCTTGATCGGGGCCTCCTTGGCCCAGCCCCGGGGGATCCAGTAGCCGTCGTTGTTCTCCCAAGTGGTGAGTCTGATCCTCTCTAGCCACTTCACCGCCGATACATAGCCGTACAGTCCGGCGACCACCAGGCGGGCCGGGAACCCATGAACGATGGGTAGGGGTTCTCCGTTCATGCCTACAGCCAGCAGGGCGGTACGCCCGTCGGAGACGTGGCCGAGGGGGAACCCGGCGGTGAAACCGTCCACCGACCGGGCCATGACCTGTTCGGCGTGGGGGAGGGGTCGAGCTCGCTGGAGAACCTTTTCGAGAGGAACACCGGTCCAAGTCGCATTACCTACTAGGGAACCACCGACCTCGTTGGAGACGCAGCACAGGGTGACAGTGTGTTCGACGAGATCCATGGTCAGCAGGTCGTCGAAGCCCAGCCGGTAGGGCTCCGCCACGAGGCCTTCGATCGACAACGACCAGGTCGCGGGGTCGATCATCGGAACCGACAGGGCCGTATCGATCCGGTAGAAGATTTCGTTAGGGGTCAGGTAGGGCGACAGTCCGGTCGCCTCGATCGTCCTCGTCGGTGACGACGGGTTGGTCGAGGTCGGGCCAGTGGTGGTGGTCGGGCCAGTGGTGGTGGTCGGCAGGCCGATTCTGACTGGATCGGGGAGCACGATCCGGTCGCGGGCCTTGCCGACACTTCCGTCGGCCAGCACGACGCGGCCGACTCCGGTCAGGGCCCCAGCAGCGACGGACATCCCGGTCGCCCAGCCGAGGAACTGGCGGCGGTCGGCGTAGGTGTTCCTGGGGTCCTCCCGGTCCGAGTCGGATCGGACGATGCCCAGCGGGGCCTTCACGAGGGTTATGGCGCCGGCGGTTACGGCAACGCCGCCTACCACCCAACTCAAGCCCGTCGAGGCCAGGGGTTCACGGCTGACCGCCCAGGCGCCGAGGGATCCGAAGGCGACGAACAGAGTCACCGCCAAAGTCGGGCTTCGACGGGCGACGAGCCCGACCACGGCACCAACTCCGAGGGTTCCGATGGTTACCCCCACTAGCAGCACCGTCTTCTGTGCCGTGCCGAGGGTCTCGATGCTGGCCCGAACGACACCACCGGGGGCACCGTCGATGATGACCCCGGCAACAGCCACCACAAAGGACTCGAGTCGGTTGCTGATACCGGCGGCCAACTCGCCGACCCCGAGAGCTAGGGCCGCACTGAGCATGCCGGCGACCGCCGAGCCGACTGGCGGGACTGGGAGTGGTGTGTCGCCTTCGCTCACTGGTCGATCAGACCGGCCACCATCCGGTCGACCATCTCGTCGAGCAGGGTCGTCGTCGTCCCGAAGGTCATTCTCACATGGTCTCG
>JAKUSA010000198.1 GCA_022449565.1 Acidimicrobiales bacterium | reverse complement strand
GGGCGACCGTGGTGGTCGGGGCGACCGTGGTGGTCGGGGCGACCGTGGTGGTCGGCGCGACCGTGGTGGTCGGCGCGACCGTGGTGGTTGGCGCGACCGTGGTGGTTGGCGCGGCGGTGGCGGCCGTTGGCTGAGTTGATTCGTCTTCACCACAACCGTTGATTGCAAAAGATACGGCGATCGCTGCCGCAAGGAACAGGGCCGTCCGACCCCGGCGATGAACCCGTCCTGTGCTCGGCCTCTTGACCTGTCGCGGTTTCATATGCCCCCGGGTTTCGATCGAATGCTCGATTGTTAGGTCGGATCGGAGCGGGTCAGCGCCGTCGGATCGGACCCGAGGTAGGAGGCTACGACGGCCGGGTGTTCGAGTACCAGTGCGGGTGGACCCTCGGCTACCACCGCCCCCTGGTCGAGAGCCACCATCCGGTCGGCGACGGAGCGCAACAGCGCCATGTCGTGCTCGACGACCACCAGGGCACAGCCCATCTCGTCGCGGATCCCACGGATGACCGGCGCCAGGGCTTCTGCCTCCCGTTGGGCGATACCGCTTGATGGCTCGTCCAGGAGCACCACAACTGGTTGGTGGGCGACGACGCAAGCCAGGTCCACGATCCGTCTGGTACCGGTCGAAAGCTCATTGACGAACTTGGACCGATAGGGACCGAGGCCCATCAACTCAACCAGTTCGGCGACCCGGGCAGTGGTGCGTCGCTCACTTCGATAGGAGTGGGGGAGTCGGAGGGCCGCTGAGACGGGGTCCCGGGAGGTCACCCACCGGTCGAGAGCCACGGCGAGTGTTTCCTCCACGGTGAGGGCGGGGAACAATCGGGCGTCCTGGAAGGAACGGCCGAGCCCCATCCGGGCCCGGGTCGCCGGTGTACACCCGTCGAGGGGTTGTCGGTCAACGAACACCGATCCGGCATCTGCTGACGTGAATCCACAGATCAGGTCGAACAGAGTGGTCTTGCCGGCACCGTTGGGTCCGATCAGACCGAGGATCTCGTTCGGGAACACCTCGAGATTGATGTCGTCAACTGCCCGGATGCCCCCGAACGATCGGCGCATGCCAACCACCTTCAGGACCGGCGTGGTCTCCGCCAAGCCCGCGGGGGACTGTTGGGACCGCCTGTCGACCTGCTGGTCGTCGCCCAGTTGGCCCTCAGCGCGAGCGGCGCCGGCCGCTGCGCCCTCGAGGAACACCGATCGCAAGATGTCCGGCCGTTGGAGGAGTTCCGCGGTTGGACCGTGGAACCGGATCTGGCCCTTCTCCATGAAGTAGGCCGTCTCGGCCAGGGTGAGCGCCGTGTTGACCGACTGTTCGACCAGGATCACCGTCACCCCCTCGTCGCGCACCTCGCGCACCAGGGGCAGGAGTTCCTCGACGACCACCGGGGCCAGCCCGAGGGTCAACTCGTCGATCATGAGCAGTCGCGGTCGGGTCAGGAAGGCCATGGCCAGGCCGAGCATCTGCTGCTGCCCTCCAGACAGGTCACCGGCTCGGTCGCCTAGGCGGTCAGCCAACTGGGGGAAACGTTGCAGGACCCGGTCACGGGCGGCATCCGGGTCGCCTCGACGGTTCAGCCAGGAGGCTGACCGGAGGTTCTCCCCGACGGTCAGCGAAGGAAACACTCCGATCCCGCCGGGCAACTGGGAAACCCCGTGAGCGGCGATCTCGTTGGGCGGAGCGTGGGTGATTTCCCGCCCGTCCAGGATCACTGCTCCCCGTTCGGCTTCCACGATTCCGGAGATGGCTTTGAGCAGGGTGGACTTCCCGGCCCCGTTGGTGCCCAGCAGGGCCACGATGGCCCCCTCTTCGACCTCGAAGTCCACGTCGAAGAGCACCTGTACCTCGCCGTAGCTCACCTGGAGGTCTCGACACAGC
>JAKUSA010000197.1 GCA_022449565.1 Acidimicrobiales bacterium | reverse complement strand
CAACTCCACCTCCACTCGGTTGTCGACCACCCGTGACGAGGCCACACCGAGGTTCTCGAGGCGCGCTGTCAAGACGACCCGGTAGGGATCCCGGGACCGACGACGCAGTACGGCCAGGGGTATCCGGAGGCTCCCAGCCACCTCGGTCACCGGTCGTCGGTGAGGTCCTGGTCGAAGAACACCGAGCGGGATGGCGACTCCCCGGCCTCCCAGGTCATTGCCTCGGAGTCCAACCGCTCCCGTTCCCGGTCCAGAGCGGTCTCCTGGAGTCGTCGTCGGCCCAAGGACACTGCGTCCTTCGTGGAGGCCAACAGTCGTTCGAACACGGCCAACTTCTGGTCACAATAGTCTTCGGTCTCCCGACGCATCCGGAGTGTCTCCTCACGCGCCGCGTCGACGAGTTGTCGAGCCCGCCGTTCGGCTGTTTTTACGACTTCGGTCCGCTGGACCAGCCGTTCGGCCCGCCCACGGGCCAACTCAAGGATCTCGTCACCCTCCCGGCGGACCTTGGACAGGAACTCCTCCCGCTCCTTGAGCAACCAGCGTGCGGCCCGCATCTCGTCGGGTAGGCGGGCAAGGGCCTCGTCGACCATCCGGAGCAGGTCCTCCCGATTGATCATCGATGACGAGGAGAGCGGCATCGGCCGCGCCGCGGCGACCATCTCCCGCATCTGACGAAGTACCGCCTCGATCTGCGGGGGACGATACGGGTCCGCGGTGGTGGGCGTGGCCGCCGCCGGGTCGGTCATCGGTCGAGCTTCCCCTCGAGGCGCTGCCGCACCGGCGGGGGCACCATCGGACCAACGTCACCGCCTAGCCGGACGACCTCCCGGATCAGGCGCGACGCAAGGAACGAACTGCGCGAAGCCGACGGCAGGAAGAGGGTCTGGACCCCAGAGAGAGCGGCGTTCATCTGGGCCATCTGAAGCTCGGCCTCAAAGTCGGACACGGCGCGCAGGCCCTTGACGATGAAATCGGCGCCCGCTTGGATGGCCAAGTCCACGACCAGCCCATCGAACTTGGTGACCTCGACGTTGGACAGGTGCTCGAGGCTCTCCTGAATGAGACTCATTCGAGACTCCAAGTCGAAGAGCCCGTCTCCCTTCGACGGGTTGGCCAGGGTGGCCACTACCACCTCGTCGAACAGGCCGGCAGCCGTTTCCGCCAACTCCACGTGGCCGTTGTGGATCGGATCGAAGGATCCCGGATAGAGGACGCGGGTCACAATCGTGCTCCCCCGATCGGGTCGGCCAGGTCGGTAGTGCTGCGGTCGATGGGCACCTCAATCGGTCGGCGTGAGCAGCGTCACCACGGTACTCCCATGGCGGCGGGTGGACCCAACATTCCACGAGGGTCCGGGGTCGACCTCCCGGTCAGACTCCACGACGACCATCCCGGCCACCGAGCCGACCAGAGGCCCGCCCAGCAGAGCCGGCCAGCCGTCGAAGGCGTAGGGCGGGTCCAACAGCACGAGATCCCAGGGCCCGCGGTTGGCGACCAGCCAATTCGGGCCGTCGGCCACCACCACCTCGGCCCGGTCGGCGAACCCGCAGGCTGACAGGTTTGCCTCCACCAGCCGGGCCCATTCCACGGAACAGTCCACGAAGGTAGCCCGCGCCGCTCCCCGAGAAAGAGCCTCGATACCAAGGGCGCCGGTGCCGGCGAACAGGTCCAGGACCACCGCACCGACCACCGCCGACCTGCTGTGGAGAGCGTTGAACACCGCCTCCCGCACCAGGTCCGAGGTAGGCCTCATCGCCCCGCTGGGTGGGGCGGTGAGACGTCGACCGCCGGCGGTCCCGGCCACCACGCGCATGAGCCCAGTATCGCGCCGGCCCCGAGTCGGTAACTGCCAGGTTGGCTACACCGACGGGTCCCTCAACATAAGC
>JAKUSA010000196.1 GCA_022449565.1 Acidimicrobiales bacterium | reverse complement strand
ACATCGGCCGCTAACCCTCCTCTTTCAGCCAGGATGAAATTGGCGTGTTTCTCCGACACGCGCGCGGTCCCGATCCGGAGACCACGAGCACCCACCAGGTCAATAAGGCGCCCCGCCGAGTCGCCCGAGGGATTAGTGAATACGGAGCCCGAATTCTGGCCACCCGGTTGGTTCTCGCGACGCCATCGGACAATCTCCGCCAGTAACCGCTCGCCATCCTCAGCCGACCCCGGCCGGAGTGAGAGATCAGCTTCGACGACCACCTGGGATGGCGCCACCGCTGAAGAGCGGTAGCCAAGGTCCAGCTCCTCAACTGTCCTAAGCGAACGATCACCACTGGCTAGATCAACAAGCCAGGCCGATCTCAGTACCGCGGCCAGGTCCGACCCGTGGCCACCGGCATTCATTCGAACGGCACCCCCGATCGAGCCGGGAACCCCCACCGCCCACTCGAAACCCGTGAGGCCCTCAACCACTGATCGCCGGGCCACTACTGGCATACCGGCCGCACCTCCGGCGACGACTCCACCCTCCGAAAGCCGGATCCGCTCGAATCCCGGACCAAGTTGGACCGCCAATCCTTCGAATCCCTCGTCGGACACAAGCATGTTCGAGCCTCGTCCAACCAGCAGCAGCCTCACCTCGGCCGACGCTGTCGCCTCGGCCACACGGACCAGTTCCTCTTGGTCGGTCGGGCGCACGAAGAGCGCCGCCGAGCCACCCACTCGGTAGGTGGTAAGGGGGCCGAGCGGATGACGCCTCTTAACCCCCTCGAGCAGACCCTTGCTCAGAAGATCCTCAGCTAGTCCCATGAGGTCCCCGCTCGAACCCACCTCACACCTCCAACCTGTTACGAACCTCATCAGGGAGCGAGGTCAGGTCACCGGCTCCCATGGTGAGGCAGAGGTCACCTTCACGAAGTTCTTCCACCAGGCCGGCCACCAGATCCTCCCGTCGTGGTTCGTAGCGGACGTCCGTACCGGGTCGGATCGCGCTGACGGCGTCGGCCACCAGCCGACCCGTCACGCCAGGACGTGGTGACTCTCCCGCCGGAAACACCTCGGTCACATAGACAACGTCGGCGCCGTCGAACGCCTCGCCGAAACTGGCAGCCAAGGACTCGGTCCGGCTATAACGATGGGGCTGGAATACGGCCACTAGCCGGCTCCAACTGCCGCTCCGACATGTTCGGATGGTCGTCGCCACCTCGGTAGGCAGGTGGGCGTAATCGTCCACAAACTCCACCCCGGCCGCCGCCCCCCGATGCTCGAACCGTCGAGCCACACCACCGAACCGCGCGAGGGCGTGGATCACAGCCTCCGGTGGTGACGCCACGACCAGACCTACGACGGCGGCGACCGCCGCGTTTCGGGCGTTGTGGAGACCGGGTATTGGAACTTGGATAGGCAGACACTCTCCTCCTGGGCCGACCAGATCGAAGGAAACCCCTTCCCAGGCCTCATCCACGGACTCGAGACGCCATGTGGCACCAACGGAGGTCCCGACGGTCACGACACCGCTGCCCTCAGCAAGTCGTCGACCCCCCTCATCATCAATCCCAACCACCGTCACCCCATCGGTCTCCTCGATGAAACGGCGGAACGCCGTTCGTAGCCCTTCAAAGTCACCGTGATAGTCCAGGTGGTCGGGCTCGACGTTCGTAACAACCGCCACGCGGCGCTCCAGGGCCAGGAAGGACCCGTCGCTCTCATCCGCCTCCACAACGAAGATCTGCCCGTCGTCCCAGGCCGCCCCTGTGCCGATCTCGTTTACATCACCTCCAATGATGAACGAAGGGCGCAGTCCGGCCTCACGGAGAACCAGGGCCAACATCGAGGCGGTCGTGGTCTTCCCGTGAGTTCCGGCCACGGCCACCGTGTCACGGAGCAAGCAAATACCACCCAGCATC
>JAKUSA010000195.1 GCA_022449565.1 Acidimicrobiales bacterium | reverse complement strand
CTACTCACCCTGCGGATCTCGGTAACAATGCGACCCACCTGACGTCCTACCGCCGGAAGACGCTGGGGACCCAGCACCAGCAACCCGACCAGGAGGATCACCAGAATCTCCCCCCCACCCAGGTTGCCCACACTGCGAGCCTACCGGTGACCCCTCGGCCGGGTGCCACGGAGTCACCGCCCTACTGGGCATGATGGGTTGGTGACCTCAACCGGTTCGCGCCCCGGTCCTGAGCCCGTGCTCTTTGCCCATCGGGGTGGGATGGCCCATGCTCCAGAGAACACCCTCGATGCCTTCAGACTGGCCATCCGACTGGGCGCCACCGGTTTGGAGAGCGACGTGTGGCCCACTTCGGACGGGGTCCCGGTCCTGAGCCACCATGGCCGCGTGGGACCCTTCTACCGGCGACGGGCGGTGACCGACATCGCGGCAGGGTCGTTACCCGCCACTCTCCCCTCCCTTGAGGACCTCTACCGGGCGGTGGGGACCGGCTGCCAAGTGTCCCTCGACGTGATGGACCCGGCGGTCACAGCCCAGGTAGTTGCCGTGGCCAACCGACACCCTGGGGCCCTTGGACGGTTGTGGCTCTGCCATCCGGACTGGGAGACGGTGGCCTCCTGGCGGGGGCTCCACCCCCGGATCCGACTCGTCGACTCCACGCGTCTCGAACGGATCGAGGAGGGGCCGGAGCGCCGAGCGGCCCGCCTGGCCGCGGCTCGGATCGACGCCATCAACCTCCACCAGTCCGACTGGACGGGCGGGCTGACCGCCCTGTTCCACCGCTTCGGGCTGGCGTGCCTCGGTTGGGACGCGCAACACGAGCGGCAACTCGACCACCTGTTCAGGATTGGCATAGACGGCGTCTACAGCGACCACGTGGACCGCATGGTGACCCGCGCCCGTGCCAGGCGGTCGGCTTAGAGGCGTCTCATCTCACCTAGAGGCCAGATACGCAGAAATGCCCGGCCTCGGATCGAGTCCTCAGGGATCGGTCCGAAGAAGCGACTGTCCCTCGAGTTGGCTCGGTGGTCGCCAAGGACGAAGACATGGCCAGGTGGGACCCGGCAACCGTCGACGTCTCCCGGAAGGTTGGCGCAGTTGGCGGAGGTGGACAAGCCAGCGGTGCCGTCCTGGAGCGGTAGGTACGGCTCCAGGAGCATTCCGTTGTCGATCAGCACCCGACCGTTGGCCACCCGAATGAGTTCACCCGGAAGACCGATCACTCTCTTGATGAGATCGTCCACCCCACCCGTGCCCTCTGGGGCCTCAAAGACCACCAGGTCGCCCCGGTTCACGTCGTGTAGCCGGTAGCTCAACTTGTTGACGATGATCCGATCCCCCTGGCCAAGGGTCGGTTCCATCGAAGGCGAGGGAATGTAGTAGGCCTGGAAGAGGAAGGCCTTCACCAAGAGGGCCATGACCAGCGCCCCGACGATCACCGCTCCCCACTCCAGGGCCGCCCAACCCACCCTCCTTTGGACCCCAGGGAGTCCGAGGTCGGGCGGCGCAGGTGGTGGCACCGTGGGGAATGGTTCCATCGGATCCTGGTACAGGGGCGGTTCGAACGACGGATCTATTTCCTCACGGGTGACCAGGCCCGGCCTCGGGTCGACGACTACTCCTTCGGGAGAGGTGGGAGAGCCCGCGGCGACCGACTTGCCTGCCGTCTCTGGGTCTGGTGGCCCGGGGTCGACTGGCCCGAACGGACCGTCACCCAGGGACACCCCGAAGTCTTCGGCCGCTGAACGCTCCCGGGCCCTCTCCAGGATGGTGTCAGCCCACTCCTGGTCCGAGAGGTGGTCAAGCCCATCTCCGGTCGTCATGTCGTCACCCACGGTGGCAACCTAGTTCCAGACCGTCATCGTTCGGTATCGCTTCGGATCAGGTAGCGAGCCAGAATCCGATCGGCGGCC
>JAKUSA010000194.1 GCA_022449565.1 Acidimicrobiales bacterium | reverse complement strand
CACTCACCCGAACCCGCAACCCAACCCGAACCCACCCCCGAACCTGAACCCTTGCCCAAACCCGAACCCACGCCGGAACCGGAATCCACCGAACCGCCGGAGGCAGCTGAGCCGCTGGCCGCCACCACAACCACCACCGAGGAACCCGAATCTCCGGGAACCCAGGCCAGCGACGGGGACGGGGTCAGCGACAGCCAGGAAATCAACCAACTCGGCACCGACTCGTTTGACGCCGATGACTCTGGCGCCGGGGTGGTCCGTCAATCCCTCACTGCACCGGAGGTCGAACGCACCGGAGGCAGCACGAACTGGTGGAAACCGGCCGTCGCAGCCCTCGTTGCCGGATTGCTCCTCCTGCTCGCAGCTCGACGTCTCCGCTGCCGACACTGCGGGCAACGCCTCACCGACCGCGACGGCGTCCTCGTCGACCCGGACGACAACCCGGACTGTGCCGACAACCCCGACGGCGACCACGAACTCAGACAACGCCGGTCGTCGTGATGGTGGCCTTATGTGGTGGTTCAGCCACCGAACCAGTAGCGGCTCCGGTCCTCGATTGACCTGGTGTCGCTAGGCATCCATTGGCCAGGAACTCTGGGGCCGTCGCCGCGTGGGCAAGGGATTCTCACTGGTCCTGGTCGTCGGGTGTCGGGCAGAAGGGACCTCCAGGACTCGACGTCGAGTTCTGGGGTTGGCTGCTCAGCAGCCCCGACTGCCCGCGTAGGCAAACGCCGCCTGGTCTGCGGTGGTCACCGAGGCCTTGTCGATCAGTTTGGGGTACATGACCGAGCCGTCATCAGCGCTGTGGCCAATGCCGACTGCGTGGCCGAGTTCATGGAGGAGGGTGGTCCGGACGGAGGCAGTGCGTGCAGCCGTGCCGGGATCGTGCTTGGTGAGAATCTCGTCGGAGAGCAGGACGACAGCCTGGAAGACGATGAGGCGGTCTATGACTTCCAGGTGCCAGACCTCGGCTGAACCTAGCTCGTGGTC
The DNA here is from genome assembly GCA_022449565.1 of Acidimicrobiales bacterium. Taxonomy (GTDB): domain Bacteria; phylum Actinomycetota; class Acidimicrobiia; order Acidimicrobiales; family MedAcidi-G1; genus JAKUSA01. Next base: position 926 of record JAKUSA010000194.1, on the reverse strand, counting down.
TTCGAGCAGGCCGGTGCCACGGTCGACCCAGATGATCTGGATGGTGTTGGATCGGGGTGCCGGATCGTCTCCGGCGGTGTGGGCTGAGGCAGTTATCGGGGTGAACTCCAGGCCGGTGAGTTCAGCAAGTTCGGTAACGGCGTCCCGGGTGGCCAGAGCGGCAGCTGTGCTATCTGCCGAAGATTCGACAGTGTCGATCGTGACTCGGATCGGCGTGCAGTTGGGCCACAGGGCGGAACCGGTCGCATCGGCGAACATCGCCGTGCTCCCTGCAAGGGCGAGTCCGGAGGCTGGATCGTTGTCGACCTGGTCGGGACGGCGGGTGGTGCCAGCCCCAGTGAGGGTCAGGAGGTTGCGCACGGGTACCGGAAGCTCGACTCGCCAGTTCCGGTCAGCCGGGTTGTTGGCCCAGGCGTAGGCCTCGTTGTTGGCCCGGGCGTGCGACTCGTGGTCGCCCTGGTCGGGTGTCGGCGAATCTTGCGAGAGAAGCGCACCGGAGAAGGAGAAGGAGCTGACGAGGAGGGCGGTGGCCACCAGGCCGAGGCCAAGTCGCTTGGCGGGAAGTTGTTTCCGATAACTCATACCGTTATTATATGATGGTAATCGTGTTTGTCAACACTATTTTCGGTTATCTTTTTCGTTATCATTTTGCGTCTATATCCGTTGGCGTATAAGGTGTCGCCCAGAGGATGGAGGTCTTCAGATGGCACTAGAGCTTGTTGACCTGGCACCGGACTTTGCAGTGTCGACTACCAACGGGGTGATCCGCTTCCCCGACGGATGGGACACCCAACGCCCGTTCCTCCGCGTCGTCGCGCAGTCTCGGGGCTGACCGTGTCCCGCCCCCGAGACCCGGAACTCGACACCAAGATCATCGAGGCGGCAACCGAGGAGTTCCACACCGTCGGCTATGGCGCCATGAGCCT
>JAKUSA010000193.1 GCA_022449565.1 Acidimicrobiales bacterium | reverse complement strand
AACGGCATTGAGGGGTCAGTGGCAGCACGAACTATGGCGTCAGCGACAGTTTGGGGGTCGGCGGAAGGACCGTCACCGTCAAGGCTTGTCAAGGACTCCCGAAATGCAAGTGCTCGCTGCTGCTGAGGCGAACCGTCCCAACTCTCAGGAAACACGATGTTGTCCTGAAAGTTCGTAGCGAACCGTCCGGGCTCAATGAGATGGACTCGAATCCCAAGGTGGGATACCTCAAAGTGCAGGGCTTCGGTCATCGCTTCAAGAGCGTGCTTCGATGCCGAGTAGGCGCCGCTGTAGGGCGGAGCCACCCGTCCGGCGATGCTGCTGACATTCACAATCACTCCGCTTCCACGCTCGGACCACCTCGGGAGCACAGCACGCATTGTGCGCAGGGGACCCATGACGTTGGTCTCAAGTTGACGTTGCATGAGGGCATCGTCGATTTGATCTATCGCTCCCTGCACCTCAAACCCGGCGTTGTTGACGAGTACGTCGATGTCGAGTGGGTCGGCCATACAGGTTTCGACCGAGTCTGGATCGCAGACATCGAGTTGCCGGATCTCAATGGCGAGTCCTTCCTCCTCGGCTGTACTTCGTAGTTCTTCTCCCTTGGCAAGGGTTCGCATCGTGGCGATCACCTGATGGTCCTCGCGGGCGAGGGAAAGGGCCGCCAATCTGCCGAAACCGCTGTTGCTGCCGGTTATGAGGATTCTTGTCATGGTCGTTTCACCCGCTACGGGACCGGTTGACCTCGAGGCGGAGAATCTCGGGTCGGGAGTAATGCCCTGTGGGATCAAAGTTCTGGCGCTGCTTGGGGACTTCGGAGAGGTCGAGGTCGGCGTAGACGATGGTCTCCTCATTACGGACTGGTTCCACAATCCAACGACCATCAGGGCCGGCAATACAGGTTCCGCCGTTGTGGAACCTGGGGCCCGCCGCTTTGATGGCCTCGCTTAGCGGAAAGTCCGCGGGCACGTTCGTCGCCTCGTAGAGGGCACCTACGCTGACCACGAAAAGTCGGCCTTCTTTGGCGATGAACCTGGTGATGTCTTCTGTGAGATGGACTGATCCGGGCCACGCCGCGACATGGACCATGGCGCCGGTGGCGTACATGGCCGTCCGGGCTAACGGCATCCAGTTCTCCCAGCAACTCAGACCGGTCAGCCGCACGCCGTTGTGGTTGTGAGCCACCAGACCAGCACCATCTCCGTCGGCCCACACCAACCGCTCGCCGAAGGTCGGCTTGAGCTTGCGATGCACACCGACCACGCCAGACGCTGGGTCGATGGCGACAAGCGAGCAGTACACCGAGCCCCCGGAGGCGGACCGCTCAACCACACCCACGTAGGCGAACACCCCACTGTCCCGAACCGCGTCAACGACCGGGGCGAACCCAGGGCCCTCGATCTCGACCGCCTGGTCGAGATACCAAGCGAACGCCGCCTGCTGGTCAGGGTCCTCCCACGCCGAACCGTTGGTCGCGTCGATCCAGATCGGATAGCCGGGCACAAAGGTCTCGGGAAAGGCGACAACCTCAGCGCCGCCGTGCGCGGCCTCGCCAATGCGGTCGACAACAAGATCCACCGTCGCAGCCCGATCCAAATAGACCGGAGCGGCTTGAACCGCAGCAATCCGCATGTCGACCAGTCTGTTCACCCAACGGGGTGGCGTGCCACCCCAGCCGGACAGTGTCCTTATCGGAAGCGAGGCCACCGACTAGGTCGGTTAGAACGGCAGGCCAGAGGCGGTTTGGGCCTTCGTCCGGTACGGTTCGCGGGCCGCGCGGACCACAGCCGAGCGGGGTCGGATGAGGGGGTCCTGTGACACGACGGGCAGCGATCACCGGCTGGGGCAAGTGCGTCCCACCAGTCCAACTCACCAACGAGGACCTTGAGCGGCTCTGTGACACCTCCGACGATTGGATCACGGA
>JAKUSA010000192.1 GCA_022449565.1 Acidimicrobiales bacterium | reverse complement strand
GATCTGCCAGCCGGCCCGGTGGGCCTCGCCGACCAGGTCGATCAGCTCGGCGGCCGGGATGAAATCGGTTCCGGTGATGTCGGGTCGGTCGTAGTAGCCCTGTCACACACCGGGTGAGTAGCCCTGGATGGACCCGTCGGAGATGAACTTCATGGCCCCCAGGGAGAGGCGTTCGCCGCCCAGCCCGGTTCGGAAGGGGAGGTTTCGGGCGGCTCGCCACATGGGGAACAGCCGGACCCGTACCTGGAGGTCCCCGTTCTCCACGGAGCGCTGGTAGGCGCCGTACATCTCGGGGCTTAACACCGCGGCGTCGGTCACGCTGGTCACCCCGCGCTCCAGGCACCGGGCCGAGATGGCCCGGGCTCCGACTGCCAGCTCCTCGAGGGTGGCGTGCGGGATGGCCGCCGCCACGTTGAAGTTGGCCGTCTCGTGCATCTCGCCGGTCAGCCGGCCCCCGCTGTCGCGCACGAAGTGGCCCCCCACCGGGTCGGCCACATCGTCGTCGACGCCGGCCAGGGCCAGCAGGGCCGTGTTGGCGTAGGAGAGGTGTCCGGAGATGTGCCGGACCAGCACCGGGTGGTCGGTGGTCGCTTCGTCGAGGTCCTCGAGGGTGAGGTGCCGGTTGTCGTCGATGAGGCTGTCGTCGAACCCCCAGGCCTGGATCGGTGTTCCGGCCGGGGTGGCGGCCGCTCGCTCTGCTAGGGCGGCCACTACCTGTCTGATGGTCGAACAGGGTGGGGTGCCGATCTGAGGGGCGGACATCTGAACCCCGGCGGCCAGGGGGTGCATGTGGGTCTCGATGAACCCGGGGAGGACGACCGCCCCTCCCAGGTCGACCACCTCGGTGTCCGGTCCGGCGTGGTCTAACACCTGGTCGGCGTGGCCTACCGCCAGGATGCGCCCCTGCCAGGTGGCCAGGGCCCCGGCTGCCGGTGCGGCGTCGCCGGCCAGGGTATGGAACCGGGCGTTGGCGAACACCCGGTCGGCGTGGGTCACGACCGGTCAGGCTTCCCGGGCCTCAGGCGTTCAAGGTAGGCGGCCCGGGAGTCCCGGGCTTCGGGGTCGCGCATCGCTGCAGCGAGCCCGTCAGCGTCGGACCACGATCGGATGGTGCCCACCATCTGGGAGGTCACCGCGTTGGTGTGGGCCTTGGTGGCCAGTGTGGCCACCCGGGGCCGGGAGGCCACCGACTCGGCCAGGTCGTCGACGGCGGCGTCCAGCCCATCGGTCGGCACCACTTGGTTGAGGAAGCCCGCGGCGGCCGCTTCGGCGGCGTCGAACGGTCGACAGGTCATGACCAGTTCCTTGGTCAGGGCCGGGCCGATCTCGCGCACCAACCGGGGTATGCCCCCCCAGGCCAGGGGGATGCCCAGGTCCACCTCGGGGATCGAGAAGATCGTGTCGTCGGAGGCGACCCGCAGGTCGCATGCCGCGGCCAGCACCACCCCGCCGCCTACCACGTGGCCGTGGAGGCGGGCCACGGCCACAGGAGCCATAGCCTCGAGGGCGTCGGCCATTATCCGCCCGGCGTCGGCGGCGGTGCGGCCACCGGCCGGGGAGGGGCCGGCCGTCTCGGCGAAGGTGTCGATGTCGAACCCGGCGCAGAACGCCCGGCCGGCGCCGGCCACCACCACAACCCGCAGGTCAGGCTGGTGGTCGAACCAGTCGGCGGCGGCCACCACCTCGGCCATCACCGCAGCCGACAGGGCGTTGAGTCGCTCGGGACGGTTCAGGGTGAGAGTGGCCCGTCGCCCGTCGCAGGCCACCTCCAAGTAGTCGAAGGTGGGGGTGTCGGCCATGGGAAGAGTCTCGCGGCCCGGAGCGCCCGGCGCCCTCTCGGCGTCCGCTGGTCGCCGAAGCTAGGTGTCGGCGGGTGCCAGTTCGATGTCGACGGCCAGGCCGTCGCCCTCGGAAAGGGTGATCTTCTCGGCCCGAGCCGCGGCAGCCACGTCGGCCAGTGCCGGTCGGAGCAAGTCGAGCCGTTCGGCGGTGTCGGTGAGGGTGCAGGCCACCACCGGGGT
>JAKUSA010000191.1 GCA_022449565.1 Acidimicrobiales bacterium | reverse complement strand
GATGGCCGCATGCGGGGCGATGGAGCGGATCACCGAATGGACGACTCCGACAAATTCGTCCTCGGTGCCGTAGTCCGAGAGGAACGAGACAGTCTCGTAGCGACGACTCATGCTCACCCACCACCGAGCTGGCGCGACCGCTCGATCACCGTGGCAACGACGTCACGGACCACCTGTCGAAAGCCGGCGGCCTCGAAGACGGCTACTCCAGCGGCGGTGGTGCCCCCTTTGGAAGTCACCCTCTCACGCAGTGTGGAGGGCTTTTCGTCGGAGCCGACCAGCATGGTCGCCGCGCCGATCAGGGTCTGCTCGGTCAACGCCTCCGCGATGTCCCGGGGCAGCCCGGCATCACAGCCGGCGTCAATGAGTGCCTCGGCCAGCAGAAAGAGGTACGCCGGTCCCGACCCGGAAAGGCCGGTAACCGCGTCAAGGAGAGATTCCTCGACCACAACGACCGTCCCCACGGCCGAGAGGATCCCGGCGGCCCAATCCAGGTCGTCGGCCTCGGCTTCGGTGCCGGCTGCGATGGCCGCCGCACCCTGACCGACCAGGGCTGGGGTGTTGGGCATGGCTCGGACCACCCGGACACCCTTCCCCAGGCTGGCCTCGAGCGTCCCGATCTGTACTCCAGCAGCGATGGACAGCACCCGGGCCACGCCCAACCGCGACAGGCCGGAACATGCGTCGGCCACCACATCGGGCTTGACGGCAAGAACCGTGTCGACACCAGCTTCGGGCCTGTCCGAGCAGCGGAGACCCGGGACGGCCTCGGCCAAATAGTCACGTCGGTCGGCCAGTGGTTCCACTACGTGGAGTTGGTCGGCCGTCGTCCAACCGTCGGTGACTAGGCCACGGAGCAGCGCCTCCCCCATGTTCCCGCCACCCATGATCTGGAGACGTGTCACCACCATGGGAACCTACCCCCAGTCCTGTCGGGACCGGTCCGGGCCGGTCATGCCCATGGGCGCGATGTCCTGGCCTGTGGAGAACCCACTTCCCCGGTCGAACCCCATCGGACCGACCGCAGGGTCCAGTCCCAAGATCGATCGTAAACAATCGAAATATTAGGTCTTTTCTCAGTTCCCGAAGCGACTGGCGAAGCCGATCAGCAGAGCCGGACGGAAGCACCGCTCCACTGATGCCCAGACGGTTCCAAGGATCCGGTCGAGTCCCCGATCGTCGAGTGTCGCCGCGGGGACGGCCCCGACTAGGAATACCGCGTCCTCCTCACCCAGGCAGAATGAAACGCCGACGAGTTGCCGGTTTCGGGCCAGTAGGTACTCGAAGAAGCGGGCGTGGTCCTCCTCGGGACCCGGCATCACGTAGGTCTCGTAGTGCAGCATCCGCTGCCGGAGGGTGAGCCGGAGGGTGAAGGTGTCCTTCTCCTCACCAGCCAGTCGGGCGAACCAGCGGCGGTCACCCGGGCCGGCATCGGCGTCCCGTTCAACGGCCACCAGCAAGGGGTTCTCGTCCAGTGTCCGGTGGAGCCAGGCCTCGATCAGTGCCTCGACGGCATCGAGTTCGTCGGTGGTGGGCGGTCGGAGTTCGGCCGCCGGATCGTCCACGGGTCAGGTGCAGTCGACGAGGGTCCGAGAGGAGAGGTCGTCGCAGACCCTCCGAAGTCGTGCCGCGGTGGCCGACCACGTGTACGACCAGGACCGCTCGGTAGCGGCCGCCGACATCTTCGCGGCTAGGAGAGAGTCGTCGAGAATGGCCGCCACGTGACCTGCGTAGGCGTCCGGGTCGCGACTCTCGACCAGGTAGCCGGTCCGACCGTGGTCGACGAGGCTCCGCAGGCCGCCGACGTTCGCAGCCACAACAGGGATCCCGCAGGCCGAGGCCTCTAGGGCAACAAGCCCGAACGACTCCGAGCGGCTCGGCATGACCACCACGTCGGCCGCCCGGTACCAGGCAGCAAGGTGGTGGTGGGGCTGGGGTGGGATGAAGTGCACGTGCCTGGCCAAGCCAAGGTCGTCGGCCAGGCCTCGAATCCGCCGCTCTTCCGAGAGGCCGTCGGGGCCACTGGCCCCGCCAACCACCACCAGTCGGGCATCCGGACGACCCAGAGCGGCCAAGCTGGCCACGGCGACGTCGAG
>JAKUSA010000190.1 GCA_022449565.1 Acidimicrobiales bacterium | reverse complement strand
CTCCATTCCTGGAACCAACCACCCTGTCCTCAATGTTTGACCCCCTCGTCGGATCCCGGCTAGATACCGGTCGGGTCCACGACATGTGGCCCGACACGGTGGTCGGGGTGTCCCGTCGGGCTACCGATCGAAGCCTGGCCGAGGCCACCGTGGCCGCCTACTCGGCGCTCCTCGGAGGTCCGCACCCTGCGGCCGCCCACCTGAGCGACCTACTCGAAGTCACGGCGGCCGCGGAACTCGACAACGACGCTATGTCGCCATACCTGGCCGCTGTATACGCCAAGGTCACCGAGGTCCTCAGCGGCTTCTCCACCCCGGACGGCCAGAACGTCCGCCTGACCAGCAGGCGAGCCGATGTGCCGTTCACGATCGAAAACCTCCTGGGATCTAGGGCCCACGTTCTTCTCGTCCTCCAGAGCGACGGCCGACTGGATTTCCCCGACGGGCCGACGCTGCCCGCACTGCTTGAACCGGGCACTAACAGGATCCCTATCCCCGTCGAGGCACGCACCTCGGGGGACGCCCAGCTCCAGGTGACCGTCCGTTCCCCCGACGATGCCCGGTTGCTCCAACTCGAATCGACCCGGATGCTGGTGAGAACCACCCGTCTTTCCGGGGTCGGCGTCCTCCTGTTCGTGGGCGCCGTCGCAGTCCTAGCCGTCTGGTGGTTCCGATTGGCCCGACTACGCTCCAGACAATCCCGGGAGGCGATATGAGTGTCCGAGTAGTCACCGACAGTGCCAGCGATCTCACCGACGAAGAAGCTTCGGCACTTGGCATCACGATCGTCCCGTTGAGTATCCGCTTCGGCGAGGAGGAATTCGTCGACCGGATCGAGCTTGGGGAGGACGAATTTTACGCCCGGATGGCAGCTAGCGCCGACGTGCCGGGCACAGCCGCCCCAGCTCCTGGGGCATTCAAGGTGGCGTTTGACAACTGCTTCGAAGATGGGGCCAACACCGTCGTGTGCATAAACCTGTCCAGCGGGGTGTCGGCCACCTTGGAGGCCGCTGAGATTGGCGCCCGCGAACTCAGCGACAGGGATATTCGAATCATCGACAGCCGTTCGGTGACCAGCGGCCTGGGAACAATGGTGCTGACCGCAGGCCGGACCGCCAACAACGGCGCTTCTGCCGAGGAGGTGGTCAGCGTGGTAGAGAGCTTGAAGCAGCGGACCTATGTTTACGCGGCCCTCGACACCCTTGAGAACCTCAAGAAGGGTGGTCGGATCGGAAGCGCTCAAGCTCTTCTAGGAAACATGCTCTCAATCAAACCAATCATCGACTTCAGTAGTGGTGTAGTCGAGGAAGCTGCCAAGCTGCGGACCCGCAAAAAATCGTTGGTTTGGCTGCGAGACAAACTGGCCGAACACGGTGATCGGGTCGAAAACCTGTCGGTTATGCACGCTCAAGCGGAGGACATCGAAGACTTCCTCGAACTGCTCGCAACTGTCGTCGACCCCTCGACCACCCGAGTCGGATCACTCGGTCCCGTGGTGGCCAGCCATGCCGGCCCCGGGGTGGTTGGCATGTCCTTCACTCTCGGCGACTAACCGTGGCGGAGCGCCCTCCCGGTGAGGTGACTAACGATGAGGGAGGATCTGAGCCCGACTGGGCCGGCTCGCTTGTCGACCGGATAGTTGAGGTGGTGCAACGGGTCCGGTCGGTAACCACCCAGCCGGCAGTGACCGCCAGCCGTGGGATTGTCTACGGATTAGTGGCCGCGGTGTGTCTGATAGCTGCGTCGGTACTGGTTGGACTGGGCCTGTTCCGCCTAGCCGACCTGGCACTCCCCGGCGGGAGCTGGGTCGTCCACCTTTGTGCCGGTGGCCTGTTCTGCCTGCTCGGCAAGCTGCTGTGGAGTCGACGATCCGCCGGGCGGGCGGTCAGGTGAGTGCCACACCCCTCCCGCCGAGTTGACACTGGAGCCCGCATGCCCGAAGACACCCGAGAACTCGTCATCATCGGTTCCGGTCCGGCCGGTTTGACGGCGGCCATCTATGCCGCCCGAGCCGATCTCCGACCCTTGGTCATCGAAGGTGAGCCCTCCTCAACCAGCGACCAACCGGGCGGACAGTTGATGATCACCACCGACGTCG
>JAKUSA010000019.1 GCA_022449565.1 Acidimicrobiales bacterium | reverse complement strand
AAATGCCGGGTGCCGGCTGTCAGCGCTGACCGGCCAGGGCCCGGTTCCTGACCTTCGCCTTCACGTAGTCGCGGTTCATGAAGGCGATCAACCTTTAGCAGATCACGTCCTCCCCAGCAGTTTCCTCCCCAGCCAGACCACCGGGTCGTACCGCCTCGAGACAACGCGTTCCTTGAGGGGAATGATCGCGTTGTCGGTGATTCTGATGTTCTCAGGGCAGACCTCGGTGCAGCATTTCGTAATGTTGCACATGCCCAAGCCCATCTCGTCGGCTAGCAGGTCCTTCCTATCGGTGGCGTCTAGCGGATGCATCTCGAGAGACGCGACTCGGATAAACAGACGGGGCCCGGCGAAGTGCTTCTTGTTGTCGTCGTGGTCTCTGATCACATGGCACACGTTCTGGCAGAGGAAGCACTCGATGCACTTGTGGAACTCCTGGACGCGGTCGATGTCGATCTGCTGCATCCGGTACGTGCCGTCGGGTTCAGGGGGTACCGGGTTGAACGGTGGAACCTTCTTGGCTAGTTCATAGTTGAGCGTCACGTCGGTGACCAGGTCCCGGCTCACCGGGAAGGTTTTCAGTGGGGCAACGGTGATTGTCTCATCCGTCTCGAACAGATCCATTCGGGTCATACACATGAGGCGGGGTTTGCCATCTACCTCGGCGCTACAGGATCCACACTTGCCGGCCTTACAGTTCCAACGCACCGCCAGGTCGTTCGCCTGTTCAGCCTGGATCCGGTGAATGACGTCGAGGACCACCTCACCCTCGCTGGTCGAGGTCTGGTACTCGCGGAACTCACCGCCCTCTGCGTCACCACGCCAGATCCGCAGGGTCACGGCCTCGCTCATCCTTCCTCCTCCACTAGTTGTCGGAGTTCCTCGGGCATCTCCGACAAGGGTTCCTGAGAGACCACCACCTCCCCGTCCTGCTGGCGGATGACGACCCGCCGCTTGCCCCATTGGCCGTCGGTGGTCGGAAAATCGTCGCGGGTCTGGGCGCCACGACTCTCTTGCCTTTCGAGAGCGGCCCGGGCGATGCACTCGGACACCGCTAGCAAAGACCTGAGATCGAGGGCTAGATGCCAGCCCGGGTTGTACTGGCGATGGCCTTCCACGTGCACCCGAGCCAACCGTTCCTTGAGCACCTCGAGCCGGTCCAGCGCTTCCAGCATCTCGGACTCCGTTCTGATGATGCCGACGAGACTGCTCATGCACTCCTGGAGGTCGTTCTGGATCGAGTAAGGGTTCTCCTCCCCGTGCTCGTCGAACGGTGCCAGGGCCTCTTCGGCATGACCGTCCAACACCTCCTCCGAGACCGGAGCCGGGCTTCCCGATGCAGTCGAGTACTCGGCGGCATGCCGTCCGGCGAGCATCCCGAAAACAACGAGATCCGAGAGCGAGTTCCCACCCAGGCGGTTGGCACCGTGCATGCCACCCGCCACCTCGCCGGCCGCGAACAGTCCAGGAATGGTCGATTGATGGGTGTCGGAATCCACACGTAGGCCACCCATCATGTAATGACAGGTAGGACCCACCTCCATGGGCCCGGTCGTGATATCGATGTCGGCCAATTCCTTGAACTGGTGGTACATCGATGGCAGTCGTCGTCGGATGTAGTCGGCGTCCCTTCGGCTCGAGATGTCGAGAAACACGCCGCCATGGGGCGAGCCGCGACCGGCCTTGACCTCAGAGTTGATTGCTCGGGCCACCTCATCGCGCGGGAGCAAGTCAGGGGTCCGACGTGCATTCTTCTTGTCCGTGTACCACCGATCCGCCTCTTCCTCGGTCTCTGCCGTCTCGGTTCGGAACATTTCTGGGATGTATTCGAACATGAAGCGGTGGCCCAACGAGTTCCTCAGGACCCCGCCGTCTCCCCGTACCCCCTCGGTAACAAGAATCCCCCGCACCGACGGGGGCCAGACCATGCCGGTCGGGTGGAACTGGACGAACTCCATGTCGATCAGGTCGGCGCCGGCGGTGAGGGCCAGAAAGTGCCCATCGCCCGTGTACTCCCACGAGTTCGAGGTGACCTTGAATGCTTTGCCGATTCCTCCGGTTGCCAGAACGACCGCCGGGGCGCTGAAGGCCACGAAACGGCCCGACTCGCGCCAGTAGCCGAACGCGCCAGAGATTCCGGCCTCCGAGGTCAGGAGCCTGGTGATCGTGCACTCCATGAATACGTCAATTCCCTGGTGTACCGCATGGTTCTGGAGGGTGCGGATCATCTCGAGTCCCGTTCGGTCCCCGACGTGAGCAAGCCTTGCGTAACGGTGGCCGCCAAAATCCCGTTGGAGGATCCGGCCGTCATCCGTTCGGTCGAAGAGGGCACCCCACCTCTCCAGTTCATGGACCCGCTCCGGAGCTTCCTGGGCATGGATCTGTGCCATCCGCCAGTCATTCATCATCTTCCCGCCGCGCATGGTGTCCCGGAAGTGGACCTTCCAGTTGTCCTCCGGGTACACGTTGCCCATAGCCGCCGCGATGCCGCCCTCCGCCATCACGGTGTGGGCCTTGCCCAACAACGATTTGCAGACCAGTGCGGTACGCGCTCCCGCGGCCGATGCCTCGATTGCCGCACGGAGTCCTGCGCCGCCCGCACCAACCACAACGACGTCGTACTGGTGAATCTCGAAATCTGCCATCAGAAGAATCTCGGGTCGCTGAACACGCCGTTGGCGAGGAGTCGGACATAGAGGTCGGCGATCAGGACGCCGAAGAGGCTGATCCACGCGTACTGCATGTGCCGGGCGTTCAATCTTGTCGACAGGCCCCAGAGACGGCGGCGGATCGGTGCTTGGGAAAGCAGGTTTGTTCCTCCACCGACCAGATGACGGCAAGAGTGGCAGGACAGCGTGTACAAGCCCAGCAGCACCGCATTGGCGAGCAGGATCAACGTGCCGAGGCCCATCCCGAACTCCCCTTCGAACCGGAACGCCCGGAGAGCGTCGTAGAGCAGGATGATCGGGAAGGGCAGGGCCAGAAAGAAGAAGTAGCGGTGGACGTTCTGGAGAATCAGCGGGAACTTCGTCTCACCGGTGTAGGAGGAGCGAAAGTCGCTGACCGCGCAGGCCGGCGGGGACCATAGAAACGACCGGTAGTAGGCCTTTCGGTAGTAGTAGCAGGTCAGGCGAAACCCGAGCGGGAAGGGGAGGATCAGAAGGGCGGGGGAGAAGCCCCAGTGAGTGCCGAAGAGGTCCCAGGTCGCCTCCTCACAGTTCGACGCCAGGCATGGTGAGAAGAAGGGGGAAAGATACGGGTCCACGAAGTAGTCCGTGTTGACGAAGGCTACAAACGTGCCATACACGACGAAGGCCGAGAGGACGCCGACGGTGACGAGAGGCTCCACCCACCAACGATCCGTTCTCAGGGTGTGAAGCCATCGGCTGCCGGTGCGGATGTCGACCGGTCTCTCCGTCACCGCCGTCATCTGGTGTGCCACGCTTGGCCGGAGAAACTTCCTTGTTCTTGGAACACCTCCGGCATAGGACAGAGGAGCCTATGGGGGGCAAGAATGGAATGCTCAACCAAACCGGGCTGCTCTCAGGCCTGGAGGGGATCCGATCAGGGCCCCTTCCGGGGCGAAGATCGGGGGGTTTGCCCCAAGGGGGTCAGCCTCGATTTCACTGCGCTGACGAAGGGCGACCACCCGCGGGCCGAGGTGGTGAGTTGAGCCTTGTCCGGCCAAGGCTGAAACCCGCCTAGGGTTTCGGGAGGCGATCCTGCCGCAATCACCGACGAACAAGGAGGTCGCTCGATGGGCTTGCTGCTTTTTTTGGCGTCACTGGCACTGTGGGTTGTTGTGCTTCGTCGAGCCCGCAGTCGGCCCGACCATCGACGTACCTGGTTTGTCTGGCTGGTCGCGCTTCCGGTCATTCCCTTGATCATCCCCGGTGGCCTGACCATCATGTGGGCAGTTCTGGCGGTCTACTGGTTTCGGCACGCCCGCCACCCACCGACCGACGAACCCGGACAGAACCCAATCGGCAAATCGGGCAGTCCTCCCACGCCATAGACACCTTCGGGGCGGCCGGTAGCGTGGCTGAATGCCCCACCGCCACCCGGTCAAGGTCCGGTTCTATGAACTTGACCCCTACGGGCACCTGAACCACTCGGTGTACGTGCAGCTCTTCGAGACCGGCCGCATCGAGTTGCTCGAAGAGGCCGGGATCCCGCTGCAGGTTCTCGAGGAGCAGGGCTACCGGTTCCTGGTGTCGCGCATCGAAACGTCGTTCCTCCGTCCGGTGGGAGCCGGGGCCGAACTGGTTGTCGAAACCGAAGTGGCTGAGATCAGGCGAGCCTCGTCGATCTGGCGGCAGCGGCTCCTGGTGGGCGATGAGCCGGTCGCCACCCAGACGGTCCGGATTGGGGTAACCGATGGGCGTGAGCGACCAGTCCGCTTCCCGGAGGAGATGGCCACCGCCCTCGGGCCCTACAGGCCCGAGGGCGCCTCCTGATGGCCGATCCCCGGGCGGTCGGTACTCAGTTCGTACGCGGGGTAGCCATGGGGGCCGCCGACGTGGTCCCGGGCGTCTCCGGCGGGACCGTTGCCCTACTCCTCGGGGTTTACGAACAGCTGGTGGGCACCATCCGGGACGGGTCCACCGCCCTGGGCCGGATGGCCCGGGGGGAGGTACGCGAGGGGTTCGGGGACCTGCGACGGTTGGACTGGTGGTTCCTGGCACCGTTGGTGGCCGGGATGCTGGCCACCATCACCGCGTTGGCCGGGGTGATCCAGGCCCTCCTGGAGAATCACCCCAAGGAGTTAGCCGGACTGTTCCTGGGCCTGGTCGCCGCGTCGATGGTGGTCGCTGCGAGGATGCCAGCCGCGTGGAGCTCGCTCCGGGTCGGGTCGGCAACTCTGGCCGCGGTGGTCCTGTTCGTGGTGCTCGGATTCTCCGGCGGGCCGGTGGTTGATCCATCCCCGGTGGCCCTTTTCGGCGCCGGGGCGGTGGCGGTGTGTGCCTGGATCCTGCCCGGTATCTCCGGTGCGTTTCTTCTCCTCATGCTGGGCATGTACCCAAGCGTGCTCGGCGCGGTGGACGACGGCATATTTGGCGACCTGGCCATGGTGGCCGCCGGAGCAGTGGTCGGCCTGGCCTTGTTCTCGATGATCCTGGGACGCCTGCTGGACCGCCACCGGGACACGGTGCTGGCGGTCCTGGTCGGGTTGATGGCCGGGTCGCTGAGGGTGCTGTGGCCGTGGCCGAACGGCGTGGGCGTGGTCTCCCGCCATGCCGACAAGTTGGTATCGGGCACCGGCATGGCCTGGCCCACAGCCGGGGACCTGTGGCCACCGCTGGTGCTGGCCGGGGTCGCCTTCGTGGTGGTGCTGGGCCTTGACGCCTGGTCTCGCCGGACCTGAGGACCCCGGTCCGCGGGGATCAGGCCTGGGGCTGGTTGTACTCCACCCAGGCATGGCCCTGCCGGCCATCACTAGTGGTCACCGCCACCAGCCCCCGCGGGAACCGGCTGAGGCGGCCGTCGTCCGGGTCGACGAGCAGCACCGGCGCCCAGCCCACCGGATCCAGGTCGAAGGACAACCCACCGAGGGTGACCTGGCCGCCGACCGGGATCCCCATCTCCCCCAACTCGGGGGTCGAGGACACCCCGTATTCGACGACCAGTCCTGCCGGCGTAGATCGGTAGCCGATCCCCTCATCGCGTCCCTCGAGGGCCACCGCGTGGAACCGCTCACCGTCCTCTAGACGTCCCGAAAACCACGTCCACCCGGTGGCCCACCAGTCCCGCTCGGCCCACGAGTGGTCCCGCTGGCCCCAACCGTCAACGGTGATCCGACGGTCGCCAATCCGGACCTCGCCGGCTACCCGGCAGGGGATCTCGTAGCGGGTGGTGAAGTCGTAGTGGAAGGCCCACGGCTCGACACCCTCCGATGGTCCGTCAGTCTCCCAGCCGAGGTCCACCCCAACCGGTAGGCGTTCGCCCCGCATCCCTCGGTAGGCGTCGGCCGGTTCGTCAAGGGCCACCCCGAAGGCCTCCACCTCGACGCTGAAGTGCTCCAAGGGGCCCTCCACGATCAGGTCGGCCCACAGGCCGGAGGAGCGCACCTCCAGTCCGGGGCCGGCAGGGATCGGTGTCTCCTGGTCGACAACCAGCACCGGTGGCTCGCCCTGACCGACCAGGGCGCACCAGAACCAGGCATGTCCCAGATTGGGACACACACCGAGCCGGACGTATCCGCCGGTTCGACCGTCGGTGTCGAACCAGTCGAGGTACCACGACTCGTTCCAAAGACGCTCTGGTCCGGCCTCGTGGCGACGCTCGTCGGCGACGGTGGGGACGCTCATGTCAGTACCTCCTCTGCCCAGTGCCGATCTTGTCCACCGGCCGGTCACCGTAGTTGGGGAGCCCGGGGGCCCGGAACGGGCCGGGCGTAGGCTTCGCCGGTGGCCGACCTGGTGTACCTATCCGACGCTTGGATCGCCGCGCTCGACGAAGTAGCCGCCAACCACCAGGGCCTGCAGGCCGCCGCGGTGGGCGCCACACTGGTGGTCGAGTACCGGGTGGCGTCAGACCCGCCGGCTCTTTGGCACATCATCTTCAACCAGGGCAAGGTGAGGGTAAGGGCTGGGCCGGCCGACGAACCGGACGCCTGGTTCGAAGCCCGAGCCGCTGCTGCCCAGGCCCTGTTCGACGGCAGTCTGGACCCGCTCCGCGCAGTAATCGACGGTGACTTGTCCATAGGCGGTGACCCGCGACGACTACTTGACCATCGGGAGATCCTCGACGGGATCGGCGACGTTTTCGCCGGGGTGCGAGCCGCCACGATCGCCGCTGACAGTTGAGGGAGGGTTAGCGTCGGCAGGTGGGCACACTGCAGGGAATCTGGGTCAAGGAGGCCCGCGGTGAGCCGATGACCGCCGTGGACGAGGCGAAGGCGTTGGCCGGCCAGGGCTTCGATGGGGGCGTCGGAGAGGCTTCGACCCGACAGGTCACCGTGCTGGCCGCCGAGGCCTGGGCCGACGTCGAGGCAACGCTGGGGATGTCTGTGGATCCGGCACTTCGCCGGGCCAACCTTCTAGTAGCCGGCGTCGACCTGGCGGGGACCACCGGACGAGTGCTCCGGGTCGGTGACCTGCGCCTGGAGATCACCGGCGAGACGAAGCCTTGCCATCAAATGGACGCCGCGGTGAACGGTCTGCGCGCCACCCTCGAACCCGATTGGCGGGGTGGTGTCCACGGTGTGGTGCTCGGTGATGCCACCGTCCGGGTGGGCGATCCGGTTGGCTGGGACTGACGGCGGGACCTGAGCCCCCGCCGGGCCCTAGATGAGGCCCAGCGATGCCACGGTGTCGCGTTCGGTAACCAGTTCATCGACTGAGGCGTCGATCCGGGCCCGTGAGAACTCGTCGATCTCAAGGTCGGGCACGATCGACCAGTCCCCATCGTTGCAGGTGACTGGGAACGACGAGATCAGGCCCTGATCGACCCCGTAGCGACCGTCGGACCGAACAGCCATCGACACCCAGTTGCCTTCCGGTGTCCCGGATAGCCAGTCGCTGATGTGGTCGATCGCCGCGTTGGCCGCCGAGGCAGCACTGGACGCCCCTCGGGCTTCGATGATTGCCGCGCCGCGCTGCTGGACGGTCGGTATGAATGTGTCCTCTAGCCATGTCTGGTCTCCGATGACCTCGGCGGCGGAACGGGCCCCGACCCGGCACCGGAACAGATCCGGGTACTGGGTGGCCGAGTGGTTTCCCCAGATTGTCATGCGAGACACGTCGTTGACCGACACCCCGGCACGGGTGGCCACCTGGGTCAGGGCCCGGTTGTGATCGAGGCGGGTCATGGCGCTGAACCGTTCAGTCGGGACGTCGGGCGCATTGGCCATGGCGATCAGGCAGTTGGTGTTGGCTGGGTTACCGACTACTAAAACCCGAAGATCGTCGGCGGCCCGGTCGTTGAGGGCCCGACCCTGCCCGGTGAAAATCGCACCATTGGCCTCCAGCAGGTCCTTTCTTTCCATGCCCTTGGTCCGGGGACGGGAGCCCACCAGCAGGGCCACACCGACCCCGTCGAAGGCGGTCTCGGGCCGGTCGGTCAACTCGATGCCGGACAACAACCCGAAGGCGCAGTCGTCAAGTTCCATGGCCACCCCTTCGAGGGCTCCCATGGCTGGCGGGATCTCCAGCAATTGCAGAACGACCGGCTGGTCGGGCCCAAGCAACTGCCCGCTGGCCACCCGAAAGACCAGGCTGTAGCCGATCTGGCCGGCGGCGCCAGTTACGGCCACCCGGACGGGGCTAGTGCTCACCTCGTGCTCCTCAACTCTGGTCTTCGAGTAGACGGTTCGTCCCCGGCGAGGCTACCGACGTGGTCTTCCACCACGACAACCACAACTGGCGTCACCGTGGGGCGACCCGGGTGTTCCCCAGCCAAGACTGGTACAGAGCGGCATACACCCCGTCGGCTGCCACCAGGTCGGTGTGCCCGCCCTGCTCGACTATCCGCCCCCGGTCGAAGACCAGGATCCGGTCGGCCTGCTCGGCTGTGGTAAGGCGGTGGGCGACGCTTACCGTGGTCCGGCCTTCCGCGAGGTGTTGGAGCGCCCCTTCCAGGGCCCGTTCCATCTCGGGGTCGATCGCCGAGGTCGCCTCGTCGAGTATCAACAACCCCGGGTCGGCCACCTGGGCCCGGGCCAGAGCCACCAGTTGTCGTTCACCGACCGATAGGGACTCGCCGCGTTCCCCCACCGGGGTGTCCATCCCAAAAGGCAGTCGATCCACCCACCAGCGAAGGCCAAGGGAGTCGATCGCCGCCTCGACGTCGATTCGACGGGCATCGGGGCGCCCGTAACCAATGTTGTCAGCCACCGTGGTGTCGAACAGGAAACCGTCCTGGGGGACCATTCGGACCGCCCGGTGGCGGTCGTCGACAGCCATCAAGGTGAGGTCCACCCCGCCGATCAGCACCCGGCCCGCCGTGGGGTCGACCAGCCGGGCCAGCAGTTTGGCGAACGTGGTCTTCCCTGAGCCGGTCTCCCCGACCACAGCCACCGCGGCACCGGCCGGCAGGTCCACATCAAGGCCGTGGAGTACCCGGTCGCCGCCCCGGTAGGCGAACTCCACTCCTTCGGCCCGCACGGACAACGCTCCAGCGGGCACCGGTGGCCCGGCCGCCGGCTCGACTAGGTCGACCTCGATGTCAAGCACGTCGAGGATCTTCCACCAGCCGGCCAGCGCGGTCTGGGTCTGGTCGAGGACCTCGCCCAGTTCGGTGGTCCGAGCGACGAACAGGTTGGACAGGAACACGAAAGCCACAAGTTCACCCGAGGTCACCCCCCAGTCGCCGCCCCAGTGGACGCCGACCCCGATCACCGCGGCGATCGCCACGATGCCGGTGATGTCGGTTAGGGGCAGTACAAGCGAGAAGTAGCGCTGGGCCCGCATCTGTTGCCGGTACTGCCGGTCGATGGTGCCATGGAGGCGGGACCTGGTTGCCTCCCGATAGCCGTAGGCCCGCACCACGTCGACCCCCTGGAGGGATTCAGACACCACGGACAAGGTGTCCGACACCCTGGTACGTACCTGGTCGTAAGCCCGCAACTGCCGACGTTGCATCCACCGGAGGACCGGCACCAGCGGCAGGTGGACCAGCAGGGTCACCAGGAGGAGCTGCCACGAGTAGGTGGCCATGACCACCAGCACGCCGAGGATTTGCGCTGGGTTGATGATCCAGGACAAGGCACCCCATGCCACGAACTGGGTGAGGGTTTCGACATCGCTCGTTACCCGGGCCACCAGCGCCCCCTTTCGTGAGGCGGTGTGCTCGGCCAAGCTCAGCCGATGTAGGTGGGTGAAGGTTTGGACCCGCAGGCCCATGAGAAGGTTCTCCATGGTGCGGAGCAACCTGTAGTAGGTGGCTTTGCCCAGGAGGATGCTGCCGCCCACCAGCAGGATCGAGATAGACGACAGCAACACCACACGGCCCATGCGCACCCCGTCGGCCAAGATCCCCAGGTCCAGGACCCAATGGATCGTCTCGGGGACGAGGAGATTGCCGCCGGCCACGGCCAGGGCCATCAGTACGGTGAGCCCCAGGCCGGTTTGCAGTTCTGGCGAGGCGGCTTTTGCGCGTCGCAGGACACCCAGTGCTCCTACCCCCTCGATGTCGTCGATGCCACGGGGGTCGTGTTCCGCGTCGGGGCCCAGGACGTCGTGCCCGTCGAGGTAACTCACGGAACCGCCTCCTCGTAGGCCCGGATGAGCGCCGCGTAGTCGGGGAGGTCCAAGAGTCGCTCGTGGATACCGTCGGCTGCGATCCGGCCGCCGTGAAGGAACAGCACCCGGTCGGCAAGTCTGATGGTGGCCAGCCGGTGGGCGACTACGAGCAGTGTCCGGCCCCGGTGGGCCCGTAGGTTGGACAGGATTTCCGCTTCTACGATGGGGTCGACAGCCGAGGTGGCGTCGTCGAGAACCAGTACTCCGGGTCGTCGTAGGAGAGCGCGGGCGATGGCCAGGCGCTGGCGCTGCCCGCCCGACAGGGTCACGCCGCGCTCCCCCACCACCGTGTCGATGCCCCGCGGTAACTCGGCCACGAACCCATCGGCGGCCACCAGGTGGAGGACGCGTTCCAATTCGGGGTCGGGCACCGGACGGCCTAGGGTCAGGTTCTCTCGCACCGTGTCAGCGAACAGGAACGTCTCCTGGAACACGGGGGCCACCACCGCGGACGCCCCGTCGACCCCAAGATCGGCGACGTCGACGCCACCGAGGAGGACCCGACCCGCCGTAGGCGACACCATCCCGGCCAGCAGGGCAACCAGGGTGCTCTTCCCCGAACCGGTTGCGCCCACCAGCGCCACCGACTCCCCTGGTTCGATCCGAGCCGAGAGATCGCCGAGGACTGAGGTGGGGGCCGTGCCATCAACTAGGGGGTAGCCAAAGGTCAAATCATCAAAGACCACGGCCACCGGTTCGGGCACATGGGGTGGTGATGGCGGGGAGAGTTCCGGTTTCATGTCCATAATCCGGTCGATACGGTCCATGGCCACCACGGACCGGGGCATTTGTTGGAACAGGTAGCCGAGGATCTGGACAGGCATGGTGAGGATGCTGAACAGGGCCATGGCCTGAACGATTTCGCCGAGGGTCGCCGCGTCACGGCTGACCAGCCAGGCGCCGACAAGCAAGAGGACGAGGATGCCCAGGTTGGGCAACGAGTAGAGGGCCGGTTGGAATAGCGCTTGGTACCTCGCAACTTTGAGTCGCTCGTCGCGTAGTTCGGCGACCGCCCGAGCGAATCGATCCACCTCGGCGTCCTGCCGGCCCATGGTCTTGACGACCATGATCCCGTCGACGCTCTCGTGTGCGATGGCCGAGACCCGGCCGATCATGGCCTGGGCTCGGGCTGCCGGTTCCTCCACAGCGAGGACGTAGGCCCGGCTGAGCACGAACAGGGTGGGGAATAGCAGCACGGCTACCAGGACCAACAGCGGGTGGATCATCAGCAGGCTGATAAGCGATACGACGGCCAGCGACACCACCGAAAGCGAAAAGGCAAGCGGCATGAGCATCGACATGGCCATCTCCACGTCCGCGTCGGCATGGGCCATCAACTCTCCCGTGGGCTTCGACCAGTAGTAGGAGCGGGGGGCGTCCATGTACCGGTCGGTGATGGCCAGCCGCCACATCAGTTGGCCGCGTAAAACGGCGGTCATGTTGAAGTAGCGCCGGACCATGACCGAGACGCCGCGCACCACCCCGATCAGGGCGATGGCCGCTACGCCGGCCAGCACCGTCCGACCGGCC
Source organism: Acidimicrobiales bacterium (assembly GCA_022449565.1). GTDB lineage: Bacteria > Actinomycetota > Acidimicrobiia > Acidimicrobiales > MedAcidi-G1 > JAKUSA01. The sequence goes on along the minus strand of JAKUSA010000019.1, from coordinate 10,747 downwards.
ACCCCGCCGCCATCCAGGCCCGGGACGATCACCTCGTCGGTGATCCGGCCGACCACGATGGTGAACCCGACGACGGCGAAGGCGAACACGTTGCCGGCCAGGATCCCCACTGCGTGGGGTATCGGATGGGCCCGCATGGACCGGAGGACGAGCCGGGCGCCCCGGCGGGCCACGCTGGGTTCGGCTACTGAGACGGCCTCCCCAGGCTCGACCGGTTCAGATCCGGTCGACAATGGCCTGGGCGAATTCGGAACAGGCGACCTCTTTGGCGTCGTTCATCTGCCGGGCGAAGTCGTAGGTGACGATCCTGTCGGCGATCGTCGCCTCGAGGGCCCGGGTGATGTCGTCGGCCGCGTCGCGCCAGCCGATGTGTTCGAACATCAGCATCCCGGAGAGGACCATTGAAGACGGGTTCACCTTGTCCTGTCCGGCGTATTTGGGGGCTGTCCCGTGGGTGGCCTCGAATATGCCGTGGCCCGTTTCGTAGTTGGCATTGGCCCCCGGGGCGATACCAATCCCCCCAACCTGGGCAGCCAGGGCGTCGGACAGGTAGTCGCCGTTGAGGTTCATGGTGGCGATCACATCGAACTCGTTTGGGCGGGTCAGGACCTGCTGGAAAGCGATGTCGGCGATGGTGTCCTGAACGAGGATCTTCTCGCCAGGGTCGCCGCCGCAGTCATCCCAGGCCACGGCCCGATCGTCGAACTCTTCGCGGACCAGTTCGTAGCCCCACTTCTGGAAGGCCCCCTCGGTGAACTTCATGATGTTGCCCTTGTGTACCCAGTGGACCCGCTTACGTCCCCTGTCCAGCGCGTAGTTGAGGGCCGCCCGTTGAAGTCTCTGGGATCCTGTCTTAGAGATCGGTTTGATGCCGATCCCGGAGTCGGGACGGATCTCCCAGCCGAACGCGTCGGCCAGTAGTTCGCGCAGCCGGTCCGCCTCCGGGGTCATGGCCTCGACCTCCAGGCCGGCGTAGATGTCCTCGGTGTTTTCCCGGAAAATCACTATGTCGACCAGTTCAGGGGCCCGAACCGGGGAAGGTACGCCTTGCAGCCAGCGCACAGGGCGGAGGCACACGTAGAGGTCAAGGACCTGTCGCAGGGCCACGTTGAGGCTGCGGAATCCACCACCTACCGGGGTGGTCAACGGACCCTTTATCCCGATCAGGTGCTCGTCGAAGGAGTCGATGGTCGCCTTAGGGAGCCATTCGCCAGTCTCGTTGTAGGCCCGCTGTCCGGCCAACACCTCGGTCCATTCGACCCGGCGCCCGTGCCGGGCCGCCGCAGCGTCCAGGACCAGTCGGGCAGCCGGCCAAATGTCGACCCCGATGCCGTCACCCTCGATAAAGGGGATGATCGGCTCGTCGGGGACTGTGAGAACGCCGTCAGCCCCCACAGTGATCTTCCCGGCCATAGATCCGACCCTATCCACACGGGGCCTGGGTGCCTTGGGTGGGGGTCAGGCGATCGACCGCTCGGCGGCTTCGACGGTGTTTCGGAGCAGCATGGCCACCGTGGTCGGTCCGACGCCGCCCAGCCGAGGGGTGATCCACGAGGCTACTTCGCCGACTGATTCGTCCACGTCGGGCAACAGTTTGCGGCCCTCCCAGGAGATGCCACCACTGACCACCACCGCGCCGGGTCGGACCATGTCGGGGGTGACAAAGGACGGGATGCCCACCGCGGCAACAACGATGTCGGCCTCACGGGTCATCTCGGCCAAGTTAGGAACCGCCGAGTGGACAACCGTCACCGCGGCATTGGCCCCCGGGCCCTTCGACGACAGCAGCAGGGCCATGGGCCGTCCCAGCGTCGGCCCCCGACCTATGACCACCACCCGGCGCCCGGCGACCTCGATCTTGTAGTGGACGAGCATGGCCCGGATCCCGGCCGGGGTGCAGGGCACGGGACCGTCCTCCTGGAGGACCAGCCGACCCAGGTTGACCGGGTGGAGCCCGTCAGCGTCCTTGGCTGGGTCCATCGCGGCGAGGGCGGCACTGAAGTCGAAGCCGTCGGGGACCGGGTGTTGGATGATGAAGGCGTCAACTGCCGGATCCTCGTTGAACCGGGCCACCGCCTCGTCGAGTGCCGCCGGGGGCGCGTCGGCGGGCACCACAGTGTTCTGGGAGGCCAGACCGGCCTCCTCGCAGGCCTCGTGCTTCTTGCGCACATAGCCGGCGCTAGCCGGGTCGTCGCCGACCAGAATGGTTCCTAACCCCGGGGTAACCCCGACCTCCTTGAGGACCGCCACCCGCGACTTCACGTCGGCCAAGACGACTTCGGCGACCGGGCCTCCGGCCATTAGTTCCGCTGCCACGGCGGGCAACGCTACCGGCCGGACCGGACCGGTCCTAGTGGCGGAAGTGGCGTCGTCCGGTGAAAACCATGGCCAGACCTGCCTCGTCGGCTGCCGCCACTACCTCGTCGTCGCGTACCGACCCTCCAGGTTGGACAACCGCGGTGACCCCTACACCTATCGCGGTGTCGAGGCCGTCGCGGAACGGGAAGAAGGCCTCGCTGGCGCACACCCCGCCGGTCGCCCGACCGTCGGCCTTCTCGACGGCCAGGCGGACCGCGTCGCGGCGGTTCTGCTGACCGGCACCGATGCCGACAGTTTGCCGGTGGCGGGCCAGCACGATGGCATTGGAGGTGACCCGGGCCACCACCCGCCATGCGAACGCCAGGTCGAGCCATTCAGTCTCGGAGGGTTCCCGTCTGGTGACCACCGTCCAGTCGTCCACGTCGTCGTCGACGGGGTCGGGGCCCTGGACCAGCAAGCCGCCGTCGATGGCCCGTACGTCGAGGAGACGCGGCCCGGGCGGAGGCGCTTCGAGGATCCGCAGGTTGGGCCGGGCTCGGAGGGTGTCTAGGGCATCGGACTCGTAGGACGGGGCTACCACTACTTCGGTGAACACCTCGGCGAGCGGACCGGCGACGGCCATGGTGAGCGGACGGTTAACGGCGACGATCCCGCCGAAGGCCGAAGTGGGGTCACAGGCGTGGGCCGCCGTCCAGGCCTCACCAATGTCTCCGGCTACGGCCGCTCCGCAGGGATTGGTGTGCTTTACGACCACCGCGGCCGGTTCGTCGCCCAGTTCGTGAACAAGTCGCCAGGCTGCCTCGGTGTCAAGGACGTTCAGGTACGACATGGCCTTGCCACCGTGCAATCTCGCCGCGTCCCACCAGCCTGTTGGGTCCACGGCCCATCGGTACCGGGCGCCCGTTTGGTGTGGGTTCTCCCCGTAGCGGAGTTCGTCAACTCGCTCCAGGCCCAGGTGAAGGGTGTCGGGAAGGACGGACACGTCGACCGCGTCATGATCGGCCCCGGTGACCAGCAACCCGGCGTCAAGCCAGGCCACGATCGACGCGTCGTAGGAAGAGGTGTGGGCGAAAGCCCGGCGAGCCAGGGCTAACCGGGTGATTTCGGATAGGGGGTTTCCCGAGCGCAACTCGTCGAGGAGACCCGGGTAGTCGCCCGGGTCTACCACCACCCCGACGTGGGCATGGTTCTTCGCTGCGGCCCGCACCATGGCGGACCCCCCGATGTCGATCATCTCGACACCCGGCCAGTCGGCGAACGGGTAGAGATTCGCCACCACGAGGTCGATGGGGTTGATCCCTCGAGCTTCTAGGTCAGCCAGGTGAGCGGGGTCGGAACGGTCAGCGAGGATCCCGCCGTGGATAGCCGGATGCAGGGTCTTGACTCGGCCTTCGAGTATCTCCGGTGCCCCGGTCACATCGGCCACTTCGGTGACCGGCAGCCCAGCGTCCAACAGGACGGCGGCCGTGCCGCCGGTGGACAGCAGTTCCCAGCCCAGGTCGACGAGGCCTCGGGCCAGGTCGACGAGGCCGGATTTGTCGTGAACCGACAGCAACGCGCGCAGAGCACTCACCGTGCCGCAACTGGTTGATCGGCCATAACCCGGGTAATCACCTCGACGTAGAGCCGGCGCTCTACGGCTTTTATCCGCTCATGCAGGCTGGCCGCATCATCGTCGGGGAGTACCGCAACGGCCTCCTGGGCCAGGATCGGCCCCGAGTCGACCGCCAGGGTCGCCTGGTGGACGGTGCAGCCGGTCACCTTCACCCCGTGAGCCAGGGCGTCCTCGACGGCGTGCCAGCCGGGGAATGCGGGCAGGAGCGACGGGTGGGTATTGAGGATCCGGCCGGCGTAACGGTCGTAGATGGGGGCGGCGAGGATCGTCCCGAAGCCGGCCATGGCCACAAGGTCTATGGCGGCCTCCTCAAGGAGGGAGGTGAGTCGGACCGTGTAGGCGTGACGGTCGAAGTCAGCTCCGAAGTTCTCCCGGGCCACTACGACCGCTTCGACTCCTGCAGTCTCGGCCCGTTCGATGGCCGGGCAGGGACGGTCGGAGACCACCAGGGCGACAGGGACGCCCGCTCCGATGATGGCCTCAAGGATGGTTCCGGTGCCCGAGACCAGCACTACCAGCCGCATGGACCGAAGGTACCAGCCTCTCCTAGCCCAGCCCGGCGACGATCTCGGCCATCAAGTCGCCGGCCTCGGTGGGGTTCTCCCCCACCTTCACCCCAGCCTCAGCTAGGGCCTCCATCTTGGCCCGGGCAGTACCCCGACCCCCGGAGACGATGGCTCCGGCATGGCCCATCTTCTTACCCGGTGGGGCGGTCACTCCGGCGATGTAGGCCGAGACGGGCTTGGTCATGTTCCCGGCGATGAACTCGGCGGCTTCCTCCTCGGCGCTACCGCCGATCTCGCCGATCATCATGACCGCTTTGGTATCAGGGTCGGCTTCGAAAGCAGCCAGGCAGTCGGTGAACGAGGTGCCGGGCACCGGGTCGCCGCCGATGCCCACACAGGTGCTGCAGCCGATGCCCTTCTCCTTGAGTTCGTGGAGGGCTTGGTAGGTGAGGGTGCCCGAGCGGCTTACGATGCCCACCGGCCCGCCGGGCAGGGCGATGTGGCCGGCGGTGATGCCGATGTTGCACTGGCCGGGGGAGATGATCCCCGGACAGTTGGGGCCCAGCAGGCGCACGTTGGGGAAGTCCCGTCGCAGCTGGTTGTAGAACAGAGCCTCGTCGTGGGCGGGGACGCCTTCGGTGATGGCCACGATGAACTCGACGCCCCCCTGGGCGGCTTCAAGGACCGCGGCCCTGACCCCGGGGGCGGGCACGAAGATGCATGAGGCGGTAGCTCCGGTGGCCTCGACGGCTTCGGCCACGTTGGCGTAGACGGGGATGCCCTCCACGTCCGTACCCGCTTTTTTCGGGTTGGTGCCGGCCACTACCCGGGTGCCGTAGTCACGGTTCAACAGCCCGTGGTAGCGGCCCTGGCTGCCGGTGAGGCCCTGGTATACGACCCGGGTATCAGCGTCGACGAAGACGGCCATCTCCTCAGCCCTCCCCAGCGGCCAAGGCGACGGCCTGTCGGGCGCCTTCGAGCATGTCGGAGGCCACCCGGAGATGGTCCGAGAGGTGGGGTTCGAGGATTGCCCGGCCCTCGGCGGAGTTGGTGCCGTCGAGGCGGACGACGATTGGCGAAGAAATGTTGACCCGTTCGAGGGCGCCCACGATGCCGTTGGCTATCTCCTCTCCCCGGACGATCCCTCCGAAGATGTTGATGAAGATGGCCCGCACCTCGGGGTCGTTGTTGATCACCTCCAGGGCGTCGGCCATCACCTCGGCGTTGGCCCCGCCACCAATGTCTAAGAAATTGGCCGACCGCCCGCCGACCTGGTTGACCACGTCGACGGTGGACATGGCCAGGCCAGCACCGTTGGCAATGACCCCCACGTCGCCTTCCAGGCCCACGTACTGGAGTCCCTTGGCGTGGGCGGCGGTCTCCCGCTCGTCCCTGGTCTGGGTCTCGTCGAAGGCGGCGTAGGACTCATGCCGGAACACCGCGTTGCCGTCCAGGGTGACCTTGGCGTCGAGCACGTGCACCCGGCCGTCGTCGGTGAGGATCAGCGGGTTCACCTCGACCAGCTCGGCGTCGCCATCCACATAAGCCTCATAGAGCCTCATCAGCACGTCGACGGCGCCCTCCACGGCGGCTTCGGGGAGCCGTGCGTCGGCCACCCAGTCGCGGCAGTCGGCCTCGCTCAGCCCATCGACCGGGTCGACCCAGATACGGGCGATGGCTTCGGGGTTCTCGTCTGCCACCGTCTCAATCTCCACTCCGCCCTCGGCGGAGAGCATGCCCAGGTGCTTCTTGGCCGAGCGATCAAGGGTGAAGGAGGCGTAGTACTCGTCGGCGATGTTGGAGGCCTTCTCGATCCAGACGCGGTGCACGACGTGGCCGTTGATGTCGAGACCGAAGATACGACCCGCGTGTTCGGCCACGTCGTCGAGGGTGGCGGCGTACTTCACCCCACCGGCTTTCCCACGACCACCGGTGTGGACCTGGGCCTTGACCATCACCGGGCATCCGAGCCGCCCGGCGGCAGCCACCGCCGCCTCAACCGTGAGGGCCAGCTCACCGGGCGAAACCGGCATGCCGTAGCCGGCGAACAATTCCTTGCCCTGGTACTCAAAAAGGTCCACCGGTGGTGCCTCCATGCCGGCCCGGCCCCGCGGCATCCGCTGAGGTGGGGGCGCCCGCCGGACGGCGGCGATACTAGGCACCGCTCGGGGTGATGCCCATACCCGAGAGCCCGACCGGAGAGGAGGGTCGCCGATGCCCGCCATCCACGGCGTCCCGGTGAACGTCCGTCGGGCGATCGCCGCCGCCCTGGTGGGGCTGGCTGGCGCGGTTGGCGCGGTGATGCTGGTCCTGTCGCTGGCCGGATCGTCCGATTCGATCGAGGTCAGGTTGGGAGACGACGACTTCCGGGGAATCGACGCCGCCGACCTAGCCGACGAGATCGCCGACCACGGCCCGGTGCCGTTCCCGGACCTGCTTGGCCGGGACCGGCCGATCTGGGTGACCCACGCCGGGTCCGATCCGGTAATCGGCTGGTACGCGTTCCTGGCCCGAACCCCGAAGGGGGACCGGTGCGTCGCCCAGTGGGACGCCAATGCCGTCGGCTTCGTGGACTCGTGCGACGCTGGGACCTCCTACCCGCCCGACGGGGCGGGCCTCGAACAGTTGCGGTGGCAGGTGGTGGACGGAGAGCTGCGGATACTGATCAACAGCCCCGGAGCGGAGTCGTGACCGACCGGTTGTACCTGCGCGACGCCGACCTGCGTTCGTTCGTGGCCACCGTGGTGGCCGTCGACGGGGATCGGGTGGAGTTGGATCGCACCGCCTTTTACGCGACAAGCGGGGGCCAACCTCACGACACGGGTCATCTGATCTGGGAGGCTGGGGCGGCGTCGATCATCGACGTGGTGACCGTCGACGGAACCCTCTGGCACACCCTGGCCGGACCGATACCCGGGGCGGAAACAGTGGTCACCGGCGAGGTCGCCGACGACCGGCGGCGCCAGATGATGCGTACCCACACGGCGATGCACATCCTCTGCGGGGTGATGTGGAGCCGGTGGAAGCGGGTGGTAACCGGCGGGAACATGGACGCCCTGTCGGGCCGGATGGACTTCGAGATGGCCGAATTCCCCGAAGGCTTCGGCACCGAGGTGGAAGGGCTCTGCAACTCCGAGATCGTCGCCGATCGGCCCATCAAGGTGTCGTTCATCCCCCGGGAGGAAGCGGTGTTGGACCGGGACCTGATCCGCACCAAGGTCAACCTGGTGCCCGAGTTGCTGACCGAGATCCGGGTCGTCGACATCGTCGGATTGGATAAACAGGCAGACGGCGGGACCCACGTGTCCTCCACCGGCCAAGTAGGACGGATGGAGGTCACCAAGACCGAATCGAAGGGCAAGGGGTTCAAGCGGATCCGCTTCCTGGTCACCGACCCCTGACCGGGACTCGGCCACCGCCTAGGGGTCGATCACCGCGAACGAGCCGGTCATCACGGCCACTGGGCGGTCGTCCCCTTCGCACCGGACCCTTCCTTCGAGGTGGACGACCCGGCGTCCGGCCCGCAGCACCGTCACCTCGGCCACCAGGCGCCCGGTGCCCACCGGTCGCAGGTACCGGGCCGACAACTCGATCGAAGCGCAGGTCCGACCCTCGGCTACTACCCCCATGGTGGCCTTGCCCATCGCCGTGTCGACGAGGGTAAACAGCACCCCGCCGTGGACCGTGCCGTTGGGGCTGAGGTGCCGCTCGGCCACCTCCATGGTGGCCACCACCCGGCCGGGTTCCTCCTCGACCAGGTCGAACCCGAGGTAATCCTTCAGCGGGAAGCCGTTCCCGGACGCTTGGTCGGACATTGGTGCCGTGCTTCCCCGGTCTCCGGTGGTTTCCTAGCCGCCGGCTCGGGGAAGGTCCAGGAACAGGGCTTGGAGCAGAAGCCGTTCGTTGGGGTTTCGGACCAGTTCACCGGTCGTCGCGGTGATCCGAGCGGTGGCATCAAGTCCCGAGTCGCCACCGCCGTTGGCGGCCGAGTCGCGGTAGCGGCGGCTGAGGGTGGCCAGCCCGAACCGCAACTCGTCGTCCCGTAGCCGACGGATTTCGCGACGATGGCGTTCGAGAAGGTCGCGTCGGCCCGAACCCCGGACGCCGAACGCCTCTTCCTGTTCGTCCATGGCGGCTAGTTCCCGTTCGTGTCGGACGGCCAGTGGCGTCTGGGAGTCGTCGATCATGGTCTGTAATTCGGCGACCAGGGTGGCCACCGCTGCGCCGGTCCCGTCGAGCCGGTCGGGCGCCGAATGCCAGGCCTCCCGGCGGACGATAAAGGCCGGATCCTCAGCTAGGAGCCTGGCCCGGACGAGGCTTCCAGCCGCCGCCTCGGCGAGCACCGCGGCCTGGTCGGGTTCGACTCCGTCGCCGGCCAGGGCGGCGGCCAGCACGTCGTCGCCGAGGGGAGGCAGGTCGACTCGGACGCAACGGGAGGCAATCGTGGCGTGGAAGTCGGGGACCTCAGCGGCCAGCAGGATGAACACCACGGTGGCCGGTGGCTCCTCGATGGTCTTGAGCAGGCTGGCCGCCGTCTCGGGTTCGGCGGTGTCGAACCGGTCGACCACGATGACCTTGCGGTCAGCCTCCACCGGGGATCGCCACCCCTCGGTGGTCACCCGCCGCGCGTCGGTGACCAGCAGGGCTCGACCCTCGGGTTCGACCAGCACTAGGTCGGGGTGGCTGCCCGCGGCAGCCAGGCGACGGTGCCGTGCCGCCTGGTCGCTGTCTGCTCCCTCGGCAAAGAGCGAGCCGGCAAATGCCCGGGCTGCTTCGGCTCGTCCCGCTCCGTCGGGGCCCACGAAAAGGTAGGCGTGGACCGGCGAGGCAACCGCGTTTCGCAGCAGATCGACGGCGGCCGACTGGCCGACAACGGTCGTCCAGAGGTCGGCGTCGTTCACGCCGGACCAAGCCGGTCGGCCACTCCGGCGGCTACCCGTTCAGCGACCTCTTCGACGGTGCCTGTGCCGTCGACGACTACCCACCGGTCGGGTTCGGCGGTGGCCATGGCCCGGTAGGCGGCCACCACCCGAGCATGGAACTCGTCGCCGGCCAACTCGATGCGATCTAGGTGGCCGCTTCGCCGGTTGGCGGCCACCGGGCCGTCGACGTCGATGAGTACTACCAGGTCGGCGGCCAGGCCCTCGGTGGCAAAGGCCGACACGGCGGCCACGTCGTCCGGGCCGAGTCGGCGGCCGTGGCCCTGGTAGGCGATCGAGGATTCGAGGTAGCGGTCGGTAACTACATGGCGACCCTCGGCCAGGGCCGGGCGGACTACCTCGGCGACGTGTTGGGCTCGCGCGGCGGCGATCATCAGCGCCTCGGCCCGGTCCACCGGGTGGTCGCCGGCTGGGTCGAGGACCATGTCGCGGAGACGCTCACCGAGTGGGGTGCCTCCGGGCTCGCGGGTGTAGACGGCGCCGAGGTGCTGGGCAAGCAGTCGGGCCTGGGTGGACTTTCCTGAGCCGTCCGTTCCCTCGACGGCTATGAGCCAGCCGGTCACTGTCCCTCCTCCCGGTCGGCCCCGACGGTAGACCCAGCCCGCAGTGAGAAGACGGCCAGCCCACCGGAGGCCAGGATGATCAGTCCGGCCAGCCACAGGGTCAGCCGCACCCCGGGGACAGCAACCCCGATGCCCAGCAAGTCGATGTGGCGGTCCCAGAGGAGGCTGGACAGGCGGTCCAGACCGTCTTCGATGAGCGGCGCGACCACCAAGGCGAGAAGCACGCAAGCGCGGATCAGCAGGTAGAGGGTGGCGAAGATTCGGCCGCGGAGGTGGTCGTCCACCGTGGAGTGCAGCAGGGTGAGACCAAGCACCCAGACCGTCCCCGCGCAGGCGCCGATGCCGAACACCATGGTCAGGTGCAGGTGGATCTGGCTGGTCGAGGCGGCAGCGATAAGGAACACTCCGACGCCGACGAGCGCCAGGGTGAACCCCCGGGCGTGGTCGAGCCGGCCTTGTATGGAGGACACCAGCACGGCGCCGAACGCCGCGCCGAGGCCCATGGCGGTGAGGACAGAGCCGAAGCCCGCCTTGCCCGCTCCGAGGATCTCGTCGGCATAGATAGCACCTAGGGGAATCAGCATGCCGCCTCCGATGAACCCGGTGGCCAGGCCGGTGTTGACGGTCCGCACGACTGGGTTGACGAAGATGAACTTCCAGCCTTCGCGCAGTTCGGCTATCGGGTCGGCTAGGCGGGCCCGGCGGTGACGGGCGGCCTCCCTGACCTCGCGTGGTCGGGCGGGCAGGGACAAGGTGGTGATCAGGTAGGCGGTGACAAGAAAGGACAGCGCGTTGGCGTAGAAG
>JAKUSA010000189.1 GCA_022449565.1 Acidimicrobiales bacterium | reverse complement strand
ACCCCGGCAGTGAAGAACTCGGTGGTCGCCGAAAAAATACAAAAAAACATCACCGACGTGCGGATGCCGGCGTCGCCCATGACCGTGAGACGGGCCATCGAGGCGGCGGGAGGTGCGTCATGATCCCGGCGGCGGTGGACTACGTCAGGGCGGACTCAGCCGAGGCCGCGATCGCCGCGCTCGTCGCGCACGGCGACGAGGCCAAGCTGCTGGCCGGTGGCCAGTCCCTGGTTCCGCTGATGAGGCTGCGACTGGCCACGCCCACCGTGTTGGTGGACGTGGGCCGGGCGGCCGACCTGGCCGGCATCTCGGTGGACGGCGAAACGGTCTCGATCGGTGCCCTGACCACCCACAGCACGCTGGAACACTCGGCGGACCTGGCAGCGGCCTGTCCCCTGCTGGCCCACGTGGCCTCGGTGGTGGGCGATCCGGCGGTGCGCCACCGTGGCACCCTGGGTGGCTCGCTGGCTCACGCCGATCCGGCATCGGACCTGCCGGCGGCCGTGCTGGCCCTCGGAGGGACGCTGGTGGCCGCCGGTCCGGGTGGTACGCGTGAGATCGCGGCGACCGACTTCTTCACCGGCTTCCTGGAGTCGGTACTGGCTGTCGACGAGGTGCTGACGGAGGTTCGCGTGCCGGTCTCGACCGGTGGATGGTCCTACCAGAAGTTCAACCGCCGGGCCCAGGACTGGGCCATCGTCGGGGTGGTCGTGGCCGAGGGCGGCGCCGGTGTGTCGCTGGTGAACATGGGATCCACGCCGCTGCGGGCCCCGGCGGTGGAAGCCGCCGTGGCCTCGGGAGCCTCGGTGACAGAGGCGGCCGCCGGAGCGGCGGACGGTACGGAGCCGCCGACCGACACGCAGGCCGACGCCGCGTACCGGGAGCACCTGGCCCGGGTGCTTACGGCCCGGGCGCTGGAGGTCGCCGGGGCCTAGGACGAGGCGGAGAGGCCTGTCGCGGGACCGGTCCGGACATGCCAGGTGAAGGGGATCCCGGTCCGGCCCCCGACACGGCCGGCTGGTCGGTAGCCGTTCAGGGGCCTCCCGGGAGGGACTCGCAGGGTTCCCCGTCCCCGTCCCCGTCGAGTCGGGCCACGTCGCCGTAGGCGGTGAAGAACCGGTCGAACCAGGCCTTCGCCTCGGGGTAGGAGTCGAAGTCGCCGCAGTTCCGCACGTCGCCGGGGTTTGGGGGCGGACCGCCGTCGGTGGTCCCGTCGAGGTCGATCGGGTCGCCGAGGTCAATCGGGTCGCCGAGGGTGATCTCGGGGAGGGCGACGACCATCGGCTGTGGGTCGCCCTGGCAGGTCTCGAGCATCTGGTGCAGGGCGGCCAGTTCGGCGCTGGTGACGGTCAACGCCCAGCGGACCTTGATGTCAGCCCAGGTGTCGGCGTAGGTGCACCAGTACGACCGGTCCGGCGGTCGCCAGGCTTCGGGCCCCCGGTCGCCCTTGGACCGGTTGGCCGAGGCCGTCACGGCCATCAAGTGTCGCGGGTCGGCCTGGTCGTTGGCGTAGCGGCGTTTGGTGGCTCCGTCCCACGCCCAACCGCCGCTGCGGTGGGCGTTGGCCAACGGGACGAGGTGGTCGATGTCCAGGGCGCGGGGGTCGTCCACGGTGGACCCTGTGAAGGCGGCCAGCCACCGACCGCCGGTCACCAGGCAGCCGTCGTTCCGCAGCACCGGCGAGGCAGTGGCTTCGGCCATCAGCACCTCGTGCCGGGTGTTCAGGCAGTCGCCGTCATCGTCCGACCAGCCCCCGCCCCAGTCGTCGCGGTCGTAGCCCCCGGTTCTCGGGGTGTCCTCCACGACCAGCAGGTCGAGCACCGACCCGGGCCAGCTGGTGTCTGGCGGTTCCCGGGTGGTCGTCGTCGGTGCGCTGGTCGTGGCGGGTGCGCTGGTCGTGGCGGGTGCGCTGGTCGTCGGTGCGCTGGTCGTCGGTGCGGTGGTCGTGGGGTCGGGGTCCTCGCCGCCCGCGGCGCACCCGGCGCCCAGCAGTGCGGTGAGGGCCAGCGCGGCGGCTCCCGTACGCCCGGGGAAGTGCGGCACCGGCCCATCCTCGCAGGCCCGGAGGCCAACAAATGTCTACGTGGTGGCTGACCAACTGCCGCGACAGTTATGTGGCGTTGCTACAGACACGCTGACGAGGACCCCGGACATCGATCGGTTGGCCGGAGAGGCCATGCGCTTCGACAAGGCGGTCGTTTCGTTGCAGCTCTGCGCCAGGTTCTCCTC
>JAKUSA010000188.1 GCA_022449565.1 Acidimicrobiales bacterium | reverse complement strand
GATGGCTACCGACGTCCTCGGCCGGGTTGTCGAAGGGATGTCGGTATCGGTACCACAGGCACTGGCGACCGAGGCCAGTGTGGCCGCTAAGCCAATCACCCCGAGCACTACCGGTCGCAAGGCCATGATCATCTGTCTCCAGGGGCGGGCCCGGCGTGCTGGCGGACCCAGGCGTGCATGGCGATCCCCGAGGCCACCCCGGCGTTTATGGAGCGGGTGGAGCCGTACTGGGCGATCGAGCAGACCACGGTGCAAGCCTCCCGGGCCCCGGTGGAAAGACCCGGGCCCTCCTGGCCGAAGACGAGCACACAGCGCTTGGGTATTTCCACCGTCTCCAAGGGGACTGAGCCTGGAAGGTTGTCGATACCCACCAGGTCGAGGCCCTCCGAAGTGGCCCAGGCCACCAGATCGGTAACGGCCGGGTGGTGGACTACATGCTGGTACCGGTCGGTGACCATTGCGCCGCGCCGGTTCCATCGCCGTCGACCCACGATGTGCACCCCGGCGGCCAGGAAGGCGTTGGCGTTGCGGACCACGGTGCCGATGTTGAGGTCGTGTTCCCAGTTCTCGACGGCCACGTGGAATGGGTGTCGACGGTCGTCCAGGTCGGCGACGATGGCCTCCACCGTCCAATATCGGTAGCGGTCGGCCACGTTGCGTCGGTCGCCGCCGGCCAGCAGTTCAGGGTCGAGCCGATGGTCGTCGGGCCACGGCTCGGGGTGGGGCCCTACCCCGACCGAAGTGTCTTCCCAGCCAGCAGAGGCGCCGGAAGTGGTCACAGTCATTCCACGATCGCCTGGTTGACCAGGCTCCGGAGATCCCAACGCAACCTGATGTGGGTGCTGGAGGGGACCAACTGGGCCAGGAACACGCAGTGGAGGTCCTCAGCCGGGTCGACCCAGAAGGCGGTGCTGGCCATTCCGCCCCAGGAAGCCTCGCCCTCGGTGGCATGGATACGACCGTGCGCCGCGTCGAGTACCACGGCGAAGCCCAACCCGAACCCGCAGCCGTCGAAGAACCCCTGGTGGTAGAGGGGGTCGCCGACCTCGGTGAGGTCCGCCCCTTCGGGAAGATGGTTGCGCATCATCAACGCCACAGTTCGGGGACCGAGGATGCGCTGTCCGTCCAAGGCGCCGCCGGCTAGCAGCATCCGGCAGAACCGGTGGTAGTCCGCCATCGACGACACGAGACCCCCTCCTCCGCTGGACCAGGCTGGTTCCCGGAACGTGCTGGTCGCCGGCGGGTCGAACAGCACGGGTGCCAGTGTTCCGGGGGCCGGCTGGTAGCAGGCGGCGAACCGGTGGAGATTCTCGTCGGGGACCGAGAAGCCGGTGTCGACCATGCCCAGGGGTTCAAGGATGCGGCAACGGAGGGCGTCGGCGAACGGTTGCCCGTCGACCACCTCGACAACCCGGCCGAGGACGTCGGTAGCCATCGAGTAGGACCATCGGGTGCCGGGCTGATGACGGAGAGGTAGGCCGGCGATGGCGTCCACGACCCGTTCCAGGGTCCCCTCGGACCGGGCGCCGATCAGGCCGTCGCGCCGGTACATCTCGTCTACTGGGTGTTGGTTGACTATCCCGTAACTCAGCCCCGCGGTGTGGGTGAGTAGGTCGGCAATGGTGATCGGTCGGTCGGCGGGCACGGTCTCGGGGTCGTCGGCCGTGCCACCGGCGAAGACCCGCATGTCCGAAAAGGCGGGAATGAACCCGGCCAGGTGGTCCCGCAGCCGGACCCTCCCTTCCTCGGCTAGCTGCATGACGGCCACTGAGGTGATCGGCTTGGTCATCGAGAAGATCCTCCACAGGGTGTCCTCACCGACGGCCATCCCGGCCTCCCGGTCGGCCAGGCCAGCGGTGGAGCGCAGGGCCAATCGCCCCCGGCGGGCCACCAGCACGTCGGTGCCGGCCATGAGCCCGTCGTCGACAAAGGCCCGGGCGTAGTCGGCGACCCGCTGGAGGCGGGCCGGGTCAAATCCGGCAGCCGAGGGGTCGGCCGCGCTCCGGTGAGCCATCAGAGACCCCGACGTAGGTCAGCCGGCGGCGCCGGTCAGTTCTTCGTCGCTCGGCACCTCGACGCCGTCCACGTAGTAGAGGTGCAGTTCGGCGATGGTTTCGGCGACTCCGTCGACGTCCAAGTCGGCTGTGGAGGCTTCCACGGTAATGATGTTCGAGTTGACGTGGATGCCGGCGATACCGCCGACGTCGAAAAGGCGCCGGGCCAACTCATCGGCCGGTGTG
>JAKUSA010000187.1 GCA_022449565.1 Acidimicrobiales bacterium | reverse complement strand
GGCCTGCCAGGACCGGCCCCAATCGACCTCGTCGTCGACCGAGCCGAACGGCCCGGGGTGCTCCACGTGCTCGGCCAGCCAACTCCGGACCTCAGAGGCAAACGCCTCCTCAGAGGCTGTGAGGGTGAGATCCATGATCCTGTCGTACCACGTGAGGCCAGTCCGTGCCGGTTGGCTGGCGACCCCGGTCCTGGAGGATCATGTCGGCCAGGAGGGCACCGAGGATGAGCAATGACGAATCGGCGATCCGCAGGCTGCTGGCCGACTACTGCCACCTTCTCGACGACGGCCGGTTCGACGAGTGGATCGCCCTCTTCGACGAGGACGTAGTGTTCGTCGTCATGGGCAACCGTCTCCGGGGCCGGGATGACGTCCGGAGTTTCATCGAGCCCACGCAACAAGAGGATGACCGAGGCCGGCACATGCTGAGTGAGCCCGTCATCGAGGTCGATGGCGACACAGCGCGGGTGGCCACCGACTACGTGTTCGTTTCCCGGACCAACACCATTCTGTCGACGGGCCGCTACCTCGACGTGATGCGTCGTGCCCCGGACCGCTGGTGCTTCGCCTCCCGGGAGATCGTGTTCAGTGGCGATATCCCATTGGGCGTCGACGGGTGAGACCGGT
Organism: Acidimicrobiales bacterium; assembly: GCA_022449565.1. GTDB lineage: Bacteria > Actinomycetota > Acidimicrobiia > Acidimicrobiales > MedAcidi-G1 > JAKUSA01. Next base: position 1,633 of record JAKUSA010000187.1, on the reverse strand, counting down.
TCGCCGACCGTCCAGCCCGGAGGACGGGTGAACCTCACCGAGGCCCTGGATAGGGCACCAGCCCGGGACGACCTGGTCGTGGTGGGTGGCGACCGGTTCTCGACATCGGAACTCGAGGCGATCACCTCTTCGACAGCTGCGGCACTCGCTGAACGGTCGGTGGGGAGCGGCGACCGCGTGGCCTTCCAGTTACCAGTCAGCGTTGAGGCCGTGGTCCTCTACCGGGCCTGCTGGCGACTCGGCGCGGTGGCTGCCGCCCTCCACCCGCGGGCCGGTTCGGCCCAGGTGGTGGCCGCCCTCGAAGTGTTGGACCCGGTTGTCCGAGTGGCCGGTCCAGGCAGTCCGGCGGCTGAGCTACCCGGCGTACTGGACGTCAGATCGCTCCGTGGTGGCACAGAAGTCCCACCGGTTTCCGTAGCGTCCTCCGATGACGCCCTGGTGATGTTCACCTCGGGATCATCCGGCGTCCCAAAGGGCGTGGTCCACACCCACGGCGGCCTCCTCTACAAGGTCCATCAGTTACTCGAAGTCCACGGTCTGGGCCCAGAGGATGTGGTCCTCATGCCGGCCCCGTTGGCCCACGTCTCAGGCCTACTTCATGGGGTCCTGGTGCCAGGGGTGGCCGGCATGCGCACCGTGCTCATGCCCAACTGGGATCCGGCTGACGCACTGGAGTTGATCGAAGCCGAAGCGGTCACCTACATGGTGGGCCCGCCGACCTTCTTCCTCGCTCTGATGGACGATCCCGCCTTCTCTTCGCAACGCACGAGGTCGCTGCGAATGCTCTCCTGCGGTGGGGCGGATGTGACGCCGGCCTTCGTGGCACGCGCCCGGAACGAAATTGGCGCGGTCGTCAAGCGATCCTACGGGTCAACCGAGGCCCCGACAGTTGCCACCAGCCGGTTCGACGATCCCCCCGAGCGAATGGCCTGTACTGACGGACGGTCCTTCGATGAGACCCAGATCCGGGTCGACGGCCACGGTGAGGTATGGGTACGTGGCCCCGAGGTCGCCCGCGGCTACCTGGAACCGGCACAGGGTGATGGCGTGTTCGTCGACGGGTGGTTCCGGACCGGCGACCTGGGTCGACTGGACGGGAAGTGGTTGACCATCACCGGTCGGTCGGACGACCGGATAATTCGGGCCGGCGAGAACATCTCGGCCCGGGAGGTAGAGATGCACCTTGAAGCCCACCAGTCGGTTGATCAGGCCGTGGTGGTTGGCGTGCCGGACGACCGGCTCGGGGAAAGGGTGGCAGCGTTCGTGGTGGCATCCGAAGGCTTCGACCTCGAGACCTGTCGGTCGTGGTTCGCCACCCGGGGACTGGCCCCGTTCCTGACCCCGGAACACCTGGAGGTGGTCGGGAGGCTCCCGCTGCTGGCCTCGGGAAAGTTCGACCGATCCGAGCTTCGGTCCCGTCTGGAGCCCCCTCAGTGACCGGCAGGACCATGCGGTCGGCTATCTACCGGGGGAAAGGGAACCTCGAGGTGGTGGAGATAGCCGTTCCCCCGGTCGGGCCGTCCGAGGTGCGGGTGGCCGTCGAGTACTGCGGGGTGTGTGGGACCGACCTCCACGACGTTCTCGACGGATGGGGAGTGTCGGGCAGCATCGGAGGCCACGAATGGTCAGGTCG
>JAKUSA010000186.1 GCA_022449565.1 Acidimicrobiales bacterium | reverse complement strand
CGCATGTTAGGCGTGGCGAGCCTCCCACCGGGTTCCTGATCACAGGAGTGAGGCGTAGGCCTCAAGGTAGTGGTTGGCTAGGCGACGCATCGCAAACCGCTCGGCCCGTTGGCGGCCCCCAGCCACCAGCCCTGCGGCCAGGTCAGGGTTCCGGAGGGCCTTCTCGATGGCAGCAGCCAGAGAGGCCGCGTCGCCCGGTGGGACCAGGAGGGCATCACTACCACCCCGGGCCACCCGGGCGTATCCGGGGATGTCACTGGCCACCACCGGGGTGCCACAGGCCATGCCCTCGAGGAGGACCACACCGAACGACTCCCCGCGCAACGATGGCGCGCAGAAGATGTCGGCGCCTCTGATCCGGGCCAGTTTTTCGGTATCGGAGATGCGACCCAACCATTCGATCCGGGGGTCGCCAGCAGCCCGGGCAACAAGACGCTCGGTCTCCGGCCCGTCGCTAGCCACCCAGAGGCGTAGGTCCGACGGCAGGTCAGCCATAGCGTCGAGGAGAACGGCGAGACCCTTCCGGGGTTCATGGCGGCCCACGAAGAAGATGGTCGGCCGGTCAGTGGGCCACGGTTCGACGGCCTGGCAACGATCCACCTCGACGCCGTTGAAGACCACCTCGTAGTGACCGCCGAGGGCCGTGCGGACCATGTCGGCCGCGTCATCAGAGACGGCGAAGGCCCGTCCCAACTGCCCACGAAGCCAGCGCAAGGGCGGGCCGAGTAGATCGTAGGAAAGGCTGCCGCCCGCCGCGTGGAAGGTACCGACCATGGGGGTCTGGGCAAGGAACAGGGCAGTCACCGTGGGTCCGGGAGCCAGTGGCTCGTGGAGATGTAGGACATCGAATTCTTCGTCCCTGAGGGCCCGAATGGTTCGGAGCGCGCACGACACGTCAGGAGCTATCGGTGCGACCGATCCGTTAGCCGCCGTGCGGAGGCTGTCGCCCAGCGGGGTGATCCCTGCGTCGGGGGGCGGCCCGTCACAGGGTCCTAGAACGCGGGTTGGATGCCCGGCGGCCCGCAACTCCCGGGCCAGTCCCAGCACCTGGCCCTGGACCCCGCCGGGCAGGGTGAGACTATAAGGACAGATCAGGCCGACGCGCACTGCGACGACGCTACCGGTCGGCGGCGGCCCGTTCGATGGCGACCCTGTCCGTGGGCCAGTTCGGTTGCACAAGGTGCCATTGGTCGGGGGCGCGGCCAATCAGCCACTCCAGTTCGATGGCCAAAGCCGTGGTCATGCGGGTCACGTCGTCGCGGAGTCGACCAGTTCGCTCAGCGGGTATCGGCGGTCGGACGATGGCATGACAACCGTCGGGCGTGTCATAGACACCGGCCGGCAGGAGCGGTGCTCCGCTGCGCAGCGCCAAGGTGGCCGGGCCGGCCGGGAGCCTGGTTGTTTCGCCGAAGAACTCGACATCAACACCGCTGCCATCAACCAACCGGTCGCTGAGCAGGCAGACCACCCGGCCATCGGCGACCGACCGGAGGACCTGGGTGCCGGCGCCTTCGCCTAGTGGGATCGCCTCAATGCCCAGCGCGGCTCGCAATTCCCGAAACCATTCGAACAATTCGGGGGGGTTGAGGCGTTCGACGACCGCCGAGACAGGTACCCGCTTGACCCGGGCCAACCAAAGACCTGCCCACTCCCAGGTACCCAGGTGGGGCAGGGCCAGGATCGGGCCGGGACCGACAGTCCGGGCCTCCTCAAGGTGTCGGTAGCCGTCGATGCTGAACCGGCGACCCAGTTCGGCGGTGTCCATGGCCGGCAATCGCAAGCTCCGGTACCAGTAGTCGGCGTAGGAGGCAAAGACCCGGCCGGTGGCCCGTCGGAGCGCGGTGGCCGGAAGGTCGGCGCCCCGGACGCGGCGTACGTGGCGCCCCACCTGTCGGCGTCGGGAGCTGTCAAGGCGGCCGACTAGGCGTCCGGCGGCCCGGGCCAGCGGCCTACCGGCGCCTTCGGGAATCCGCCGGGCCAGCGTCGAGGCCAGGCGGTAACCAGCCAGGGCGCCGGAGGACAACCGTTACCGCGGGCGGCGCTCGACCCGGCGACGGGCCACTAGACGCTGCCGGCGCTCTGCCCGGCGTTCGACCCGTAGTTGTCGGCGGCGGGCCGCCCGGCGCTGGTAGGGGGTGTCCCGCTCCGCACTGGCCTGGCGCCATACCTTGACGAAGCGTTGTACGGCGGTGATGGCGCTCAGCACCAGCATCAGCCACAGCACCACGATCAGGGCCTCGGTGAAGAGCAGGCCAATAGCCAGCAC
>JAKUSA010000185.1 GCA_022449565.1 Acidimicrobiales bacterium | reverse complement strand
CGCCTTCCGGGTACTGGCCGGCATTCGCGGCGCGGATGTTCGTGTGTCCTTTGTGGTCACCGGAACCGACCCCGAGGGCGCCTTACGGTTCCTCGGACCCCTGACCGACGAGATCCTGGCCTTTACCGATCCGGATCGATCACTGGTCGAAGCGCTGGGACTGGTCGCCCTGCCCGCATTCGTGGTCGTCCGCCAGGACGGCTGGGTGGTAGGCACCGCCGAAGGATGGGATCCAGTGGCCTGGCGGGACCTGGCCGACGACCTGGCGGTCTTGACCAACTGGTCGCGACCCGAGGTCCCGGCCGTCGACGACCCGGCGCCCTACGCCGGCACGAACGCCCTCGGCTGACCGGAAAGCCCCACCCCCTGGGTAGCCCGCGCTCCGATCCCTCGTCTTCGACCTAGGGTCGCGCCGGTGAGCCGCCTGATCGCCGTCGCCCCCGACACCCGACCCGAGATGCACGCCGCGATGTGCGGAGCTGTCGACGCGGCGGGCGGCCGGTTGGTCGACCCGCAAGAGGCCGAGGGACTCGTGTGGGCGGACCCCTCCCGCCCCGACCTGTTCCCCTCGGTCGTCGAGGGCGCCGACCGGCTGGAGTGGATCCAACTGCCCTATGCAGGGATCGAACCGTTCGCCCACCACCTCGATCAACGATGGACTTGGACATGCGGCAAGGGCGTTTACGCACCGGCGGTGGCCGAGACGGTGATGGCTTTGGCGTTGGCCCTGTCCAAGAACCTGCACGGCTACGCCAGGGCCGACCGTTGGTCGAAGCCCGTCGGGCGGTACCTGGCCGACGCCCGGGTCACCATCCTGGGGGGTGGGGGGATCGCCGAATGCCTACTCCCCCTGTTGGCGCCGTTCGGTTGCCCGACGGTGGTTGTACGCCGCCACGACCGTCCGGTCGCCGGAGCCGACCGGACGGCCACCCCGGACCTCCTTCCCGAGCTGCTGCCCGAAACAGACCTCCTGGTGGTCGCCCTGGCCCTCACCGCCGAGACCCGTGGCATCGTCGACGCCAACACGCTGGACCTGCTCCCCGACCACGCCCTCCTGGTCAACGTCGCCCGGGGTCGCCACGTGGTCACAGACGACCTGGTGGCCGCCCTGGCCGCCGGGACGATCGCCGGCGCAGCGCTCGACGTGACCGACCCGGAACCGCTGCCCGACGACCACCCGCTCTGGTCCGAGCCACGCTGCCTCGTGACCCCCCATGTGGCCAATACCCCCGAGATGGGCCTCGACCTACTCACCCCGTTTGTCGAAGACAACGTGCGACGCTTCCTTGAGGGACGCCCCCTCCTGGCCCCGGTCGACATCGGCCTGGGCTACTGACCGTGGCCCGATTAGCCGGGGTGATCCTGGCCGTCGTGTTCGCCGTCGCCTCGGTAGCGAAGTTCCGCGACCCGACCGGAACCCGGCGATCCCTGGCCCGAATGGGTCTGCCCGTCCCCCACCTGCTGGCCGTCGGAGTCCCCGTCGTGGAGGTACTCACCGCAATCCTGCTGATCGTCGACCCCCGGACCGGTGGACCGTGTGCGGTGGCCCTCCTGGTCGCCTTCAGCACCCTGGTGGCTGGCCGCCTACTGGCTGGACAACGGGAGGGATGTGGTTGCTTCGGCGCATGGTCGACCGGGAACCTGTCGTGGCGAACCCTGGCCCGCAACACGGTCCTGGTCGCCGTCGGGGTGGTGGCGACACTGGACTGAATCCGTACAGGCCGAGGCTGGTACCTTCCGGTCCCCACCCCGGCCCGGGGAACCGACACGACAAAGGCGGGAGGAGACGCCAATGGACGGCCTCATGATGAATGTGCCGCTGTCGCTAAGCCACATCTTCGACCGCGCTGAACGCCTCTTCCCGGACAAGGAGGTGGTCACGGCAACCCCTAACGGACGGGAGCGGACCTCTTACGGCCAATGGGCCGAACGCACCCGCCGCCTGGGCGGTGCCCTGGACAACCTGGGGATCACCTCGGACGGTCGGGTAGCCACCTTTTCCTGGAACACGGCCCGGCACCTCGAGTTGTACTTCGCCCCGCCGTGCACTGGCCGGGTGGCCCACACCCTCAACCTGCGTCTGTTCCCCGATCAGCTCACCTACATCGTCAACCACGCCGAAGACGAGGTGATCTTCCTGGAGCAGAGCGTGGCCGGCCTGCTCTGGCCGCTCATGGACCAGTTCGAGACGGTCCGGCACGTGGTGCTAATGGACGACGGGGCCCCGCCGCCCGAACCGGCCGAGATCGGACCGGATGTCCATGACTACGAGG
>JAKUSA010000184.1 GCA_022449565.1 Acidimicrobiales bacterium | reverse complement strand
GTGATGGAGAGGTAGATGATGGCCAGGATCACGGCCTGGGTGACAAGGAACAGCCAGCGGACATCCGCTCGGAGGAGGACGGTCGTTCCGAGCACGCAGAGGAAAGCGACGGAGAACACGCGGGTGGCCAAGGTCAGACGCCGGTTCCGGGTCGAGGCGGCAAGTGCAGGGGGCGGCGGGTCGACCCCTCCCAGAGGATCGACCACTCTGCGCTCCCTCCGGATTGCCGGCCAACACACCAGCACGCCGAACAGGATCACAAAGGGCATCGACGGGGTCAGGTTCTCCTGGAAGGGCCGCAGCCACCCATGGTCCGCTGTCCAGCGGGGAAGGAACGTGTTGAAGATGGCGATGAAGATGCCCAGTCCGAGCCCGCCTAGGAGCGCGCCGGGAAGGCTGGCCAGGCGGCCGATGGCCGCCGCGGCGATGGCCACGATGACCAGGTGGAAGAAGTCCGGAGCCATGAGGGTGTTGAAACGGGGGGCGATCAGCACCCCGGCCATTCCCGCGAACAGACTGGACAACGCCCATGCGAAGGCCGACACTCGGTCGGCGTTGATACCGCTCAATTCGGTCATCCGCGGGCTTTCCACCACGGCCCGCAGTGCCAATCCAAGTGAACTGAAGCGGAACAGGGCACCTAGAGCGGCCATACCGACCATGGCCACCGCCATCTGGACCAGTTCGTCCCGGCTGAGCGGGTAGATGCCGAATGGGTCGTAGAAGACCGACGAGCCACCGGGGATGATGCCCGTCGGAGTCCGACCGGCCACGGCCGAGAATCCGGTCACCAACTCGAACAGGCTGGGCAGGGCCACGGTCAACCCGATAGCAACCACGAGTTTGGCCACCGCCGACGAGTTGCTCAAGTACCGAAATATCAGCCGCTCTAGAACAAGCCCGATGAGCGGAGCAAGGATGAATACCGCCAGGATCAGCGCCGGGACGACCTGCCATCCCCATTCGGTTCGGGCCTGGAAGTACATGGCCGCCGACACGTAGGCCTGGGCACCGAAGGCCAGGTTGAAGACCCCTGATGTCTTGTAGGTGAGGACGAATCCAAGGGCGATCAGCGCATAGACGCTGCCCGGTGGCGCTCCCTGGAGAACCGCCCTGAGCAGATCCTCACCTGTGCTAGCGGCAAGGAGCACAGTCGGCGGGCGTTTGGATCAGCCGCCGAAGACGGTTTGGGTGGGCTCGGCCCAGTCGAGGGTGGTGTTGTCCCAGCAGAACCAGGGCGTTGCCGGATCAGCCACTGTTTCGAACGCGCCGCCGTTCATGCGAACCGGGGCGAAGCATTCAAGCGCGTAGTCATTGGCCGCTTCCCCTTCCACCGGTGGGACGTGTTGTCGGCTCCAGTCGATCGGGACGATCAGCCCTCCCGCGTCGTATTCGGTTTGGCTGTTGAGAGCATCGATAGCCGACTTCTGGTCGAAGACGGGTCCCGCGGAAAGGATGGCCGTATAGGCCGCGTCGGCGTTGATCCATCCGATCATCGCCAACTCTGAGAGTTCCCGACCCAACTCGGTCATGGTGTCGATGAACGCTGTCTGCATGGTGTTGTCGGCATCGGCCTCGAAGGGCATGAACTGTGGGGTCACGAAGTCCCCGTCGAAGAGGTCGCCGGCTTCAGCCACGAACGGATGGTTGTAGGTGTTGGGGTGGTAGAGCACCACGTCACCCATGCCCTGGCGGGCCAACTCCTGGGCCATGGTCTTCATGGCGTTCAGGTCCATACAGGTGGAGATGAAGTCGACGCCCAATTCCTTCATCTGGGTCACTTCAGGGGCGATTCCGTTTGGGAGCCCGTAGCCCAGGCTGTCGTTGAAGTAGGCCATCTCGGCACCGATGTCGGCCGAGTAGAGGTCGATCGAGTCGGCGACTGCCTGGGTGCACACCTTCGAGTTCTCACTGACCCCGTAGCCCAGTGATGCCACCTTGGTGGCACCGGCGACTTTCACCGTGTAGGGCACGGCCCGTTGGGTGCAAGTGGCGCACATTGCCGCGATGTGTCCGAAGATGTTGGTCCGGTTGGCTGATTCTGTGGCGTGGATGTTCCACGCGAAGGTGGGGATCCCACTGTCGTTCAGGTCTCCCCAGCCATTTGCGATCAGGGTGGCGTTGAACACGCCGAAAACGTCGTCGGCGGAGATGACCTCCAGGGCCCGAACCTGGTTGGAGAACAACTCGTCGTCGAGCACATAACCGACGCCCAACTCACGCCCGAACAGCCCGCCTTCGGCGTTCCGGAAAGCGAAGTACGCCTCGATGCCGT
>JAKUSA010000183.1 GCA_022449565.1 Acidimicrobiales bacterium | reverse complement strand
GCACCAGAAGACCCTCGATCCTCCGCTGACCCTCGGTGAGCCCGAGGCGCCACCGGCCCTCGACGCTCTCCCGAAGCCTCTGGCTACGACCGTGCTCCTTGTGAAGAACTAGATCGACGAACTAGGAATAAACATAAACGAGGAAGACGCCGACGATGGGGGGCCGAGGCTCACCGGTACCGGCGTCGGCGCCTCGGTGACGGTCGGAGTGGCCCGGGTGGCTGAGAACGCCGACGAGGCCTTCGACCGGCTCCAGCCCGGAGAGATCCTGGTCACTCGAACCACCTCCCCGGCCTACAACATGGTGCTTACCCTGGTGGGCGGGCTGGTGACCGCCGAGGGCGGACCGATGTGCCATGCCGCTGTGCTGTCGAGGGAACTTGACATCCCGGCGGTGGTAGGCGCGGCAGACGCCATGGAAGCCATTAGCGACGGTGACCGCATCGAGGTTGACCCGGTCAATGCAAGGGTGCGGATCCTGACCACGGCCTGACCCGGCGGTGCCCGTCGGACGGAGGGGGGGAACAGCCCCTAGACGCGGCAAAGGCCCCCGAAGGGGCCTCTACCCGGAGCTTTCCCCTTCTTCGGTTTCCCGCTTCCGGTTCTTTCCCCGAGTGAACCTCTGCCGAAGCAGTTGCTCACTGATCGTCTTTCTAGTACCTCCTTGACCTGTCCGCAAGTCGAATTCTCCCCAAACACAACCAAGCCCCCAATGACAGAATGGGGCGGACGGTCACCCCGGCGTCCCGCTTGCTGCGAGGCCGAGCCGTTGCAGTTGTTCGTCGGGTGCGTCGACCTCGGTGAGCGCGTGGCGAAGCAGTTCGGTGTAGTGCGCCTCGCGAGCCGAGCCGGCTATGTCCTCGGTTTCTTCGATGTCTGCCGCGTCGAAGAGGAGATGAGCGTCGGAGACCGACCGGGCGGTAATGAAGGGGTGCGACCCGTAAGTCTTCTCGGTCAACGGCTGGCGGATGACGGGCACATCTGACCCCGGCATGCGGTCGAGGTAGGCGTGGTCGTCGGGCTTGGGGAGCCCGAAACGCGGGAGTGCATGTACGGGCATGGTCGACCAGCGGTTCGACCACATCGACAACGGGAACGGCCCATCTGGTGTCGTGCGCACGTACTTCCCGTCCAGGTCGACCACGTTGACCTCACGGCCGAAGTAGCCCTGTAAGACCCATTCGCGTACCGAGTCGACCCGTCCATCGAGGAGAGGCCGCAGAGACCTCCCGTGGGTTCGATGCCGGGGCTCAGCGCCGAACAGATCGGCGATGGTGGCGTGGAGGTCGACCATGGTCGTAAGTGCGTCGCACAAACCCGGCGCCGCACCTGGCCATGAGATCAGCAGAGGGATGTGACCCAGCGTGTTGTAGACCGGCAGGCCTGGCTTGCCGAAAGCACCACCGTGCTCTCCGAGATAGTGGCCATGGTCGGTGCAAAGCACGACCGCTGTGTCGTTCCAGAGATCATTGCGATCGAGCGCGTCGAGAAAGCGACCAAGCCAGTGGTCGATCATCGACAGTTTGGCTCCGTAGTTCGCCCGAAGCTGCACGGCCTGGGCCTCGGTGAGCGCCCCGCTGCCGACCGGGTTAGTGCCGTACGGGGGCCAGATCATCAGCTCCTGATCGCGCTGGTCGTGGTATTTGAACGTCCACGGCTCGGGCGTGTCGAAGGGCTCGTGCGGATCGAACTCGTCGACAAAGAGGAAGAAGCGTTCGTGGGCCCCGGCATTGTGGTCAAGCCACTCCGCCGCTGCTGCCATCGTCTTCGGCCCGGGGAAGTCGGCTTCCTCGCGGAAATAAGTGCGGGAATCGTCGTAGCCGCGCCGAAATATTCCCGACGCAGCCGGTAAGGCCGGAGTGCCCACCCAGGACGGATCAGGCCGGGTTTTCCAAGGGTCGCCCTCATGTCCCCGCAGGTAGTCCCACGCGGAGAAATCGGTGTGGTAGTTCTCACCACCGGTTTCAAACAGGTGCGGGTGGTCGGTGATGAGCTGACTGGCAACCCCGGTCATCCTGAGGTCCTGGGTGATGTTGTTCTCCCACAACTCGATCGACCCCCAAGGCCGCCATAAGAAATCCCAGGATCCACAGAGCAGATCGTGACGAGCAGGCATGCAGGGCAACGACGCCGAGTAATGGCGGGTGAAGCGCAGCGACCGGGCCGCAAAACGAGCAAGGTTGGGTGTTGCGAACTCCCCGCTTCCGTAGGCCCCGAGCATGTGCCGGTTAAGGCTGTCGAGTAGCAGCACGACCATGTTGCGAGGTCCGCTGCCCTCCTCATAC
>JAKUSA010000182.1 GCA_022449565.1 Acidimicrobiales bacterium | reverse complement strand
GAGCGGGACAGCGCGGTGTTCAACTTCGAAGGCGGCGAGTTCACCTACCAGAAGGGCGTGCCCGGCGGTGCCGAGTGCGACTGGTGGCTCTACGACGACCTCGTCTATCCGTTCCCCAAGCTCTCGGCAGCCTCGGGCTTCGAGACTCTCGACGTGGAGCCGGTGACGTTCGACCAGATCCGGCCCGGCGGGTGGAAGCAGGCCGACCGGTTGGCCGACATGACGGCTAACCACGTTGACGCCTCGCTCTGTTTCCCGAACGTGCTGCCCCGGTTCTGCGGGCAGACGTTTCTTGAGCGGGAGGACAAGGAACTGGCCCTGCTGTGCGTTCAGGCCTACAACAACTGGATGATCGACGAGTGGTGCGCCGGCGATGCCCGGGGTCGGCTTATCCCGTTGACGCTTATCCCCCTGTGGGACCCGGCGGCCGCGGCTCTCGAAGTACACCGCTGTGCCGACAAGGGTTCCTTCGCGGTGGCCTTCTCGGAAAACCCCTACCACCTGGGCCTGCCGTCGATCCACGACAAGGACCGCTTCTGGGACCCGTTCCTGACGGCCTGCCAAGAAACCGACACGGTGGTGTGCATGCACATCGGGTCGTCATCGAAGATGCCGACCACCTCGCCGGATGCCCCGTTCTCAGTGTCGTCGACCATCACCTTCGCCAACGCAATGGGGTCGATGTGTGACTACATACTCTCTGGGGTGTTTGTTCGTTTCCCGAGGCTGCGGGTCTCTTACGCCGAGGGCCAGGTGGGGTGGATGCCCTACATCATCGAGAGGATGGACAAGATCTGGGCCGAGCGGGGCGATGCTTCGTTCGGGATAGACCTACCGGAACCACCCAGCACTTACATACCGGGCCACGTCTGGGGCTGCATCTTCGACGACGAGATCGGCCTGAAGAACCGGGATGTCATCGGCATGGACCAGATCTGCTTCGAGGTGGACTTTCCGCACGCCGATTCGACGTTCCCCCACACGCTCGAGGTGGCTACCCGGATCTGTGACGCGGCGGGTCTCGCCGATGAGGAGGTCTACAAGCTGATGCGTGGCAACGCCATCGAGTGCTTCGGCCTGGAGCGCTTCGGTATCACCGCTTGAGCCCCGGTGGGCTGGGGCCCACCCTGGCAGATAACCCGCCCCTAGCGTGCCTGCCGTGTCGGTCGTCGAGGTCCTCAGCGCCCTGGTGGCCACCACGTTGTCCGGAGTGATGATGCTGCCCCAGGTGGTGCGTCTGGTGCGGACCCGGGCCCCGGCTGGCGTGTCGGCTACCTGGCTGGGCTTCGGGGTGGTACTCAACAGCGGCTGGGTGGCCTACTGCGTCGAGATGGGTCTGTGGTTGGTGCTTCCCTTGCAGGTGTCGCTAGTCGCCCAGCAGGCGGTGGCCCTCCGGGTGCTGCTGCCCCTGGATAGGGCGCAGCAGCGGCCGGCGCTGATCCGGGCCGGAGCACTGGCTGTGGTTTGCGCGGTGGTGTTCGCCTCGGCCGGCTGGATGGTCCTCGGAGTGGTGCTGGGGGTCAGCTACGGCGTTCAGTTGGGCCCGGCGGTAGTTCGGGCCTGGCGGTCGTCGGACCTTTCGGGGGTCTCGCCGGCCACGTGGGGGTTGTCCGGTGCCGAGTCGGCGGTCTGGGGGGTGTTCGGCTGGGCGGTGGCCGACGGGCCGATCCTGGTTTATGCGGTGAGCGGCGTCCTGGCCTCGGTGCTGATACTGGTGCGACTAGGGACATCCGGTCAGGCGTCGCGGATCGGATAGGCGGTTCGGTCGCAAACCGACCGCAGGGCGAAGCTAGACCGCATGCGATCCACGCCGGGCAACTGGGCCAGGTGGGTTCGGTGAACGGTCTCGTAGTCGCCCACGTCGCGCACCACCACGTGGAGCAGGTAGTCGAAGTTCCCGGCCATCAGGTGGCAGCTGAGAACCTCGGGCCGGTCAGCGACCGCGGCTTCAAAGGCGTCAAGGGTGGGTTCGTCCTGGGAAGCGAGGGTGATCTCGACGAACACGTCGGTGCCGAGGCCGACGGCGGTCGGGTCTACGAGGGCCACGTACCGGTCAATGAACCCTCCTTGCTCGAGGCGGCGGACCCGCCGGAGGCAGGCCGACGCTGAGAGGTGGACGGCGTCGGCGAGGTCCACGTTGGCTGCGCGGCCGTCATCTTGGAGCAGTTTCAGGATGGCTCGATCCACGTGGTCAATAGCTGAATCTGCATTTCCCATGCTCTAGATACTACTAATACGCTGGTTTATTGCGTTGTCTTAGCAAATGGCGCTGTTCTCCACAATCCAGGTGAGCGGTCTGTCCCGTAGCGTGGACCCCGGGCCCGGGGGGGCCCGCGGGCCGGGGAGGCCGAGCGGATGGGCATGAACATCGGGGTTCCGACCG
>JAKUSA010000181.1 GCA_022449565.1 Acidimicrobiales bacterium | reverse complement strand
GACATTCGCTGGCGACCTCTGGGAGCGGGCCTTCAACGAAGTAGCCGAGGAATACGCGGACGTGGAGACGGCCTACCACCACGTTGATGCGGCCTGTATCTACTTTGTGCAGTCCCCTGAGCGTTACGACGTGATCGTCACCGACAACCTGTTCGGCGACATCCTCACCGACCTCGGCGGGGCCATTTCGGGCGGGATCGGTCTGGCCGCCTCGGCCAACCTGAACCCGGCTAGAACCGGTCCGTCGATGTTCGAACCGGTCCATGGCTCGGCACCGGATATCGCCGGACAGGGGCAGGCCAACCCGACAGCGGCCGTTCTCTCCGGGGCGATGATGCTCGAATTCCTCGGTGAGGCCGACGCGGCGGAACGAATCACCGCGGCCTGTGCCGATCCGGCCACCCGCCACGGAGGGACCACCGAGATCGGCGACGCGATCGCCGAGCGGGTCTGACCCCAACCGGCTAGGGGACCCAGACCTCAAGGCGACTAACACCGACAGCAAGGACCAGGAGGAGGACGGCAATGCCGATCGACAAGGCGGCCAAGATCTGGATGAACGGCGAGCTCGTCGACTGGGACGACGCAAACGTCCATGTGCTCACCCACACGCTCCATTACGGCAACGGTGTGTTCGAAGGGATCCGGGCCTACGAGACCGACCGGGGCGCGGCAGTGTTCCGCCTGACCCCCCACATCGAGCGGTTGTTCCGGTCGGCAAAGATCCTTTGCATCGACATCCCCTACACGGTCGACGACCTGGTCGATGCAGTGAAGGAGACGGTGCGGGTCAACGATCTGCCGTCCTGTTACGTCCGGCCGATCGCCTACCTGGGCTACGGGGAGATGGGACTGAACCCCCTGCCGTGCGCGGTTGACGTGGCCATCGCCACCTGGCCGTGGGACGCCTACCTGGGCGACGAGGGGATCCGTAACGGGGTGCGGATGATGATCTCGTCGTGGCAGCGCCATGATCCGAACGCCATGCCGCCCGCGGCAAAGGGCTGCGGCCACTACATCAACTCCCAGATGGCCAAGGTTCAAGCGGTCCGGTCCGGCTACGACGAGGCCATCCTGCTGTCCCCGCAGGGCCACGTCTCCGAATGCACTGGGGAGAACCTGTTCGTGGTTCGCGACGGGTCTATTACCACCCCTCCGACTAGTGCTGGGGCGCTGGAGGGGATCACCCAAGACTCGGTGAGAGTCATCGCCGGAGATCTGGGATTCGACTACCAGGAGGGCAACCTCCTTCGGAGTGACCTCTACACCGCCGACGAGGCTTTCCTCTCCGGCACTGCGGCTGAGGTGGTACCGATCCGTTCCGTCGACGATCGGGAGATCGGCGATCCAGGCCCAGTCACCCGGGCCATCCAGGAGGTTTTCTTCGAAGCGGTCCGAGGGAACCGTCCCGAATACGCCGAATGGAACGAGCATGTCGACGCCTAACTCATCGGCCATGCCCCTATCGGTCGAGATCTACGACACGACGCTGCGCGACGGCGCGCAACTGGAGGGCATCTCCCTGACCGTCGACGACAAGTTACGAATCGCCGAGCAACTCGATCGGCTCGGCGTGCACTACATCGAAGGCGGTTGGCCGGGCTCCAACCCGAAGGACGATGAGTTCTTCGACCGGGCCCAGTCCGAACTGGAGTTGGCCAACTCCCGGCTGGTGGCCTTCGGCTCGACCCGCCGGGTGAAGGGGAAGGTCGACGACGACCTGACCCTCCAACACCTGCTAGCGGCAAATACCGAGGTGGTGTGCATCGTCGGTAAGGCCTCCGAGTACCACGTGACCGAGGCGCTGCGGACCACCCTCGACGAAGGCGTGGCCATGGTCGCCGACTCGGTCCGCTTTCTCAAGGAAAACGACCGCACCGTGTTCTTCGACGCCGAACACTTCTTCGACGGCTACCGAGAGAACCCCGAGTTCTCCATGCGCGTGCTGGAGGAGGCGGCAATGGCCGGTGCCGACTGCCTCGTACTCTGCGATACCAACGGCGGCTCCCTGCCCGGGGACGTAGAACGGATCGTCCGCCAGGTGGCTGATCACCTACAGGCCCCGGTAGGCGTCCACCTTCACAACGACACCGGCTGTGGGGTAGCCAACGCCTTGGCCGGGGTGGCCGCCGGGGCAACTCAGGTCCAGGGGACGATCAACGGCTACGGCGAGCGGGTCGGGAACTGCGACCTGGTGCCCATAATCGCCAACCTCAGCCTCAAGATGGGCGTGGAGACACTTCCCCAAGGTCACCTCGACCGGCTCACCTCGGTGGCCCACCACATCGCCGAGAGCGTCAACTTCACCGCCGACCCTCAGCAGCCCTACGTGGGGGCCAAGGCCTTCGCCCACAAGGCGGGCCTTCATACCAGCGCCATCGCCCGACGCCGCGACGCATACGAACACGTGGATCC
>JAKUSA010000180.1 GCA_022449565.1 Acidimicrobiales bacterium | reverse complement strand
TACTACGACTTCGAATTGCCAGGCGGGGCGACCTTTAGCGACGAGGACCTGTTGGCCATTGAGGCCCGGATGCGCGAGGTCATCGCCGCTGATCAGGCCTTCGAACGCCATGAGGCGACGCCCCGGGAGGCCCAGGACCTGTTCGCCGACCACCGATACAAGCTCGAGATCATCGAACGGGTAACGGCCGGGGAGGACGACAGCGAACTGGCCGGTGAGGTCTCGGACGGCGGCTCGGTCAGCTACTACCAGAACGGCGACGGTTTCATCGACCTGTGCACCGGGCCCCACGTGGCCTCCACCGGCCGACTGGGCCACTTCGCCCTCCAGAAGGTGGCCGGCGCCTACTGGCGGGGCGACGAACGCCAGCCGATGCTCCAGCGCATCTACGGCACGGCGTGGGCCACAGGGGCCGACCTGGCCGACTACCTGGACCGCCTGGTCGAGGCCGACAAGCGCGACCACCGGCGTCTGGCCACCGAACTGGACCTTGTGTCATGGCCGGAACCACTCGGCCCCGGCCTCGCCGTATGGCACCCAAAGGGGGCGCTGGTACGAAAGATCATCGAGGACTACAGCCGGGCCCGCCATGAGGCCGGTGGCTACGACTTCGTCTTCAGCCCCCATATCGCCAAGTCGGTGCTGTGGGAGACCAGCGGCCACCTCGACTTTTACGCCGAGGGGATGTACCCGGCGATGGAATTGGACGGCGTCACCTACTACCTGAAGCCCATGAACTGCCCGTTCCACGTGATGGTCTACCAATCCGGGCAGCGCAGTTACCGTGACCTGCCGACCCGGTATTTCGAGTTGGGCGCTGTGTACCGCTACGAGCTGTCCGGCGCGGTGCACGGCCTGTTACGCAGCCGGGGCTTCACTCAGGATGATGCCCACATCTTCTGCACCCGCGATCAGGTGGCCTCCGAGTTGGCCTCGCTGTTGGACTTTTCCGTGTCGGTGCTCCGGGCCTTCGGGTTCGACGAATTCCAGGCCAAGTTGTCGACCCGGCCGGCCGAGAAGTCGGTGGGGGAGGACGTCTTGTGGGATTTGGCCACCGAAGGCCTCAGGGAAGCACTCGAGGCAGCGGAGATCCCGTTCACGGTCGAGGAGGGTGCCGGGGCGTTCTACGGGCCGAAGATCGACCTTGACGTGACCGACGCCATCGGCCGAGCGTGGCAGTTGACCACCCTTCAAGTTGACTTCAATCTTCCCGACCGCTTCGGCCTGGAGTACGTGGGCGCCGACGGCGGCCGGCACCAGCCGGTGATGATCCATCGGGCTCTGATGGGCTCCGTGGAACGATTCTTCGGGGTACTGATCGAGCACTACGCCGGGGCGTTCCCCAGTTGGCTGGCCCCAGAACAGGTTCGGGTTCTGCCGGTGGCCGCTGAGCACCAGGCCTACGCTGAGTCGGTGGCCGGGCGGCTGTCCGCCGCCGGGTTCCGGGTGTCAGTGGATGCGGCCGACGAACCACTTGGCAAGCGGGTGCGCTCCGGAAAGGTGGCCAAGGTGCCCCACGTGTTGGTGGTTGGTGGTGACGATGTGGACGGGGACACGGTGGGTGACAACGCCCGGGGCGCCGACGGGCCGGAGCGTGACGTTCCCGTCGCCGACTTCATGGTCCGCCTGGCTGATGAGGTGGAGGCCCGGCGCTGAACCGCCTTGACCACCTGTGGGCCGGCTGGAGGTCCGCCTACTTGTCGGGTCACGACGAGGGTCGGAAAGCGACTGACGCCGGGGAGCAGACGCTGTTCGAGGCCATCGAGGCCAGTGGGTTACCTGACGAGGAGACGTTTGTTGTCCACCGGGGGCCGAAGTGTTTGGCGCTCCTTAACGCCTACCCGTACACCAGCGGTCACCTCCTGGTGGTGCCCCGGCGGGCCGTGGCCGCTCTAGCCGAACTCACCGAGGATGAGCATGCCGCACTGTGGTCGACGGTGCGCGACGCGGTGGCGGCCGTGGAGGCCGCCTATTCACCCGGTGGGGTGAACGTCGGGCTGAACCAGGGCGCGGCGGCCGGGGCGGGGGTTCCCGGCCACCTTCACGTGCACGTGCTGCCGCGTTGGTCGGGCGACACGAACTTCATGACCGCCACGGCTAACACCCGAGTGCTACCCGAGGCGCTTGGCGAGACATGGCGTCGTTTGGTCGAAGCCTGGCCCTGATGACGTTTGATCAACGGCAACCGGACCGTTGGAAGGGATCCTGTCAGGCGATGTGGCCGGTGGCCCTGGCCGCGACCCAGGTCACCATTTTCTTTGTCGTCTTGATCCTGTGGCCGAAGGCCGCCCTGGGCCTGGTTCTAGTGTTGGCCGCAGCACCCCTGATCCTGGCCTTCCGCCGCCTTGATGTATCCGTCAGCGCCGCCGGGGTCACCATCGTCTACGGCCTGAAGGGTTGGCCTTGCCAGCACATCGACCTCGGCGACATCGTGGGCGCCG
>JAKUSA010000018.1 GCA_022449565.1 Acidimicrobiales bacterium | reverse complement strand
CGCCTCCTCGGCGAAGACCCGACCCATCCAGGCGTCCCCACCCCGGCCCCCGTACTCGGCCGGCCAGGTGATTCCCGCCCAACCATGGTCGGCCAGTGTGGCCTGCCACGCTCGACCCCGGGAAAAGTAAGCCTCGGCTTCAGCATCGTCAGGAAAGCCCGACACGGCCCACGGGTCGGCCTCGGCCAGCGGCTCGGCATGGGCATCGAGAAACGACCTGACCTCGGCCCGAAAGGCGTTCCGGTCGGGGGGTTCGACCTCGGTCTGGCCATGGCCGGACATCGGCCGTGACCCTACCGGGGTCCCCAACAGTAGGACCATCAGTGGGGGGCTTCGAGCCGATCGTTTCCCAAATCGGTGGTTGTGACATCCTCCTGCAGTGCACGGACCGTTGAGTTTGACCCTGCTCCGAACCGTGTCACGGGTTTTCCAAAACCGGGTGCGGGCTATCAAACCGTTGTATCCACACGAATCCGAGGCATACGACCCGCCAGCCTTAGACGGCGGCCCGGGTCCCACCGTCGACGAAATCCCGGTCGGTCATAGCTTGACTGCACCAGCGCGAGACTTTCCCGCCCCACTGCTCGCCGGTTGTCGAGAACCGCTACCTGGCGGGGCACCTGACCTCCGCGGCGTCTGGAAGGTCTACAAGGGGATGATGCGGGGCAATGTCGAGAGAATCGAACAGGCCGGAGACCGGGTGGTCATCACCTCGAGGCACATTGTCCATGACATGCGGGCCGACGGGGTCCTGGAGCACGGCGTGCACGACGTATCGCCAGTCGGCGAAGAGATCCGGGTGATGGCCGAGTTTCGGAACGGCCGGCTGGACCTGCGCCCCAACGGTGGGCGGGTAATGGTCACCCGGTACCTCGATGGTGACGAGATGGTCTGGCGCTACGGGCCCTTCCGGAACCGCCTGAGACGGTTGTCCGGCCCCCCGATCGTTGCAGAGTGACCGGGCTTCTACCGTTGGACGGACCGGCCCAGGTGCCCACCGGGTCGGCTGAACGCTTTCGAGAGGATGGTCATGTCTGTCTCCGCGGCCTGGCAGGAGCCGGGGAGGTGGCGGCCGTGCGCCCGGTCGTCGAACGACTGGTGGTCGAACGCACCCACGAGAGGCGACCGGTTGACGAACGGGACACCTACGGAGCGGCCTTCCTGCAGGTTGGTGACCTTTGGCGCCACGACGAGACGGTCCGGGCCTTTGTCTGTGCTCCCCGGTTCGCCTCGGCCGCCGCGACCCTTCTAGGGGTGGAAGGAGTTCGGCTCTACCACGACCAGGCGCTGTTCAAGGAACCCCGGGGCGGTCACACCCCCTGGCACCAGGATCAGTACTACTGGCCGCTGGACACCACCGACACCATCACCATGTGGATGCCCTTGGCCGAGGTCACCGAAGAGGTCGGGTCGATGGTGTTTGTTACCGGCTCGCACCTGCTGGGCGACCTGGGTGCTGGCCACATCTCGGACCGGTCTCAGGCTGCGATCGACCGACTCATCGAAGAGCGAGGTTTAACCACCGATACCCACGGGTCCCTCGAAGCTGGTGATGCCACCTTCCACGCCGGGTGGACACTGCACTCAGCGTCTCCCAACCCCAGCGGGGCCATGCGACCGGTGATGACGGTCATCTACGTGGCCGACGGCGCCCGGGTGGCCGAGCCGACCGGTCCGGCCCAGGAGTACGACCGCATGGCCTGGTTGGGCGGCCGCGAACCAGGAGAACCGGTCGATTCCGACCAGAACCCACTCCTGTGGCCGCCAGTCGAGGGTTGATCAGCTGTCGACCACCAGGTCGGCCACCAGCAGGTCCCAGGTGGCCAATCCGACCGACTTGAACAGGGTGATCCGCTCGTCGTTGATCCGCCCCTCCCGGCCGTTGACCAGGTCCGACAGGTCACCGACAATTCTCTCGAACGACCAGCGGCCCTCCGAGACGGCCAGCATCAGCTCACCGGCCTCGTCGGCTGCCGCTTGACGGTGGTCGACGAACACGTCGGAGGCGTTTAGGAGATCAGGGTCGACCTCCCGCCGGGCGGTGGAATAGGAGCCGACCAGGTTCAGGTGGGTACCCGGTTGCACCGTGGCCGTAGGCACCACGGGCTCGCTCGCAGTGGTGCAGCAGCAGATCACGTCGCAGCCTGCTGTGTCTTCGGGGCTGCCGGGCCGGACCGTCCGACCGCCAGCGTCCAAGGAGGCGGCGAACTCACGGGAAGCCGTCTCGGTGCGACCTCGGACCACAATCTCGCCAAGGTCGGGGCGGACAAGCAGCATCGCCTCGACGTGGCCCCGGGCCTGAACACCGGTACCGAAGAGGCCAAGCGTCCTCACGTCGGGCCGGGCCAGGACGTCGGTGGCCACTGCCGAAGCGGCCGGGGTGCGGAGGCTGGTCAGAGCCGAACCGTCCAAAGTGGCCCGGGGGACCCCGGTTGCCCGGTCGCAGTAGAGGTAGAAGCCGTGGATCAGCGGAAGTCCCCGCGCGGGGTTCCCCGAAAGCACGGTGACCAGCTTCACGCCGATGCCGGTGGGCGAAACGGCCGGCATGAGAAGAAAATCGTCGCCGGGGCCAAGCGGCACGTGACCGCGGGGGCTGGGCTCGGTCGGGTCGATCGACCCGGCCCGTAGGGCCTCGATGGCTCCGGCCATCCCGACGGCGGCCACCGCGGCGGCGTCAAAGTGGGGCAGTCCGGTCATTGCAGCAGGAACCCAGCGCTTAGAGGATCGTGGGGGTCTAGGTGGAAGGTGGTTGTGGCGTGGCGGTGGGCCGACCCCTCCACCGAGGTGACAACACCCGCCGGGGTCTCTTCCTCGATACGGGCCAGGAACCGGCCTCCGACGATGCCGTCATGGCAAAACTCGTCGCCTACGGCGAGGAGACCCGCCTGGTGAAGGAGAGCCAGCCGGGCCGAGGTGCCCGATCCGCATGGCGACCGGTCGACCTGCCCGTCGGCGAACACGGTCACGTTGCGTTGGTGTAGCGGATTGCCACCGACCGTTTCATGGAAGACGGTGCCGTACACACCGGACAAACGGTCGTCGTCGGGATGTTCGGCGAAGGCAGCACCGGACGTGGCGGCCCGAACCTCCCGGTCGACGGCGACCAACTCCCCGAGGTGCTCGGCCGCGACGGAGACAGGCAGCTCGTCGACAGCCACCGAGGCGTAGAACGCTCCGCCGAACGACACGTCCAGAGTGACCGGCCCAAGGCTGGTGTCGAGCTTGACACCGACCGCTGTCACGAAGGCCGGCACGTTGGTGAACCGGACCGAGGCGACCCGGCCCTCGGCGAGCGTGGCCTCAGTGGGTAGTCGGCCTGATGGCACGTCGACCACCACCGGGATCCGGTGTCCTCGGGCGACGATCAGTCCGGTGTCGATCGCCCAGGTGACAAGGGCGATGGTTCCGTGGCCGCAGGCCGTGGAGAACCCATGGTTGTGAAAGAACACCACACCCAAGTCGCCCCGGTCGTCATCGGCTGGCACGACGAACCCGCCGTACATGTCGGCATGCCCGCGCGGTTCACCGACCAGGAACCGGCGTAGGTCGTCGAGATGTTCGACGGCCCAGGAGCGGCGATCGAGGACCGTCGTCCCCTCCATGGGGCCGGCGTCGACGATCCGGAACGGCTCTCCGGCCGTGTGGTAGTCGTCGCTCCGGATCGTCTCTCCAGGTCCGGGGACCATGGAGGCACCCTAGCGACGGTGCCGGGGTTGCATCCCAGCCGCCCGCTACCAGACGGCCGATGGATCGAGGTTGTAGACCTCGCGCATGCGGGCCATCAGCGGAGCGAAGTCCGGGCTACGCCGCCGGCGCCGGTCCTGGTCGGGGGCCGGTAGTCGTCCGAGGTCGGTTCCGTTGAAGCGCGCCGCCACCCGCGCCTGCCATAGAGAACGTCGGCTCTCGAAGGGTGCGGTAGCCACGCCCTCGGAAATGGCCATCGCCTCGCCGTCGACGGCTTCGAACAGGCCGAGGGCCAGTGGCAGGACCTCTGTTAGTGCGTTTTGAAGGCGTTCTGCGCTCTCAGGAACCCCGAGTAGCGCGTCAACCAGGGCGTCGGCGTGCCGTCGGTGATAGGACTCCTCCCGGCCCGCTCTCTCCGCGGCGGCGGCCAGCCCGGGCACCGTTGACCCGCTGACCAGTTCCCAGCGCAACTCCTCGGCGGCGTCATAGAGCCAGTGGCGGACCAGGGTGTGTTCCCAACCAGGGAACTCCGCCTCGACCAGCCACGACGACCGGTAGTCGTCGGCGTCCCGTAGGAGGGCGAGGCGGTCGATGGCCGAGTCATCGTCGCCGGCCACAATGGCGTAGAGCATCGCTGCATGTCCCAGTTCATCCTGGCCAATACTGGCCAAAGCGAGGTCCTCCTCCAGGAACGGCGCCACTCCGATCCATTCCGTGTAGCGCTGGCCCATCAGGTGCTCGTCGTCGGCGAAGGCCAGTAGGTACTCAATAGCGGACTCCGAAAGGACGGTCACTTCCCGTCCTCGCGGAGGCGACGGCGCCGTTCGGCAACGCGGGCGCCGTCGTTGTGTCGGTGCGGCTTGTCGGCATTGGGGGCCACGAAGTCCTCGTCGCCGACCACGATCCGAGCCCGGTCGACCAGCCACAGACGGGAGCCCTCAGCGCGGCGCGCGTAGTTCTCCCGGGCCATGACCAGGGCCACCTCGTCGTTGGGGGCCTCGATGCTGCCGGCGTGACGGAACTCGTCGCGGCCGTCGGGCTTGAGGAAAACCTCGTAGGTACGCATCGTTCAGGCCCGCAGCACTTCGACCACCTCGGCGCAGCCGCTACACCGGTGAATAGCCCGGCAGCGGCTGGGACCGAACGTCGATTGTTCAACGGTGGATTCTCCGCAGCGCGGGCAGGTGGCCGCTTCGTCGTCGTTGCCGACGGCGACGGTGAACCTGTCGGCGAGAGCCTTACGGGCCCGAGCGGTGATCCGATCGCTTGACCAGATCGGCGAGGCAAGCCAGTGGACGTCCACCGACGTCACCCCGGTGACCGCTGACGCCGCGTCACGCACATCGGCGGCGATTACGTCAAGTGCCGGGCAGCCTGAGAACGTGGGAACGAGGCCGATGCTGGCCCGCCCATTCCCTGTTACGTCGACTCTTTCAACCAAGCCCAGGTCCACGATCGAGACT
Organism: Acidimicrobiales bacterium; assembly: GCA_022449565.1. Lineage (GTDB taxonomy): Bacteria > Actinomycetota > Acidimicrobiia > Acidimicrobiales > MedAcidi-G1 > JAKUSA01. Next base: position 17,912 of record JAKUSA010000018.1, on the reverse strand, counting down.
CCCGGGTACTCAGGGTCGTCGACGCCGGCCACCGCCTTGTTGACCGCGTCAGCCAACCCAGCGGTGGAACTCGAGGAGCGAGTCACGCCACGTCGGGAAGCGCCGCTACCCGGTCCAGGGCGTCACGCACCCACTGGCTGTCCGCCCAGTTGGCGGCGGCCTCACCGATCCGGCGAGCCGAGTCAGGTCCCGCCTGCTGAACGGTCTTCTCTAGCGGTTCCCAGTCGATCGGCCCGCTGACCCAGTGTCCCTCCTCCTCGTCGAAGGCCAGGCCCGGGTCGGGAATCGCGAATCCGTAACCTTGTAGGAGGGGTACGAACTTCTGAACCCAACGGTCGCGGAGCACCTCGTTGCGCTCCGACTTGATGTGCCACCGAAGAAGCACATCGTCAGGCCGGGAATCGGGACCAAACAACTGCAGAGCTGGCCACCACCAGTCATTGATGGACCGTTGGAACATGCTTCGCTGGACGTCGGTTCCCTCGGCGATTCGGAGCATCCGCTCCTCGCCGAACCGCATGTGGAAACCCTCCTCGGCGATGATTCGCTTCAGGATCCGTCGGTAGGGGCCGTAGGAGCAGACCTTGAACACGGCCTGCTGGCTGACCAGTGCCGCGGCATCCACCAGGAAGGCGATGGCCACTTGGTCACCCCAGGTCTTAGCCCGGTAGTGGAAGACGTTGTGGAACCGGCTCCGTCCGGCGAACAGGTCCTCGAGCATCCCGGTACGAGTCTTGACCCCTAGGTCGGCGGCCACCATGTAGAGCAGGTGGCCGTGGCCGATCTCGTCCTGGGTTTTGGCCAAGGTGGCCATCTTGTGCCGTAGCCCAGGGGTCCGTGGGATCCAGTCCCGCTCGGTGAGCCCGCCCATCAGTTCACTGTTGGCGTGCATCTCGATGAACCGGAACACCGCTTCCCGGTAGGCGTCAGGCATGGCGTCGTCGGGTTCGACAATCCCGCCGTCATCGAGGAAACCCTCGAATGCCTCCATCGAGGCCCATGAACGTCTCATCAGATACCCCGTCGGATCATGCGTCGTGGAGCGGGTGAGGAGAATCGAACTCCCGTCATCAGCTTGGGAAGCTGAGGTTCTACCATTGAACAACACCCGCGTGCCCGGGGTCCCGGAACCTGGGCCCTGACGCTACCGGACGTCGCGTCCCGCCCAGCAAGGTGACCGGAGCGGTCACCGGGACTTTTTTCGGGATCGGCCCCTAGATGGTCGGTAACCGGTGAGCCAGAGACCACAATTGCCCCGTGGCCCCCGCCGACCCCTCACTTGTACTTGCCGCGGTCGGTGCGCCGGTTGTCGCAGGCCTTGCCACGCTGTTGATTCCCCGCGCCCAAAACCTGGCCCGTGTGCTACTGGCCGCGTGCGGCCCGGCGGCCTCGTTGCTTCTCCTCGGAGTCCACCTGACGCGATACGGCGTCGCCCCGAACCACGCGGGCACCACCAGCATCAACTGGGTTCCCAGCCTTCATCTAGACCTCAGCTTCCTTGTCGACGGCCTGGGGGCTTTCTTCGCTCTGCTCGTCGCTGGCGTCGGCGTCCTGATTGTCTTCTACTCCCGCGGCTACTTCGGCAACGACGCTTCCTCACTGGCGCGGTTCTTTCCTGCGTTGGGCTTCTTCACCTCTTCGATGCTGGGGGTCTTCCTTGCCGACCACCTGCTACTCACAGCCCTTTTCTGGGAACTGACCTCGATCAGCTCGTTTTTCCTGATCGGCTGGGAGCGTGATGATGAGACGGCAGTGAAGCGGGCCATGCAGGCCTTCTTCACCACCGGATTCGGCGGCCTGGCCCTCCTCGGCGGGGTCCTGCTTCTAGGTGACACCACCGGCGTCTGGCGGTGGAGCGATCTGGTAGCCACCGCCTCGGAGATCGGGTCAAGCGGCACGGTTGTCGCCGCGTTTGTGTTGATCTTCGTCGGGGCGGCTTCCAAGAGCGCCCAGTGGCCACTGCACTACTGGCTTCCGGGAGCGATGCTGGCACCGACCCCGGTGTCTGCCTTCCTGCACTCGGCGACCATGGTAAAGGCCGGGGTGTTCCTGCTCGGACGCCTACTCCCCGTGTTCGGTCTGTTGACGATCTGGTTGCCGTTAGTTGTGGCATTCGGAGCGGTCACGATGCTGCTCGGTGCCGGCCTGGCCCTCCGGCAGCACAACCTGAAGTTGATTTTCGCCTATCTGACGGTCAGCCAACTTGGCCTGTTCGTCTGCATGTACGGGTTCGGTGGGGTAACCGACGGGCACGGCGGGAGCGCCATCGACTGGGACCTGTCTCAAATCGCCAGCCACGGGCTCTACAAGGCGCCGCTGTTCCTCATCGCTGGTGCCCTTGCCCATCGTCTCGGCACGCGTCGCCTTCCGGAACTCTTTGGCCTCTGGCACCGGGGGGTCTCCGGCAGTCGGGTGCTCGTCGTGGTTCTGTTAGCAGCGAGCTACGCCTTGGCCGGTGGTCCAGGAACGGTCAGCTTCGTCGCCAAGGAGCTGTTCCTTGGTGCCGCCCATCACGCTGCCGCTTCCCATCCGGCACTCCTTGTCGTGGTGGCGATGGCTGTGTTAGCAGCCGCCTGCAACGTGGCGATCGTGGTCCGGTTGGTGGCGACGGTGTTTGGTTGGCGATTGGGAGTACGCGACGACCTACCCGGGCGGGACGTCGTCCACGGCAAAGACCGTTGGGGTCCGGTGCTTTGGGTGCCGGCGGCCGGGCTCGTTCTGGTTCAGTACATCGGCGGCCTGCTACCCCCCGTGTGGAACTCGGTGTTCCGTCGGCTCGAGGTGAACGTCAACGACGAGGCGTTCACCGACGGCCTTCCCTGGTTGTGGGAGCCCTTCTTGCACCCCGGTGCCCCACTGGCCATGTCGCTGGCCGCCATCGGGCTGGGCGTCGTCCTCGGGTGCTCACAGAGGATGCGAGGCGACATCGTCGACGTCCACGATCGGATTTACCCGGTCACCTACCGGTTGATTCTGCAGTACGGCCATCGCGCTTTCCATGGCATCCAGACCGGCCATCTACGGCACTACCTGGTGTTCGTGTTCACGCTGCTGCTACTGGGCATCTCGTGGGCGGCATGGGTCGACCCAGCGATGCTGCGGTTACCCGACGGCGTCGCGCCCTTCGAGTCGCTGACCGGCCTGCTACTCGGGGCGGTTGTGTGCGCGGCGGCCATCGCCCTGCCCCTGGTCACCGAGCGGGTGGTTCGGGTACTGGTGCTTGGGGCAAGCGGGTTTGCCGTCGTCGGGCTCTACCTCTTGTACCAGGCCATAGACCTCGCCCTGACCCAGCTCATGTTCGAGATCATCTCGGTACTCCTGTTCCTGCTGGTGCTGCGGTTGCTCCCCCGGCTGGATCGGCGCCCCCTCATCAGTCCTAGGCCACGGTTGGCCCTGGCCGCGCTCGTCGGGATCACTATCGGTTGGATGACGCTGTTGGCCGGCCACGCGGCGGACCAGCGCACCAACGAGGCGGTGACCTTGGGCGCCTTCTTCGAGGAACACAGCCTCCACGGCACCGAGGTGACCGACGGCCGGGGTGGTGAGGGTCGCAACATCGTCAACGTGATCCTCGTGGACTTCCGGGGTTTCGACACACTGGGTGAGATCACCGTGTTGGCCACGGCCGCCCTCGGAGTTTGGTCGATGCTGCCCGGGCGTCGGCGACACCGAAACGATGAGGGCCAACCAGGCACCATCGCCGCGGAGGTGGAGCGGTGAGGATCGACTCGCTGATCCTGCGGACCGCGGTCCGGCTGGTGCTTCCGCTCACCGTCCTGCTCGCCATCTACGCGGCTCTCAATGGGCACAACGCTCCCGGTGGGGGGTTCATCGCCGGACTGGTCACCACGGTCGGCCTTTGCACGTACCGGATGGCCTTCGGGGAACGGGCATTCCACCGGCTGTTCCCCGTCCACCCCCGCTGGCTGGTGGTTGCCGGGCTCGGCCTGACGCTTGTCGTGGCGATCATCCCATTGCTGGCCGGGGAGCCGCTCCTCCGGTCGGCGTCGACCGTGCTACGCCTCGGCGGCCAGGAACTACATCTGGTCTCGGCGACCGTGTTCGACCTCGGTGTACTCGTTGTCGTTGTCGGTGTGGCCGTCGGGATGATCACCCGGTTGGGTGAGGAGTTGGGCCCATGACGACCGTCCTGGCCATCTGCGTGACGGTGATGGTCACGGTCAGCGTCTACCTGATGCTGTCGCGTGAACTGAAGTCGATCGCCATGGGGGTGTTCCTGCTGGGCCACGGCGCCAACCTGGCCATCCTCGCCATGAGCGGCTCCCCGGTGCTCCCGTGGGGTGGCCTGCGACAGCCCCCAATCCTTGGCGGTGAGCACCTCGTCGACGCCTTACCGCAGGCACTGATCCTGACGGCCATCGTCATCAACTTCGCGGTGATGGGGTTCTTCCTGACCTTGCTGATCGTGACGGCCCGGAAGACGGGCACGCTAAACGTGGATGAACTGGCCGGCGAGGAGCCGCCAAGGTCGAGTCCCGAACTGGCTAGCGAACCAGCGCCGGTCGCCGGCCTCGAGACGCGAAGCGTGGCGGATTGATGACCAACCACCTGCTCGGTCTCCTGGTGGTGATCCCGATGGCCACCAGTGTCGTCTCGGTTGCGTTGGTCGGCCGTCGCAGGCCCCAGCGTGTGCTGGGCGTGTTGAGCCTCGGCTCGATGCTGCTGCTTTCTCTGCGTTGGCTGCTCGAGATCCGAGACGGCGATGTTCTCGTCTCGCAGATGGGTGCCTGGCCGGCACCTTTCGGTATCACCCTGGTGTTCGACAGCCTGTCCGGTCTGCTGATCTGTGCCGGCCTCGTCGTGGCCCTGGGTTGTTACGTCCACGGATTCTCCACCCTTAGCCCGGAGACGGAACGGCGCTACTTCCATCCGCTGGCCCAACTTCTGATGGTCGGCGTCAACCAGTGCTTCCTCACCGGTGACCTCTTCAACCTGTTCGTCGGCTTCGAGATCATGCTGATGGCCTCGTACGGGCTGCTGTCGATCGGCGGGTCGCGTCGGCAGATGGGACAGGCCTACAAGTACCTGGTGCTGAACCTGGTGGCCTCGACGGTTTTCGTCATCTCAGCCGGCCTGGTCTACGGGATGCTGGGCACTCTCAACCTTGCCGATCTGGCGCGGATCGTCAGCGGACGGGTCGCCTCAGGCGAAGGGCTCCCGACCGGCTTCGTCGCCGTGTCAGTCCTGCTGCTGTTCGTGTTCGGCGCCAAGGGCGCCATGTTCCCCCTGTGGTTCTGGCTACCCGACACCTACCACACCCCCCCAGTGGCGGTGGCCGCGCTGTTCAGTGGCCTACTGACCAAAGTCGGCGTTTACGCCGTGGCTCGCACTTTCCCCTTGGTCTTTGCGGTCGGTGAGGCCCGCGACGTCGTGACACCCCTGCTGGTTGTCTCGGCCGGAGTCACCATGTTTCTCGGGGTACTCGGCGCGGTCTCCCAACACAGCGTGAGACGAATCCTCGCTATCCACGTGATCAGCCAGGTGGGCTACATGGTGTTCGGCCTTTCGATGATGACGACGGCGGGTCTGGCCGGAGCGCTGTACTACATGGTCCAGCACATGGTGGTGAAGAGTTCACTGTTCCTGTGCTGCGGAGTGATGGAACGACACACCGGGTCTGACGACCTCGACAAGGTTGGTGGTCTGCTCAAGCGCGACACATTCCTCGGTGTGTCGTTCTTCGTTGCTGCGATGAGCCTGGTCGGCCTACCCCCGCTGAGCGGATTCTTCGGGAAACTGGTCCTCATCCGCGAGGGCTGGGGAATCCACTGGTGGCTCTCGGTGATTGCCCTCCTGACCGGCGCCCTGACGTTGCTGTCCATGCTGAAGGTCTGGACGACCGGCTTCTGGCTGCCGCCCGGATCGGAGACGTCGACCCCGACCGGTGAGCCCGGCGGCCTCCGGGGTGCCTACGTCGGCATCGGCTTCCTCGTAATCACCGCACTGTTCATCGGACTGGCGGCGGAGCCGATCTACGACATCGCCTTCCACGCCGGCGAGCAGCTCACCGACCCGACCGTCTACATCGAGGCGGTCGACCCGCACGGGCTTGTGGCGTCCCTAGGTGGTTCAGGATGAGTTGGCGGCTGGGCTTCAACCTTGGCGCGGCTGGGCTCTACGTGGTGTGGGCCGACCAGCGGACCTGGTTCGGAGTACTCGCCGGCCTTGTCGTCGGGTTCGCCCTCATCGCGGTGTATGACCTCACCACCGGACGTCCCAACTACGCCCTTCGTCTGATACGGCTGGTTCGGTTCGGCGCCTACTTCCTCGGCATCCTCGTACGGGCCAACCTCCAGATCGCCTGGGAAATCCTGACGCCGGGCTTCGACCAGAAGCCACGCATCCTCCGCTACCCCGTGGCCCACCTCAACCCAGTCCAAACCACGGTGCTTGCCAACGCCATCACGCTCACCCCGGGCACCCTGGTGGTGGATGTGACCCATGACGGAGGCCTCTTGTACGTGCACTGCATGTACGCCGAGGACCGTGAGGTGGCCATCGCCGGTCTCCGGAAGCTGGACCAACGTCTCCAAAGGGAGGTGTTCTCATGACCTCGGTGGTCGAGGTCGTGGTCGACGTGGGGATCCTCGGCCTAGCGGTGGGGATGGTGCTCGCGTTGTACCGGATGATGAAGGGGCCCCACCTGGCCGACCGGGCTATCGCCGGCGACCTCCTGGCTCTGCTCGTCGTGGGCCTCGTCGTGCTGCTGGCCGTCGACCAGCGGCGGGCCGTGTCTTTGGACGCGGCGCTCCTGGTGGCGATCGTCGGGTTCGCGGCGACAGTTGCTTTTGCCCAGTACCTCAGCGGACTCCAGGTTGACGATGAGCCGCCGGAAGACCGAGCGGGGGCCTAGATGGCCGCGTTCCGAGACGTCATGACCGTCACCTTCCTGGTGGTTGGCCTGGGGTTCATGCTCGTCGGTGTGTGCGGGATCGTTCGCCTGCCCGACGCCTACCAGAGGCTGCATGCCTCCAGCAAGTGCACGACATTGGGCCTGTTAGGCCTACTGGTGGGAGCGGCCGTCCACATCGGGACCCCGGAGTCGATAGTCAAGGCTGCCCTGACCATCGTGTTCGCCTTCGTGGCCACACCGGTCGGCTCCCACGCCCTGGCTAAGAGCGCGCATGCGGCGGGGATGCCGCAGTGGGATGGCACGTTGTCCGACGAGCTGGCCGAGGACCAGGGAGGGATCGGATTGTGACCGACCCTGGCTCCGGTGCGGCGGGTTGACGAGATCCGACGTCATGGGACTGCAGAGACTCTGGTTCGAGCGGGGTTGTCCGGAACGTCTCCGGCCGGTCCTGATCGACCGGGTCGAGCCGGTGGGACCTGATGAGGCCGATCTGGCCGGTGCCCACGCGGTACTGGCCGGGAGCCGGGTCTGGGACCGGGCGTCCATCGAGTCGGTACCCGGTCTCCGGGTGATCGCACGAACGGGGATCGGCGTGGATTCAGTGGATCTGGTCGCCGCCACCAGGCAAGGCGTGCTGGTTTGCAACACCCCGGACGGCCCGACGGTGCCGACCGCCGAGCACGCGGTGATGCTGCTGTTAGCGGCGGCCAAGAACCTCAAGGCACTCCACCCGCTCCTCAAGCCCGATGACGACCCAAACCAAGTCGGAACGGGCAGCGCCCTGGAGTTGGACGGTCGGTGCCTGGGCCTGGTTGGCTACGGCCGGATCGGCCAACGAGTGGCGGCTATCGCCAAGGCACTGGGCATGGAGGTGGTGGCCCACGATCCGTTCGTTGATCACGCCGAGGTAGAGCTCCTTCCTCTCGAGGAGTTCTGGCCCCGGTGCGACGCCATCTCGCTGCACGCGCCACTTACTGACGCCACCCGGTGCATGGTCGATGCCGCAGCGTTCGCGGCCATGAGGCCCGGGGTGATCCTGGTCAACACGGCCCGTGGTGGACTGGTCGACCACGAGGCGCTCATGGCCGCTCTTGACGACGGCACCGTCCGGGCGGCCGGCCTGGATGTGACTGATCCCGAACCGCTGCCGTTTGACCACCCGTTGTGGCAGCGTCGGGAGGTGATGGTGACCCCGCACGTGGCCTCAGCGACGGTGAGGGGCCGGGAACGGATGGTCGGCATGGCAGTCGAGCAGGTACTCATGGCCCTAGCCGGCGAGCGGCCGACCCACCTCGTCAATCCCGAGGTCCTGGAGTCCCCCGAGTGACCGGGCAGGCCGGCAGCACGCCTACCATCGGCGGTGTCTTCCGGCCCGTGAGGAGTCAGCGATGACCGACACCACCAACCCACCCCGGGCCGGCTTCCGGTCCTTCCAGGAGTCGACCAAGGAGGACTGGGCCCTGATCATGGTCCAGCGGGGGGAGTTGGAGGCCGCTCTGCCCGACCGGATTCTGGAGCAGTTCGAGTACCTCCGTAACGACTACGGGGGTTTTCCGGTGGACCGCCTCGAGCACAGTGTCCAGACGGCCACCCGGGCCGAACGGGCCGGTCGCGACGACGAGTACGTGCTGTGCGCGCTACTCCACGACCTCGGCGATCCGCTTACCCCCTACAACCACCCCGACGTCGGGGCGGCTGTCCTCAAGCCGTTCGTGTCCGAGGCCAACCACTGGATGGTTGCCAAACACGGGATCTTCCAGGGTTACTACTTCTGGCACCATCTGGGTGGCGACCGGAACACCCGCGACCAGTACGCAGGCCACGAGCACTACGAACGGTGCGAGGAGTTCTGCTCCGAGTACGACTCACCGGCCTTCGACCCGTCCTACGACTCCAACCCGCTGGAGCACTACGAGCCCCTCATCAGGGAGTTCTTCGGTCGTAATCCCTGGCGCTGATCAGGTGGTCGGAGCGTCGCCGCGGTCAGGCCGGGGTAAGTACCGGTCCCATCATCTCGGCGTAGTTGTCGAGGTAGAAGCGGTCCCGGGCACCCTCGGGGGTCCCTTCCATGCTCTTCTGGAAGCGTCCAAGGGGGTCCTTGCCGCCCTCGGGGTGGGGGTAGTCCGAGGAGAAGAGGAACAGGTCGTCACCGCACTCGTCGATCAGCCAGCCGACGGGCTCGGTCGGGAAGGGCGTGAAGAACAACTGGCGGTGTACGTAGTCGGATGCCTTCTCGGGGAGTTCGGCCAAGGTCGGTTCGGTGCGTCCGAAGGTGGACTGGCAGATGTCGAGGCGACGAATCCATGGCACCACCCACATGGCCCCTTGTTCGATGCAACCACCCCGAAGCCCGGGGTGTGCCTCGAGGACACCGTCGAGCACTAAGGCGGCCAGAAATTGCTCGGGCTGTTGGTGGATGACCATGTAGTCCTTACCGCGTACGTTTTCACCGCCACCCAGGAAGTCACTGACCAGGCGGTCGTTGTCGTGGAACGCCGGCTTGAGGCTGCGGCCTCCGCCGCCGATGTGGATCATGAACGGCACACCGCGCTCCTCGAGCACTGACCACACAGGGTCGTATTCGGGGTGGGTGGGGCTGATGCCGTCCCCGGGATGTGAGGGGAACAGCAGCGCGCCGGCACCGAGGTCGAGTGCTTCGACCACGGTGGCCAGGGTCGACTCGGGGCCGTTCCAGAAAGCCTGGGCGACGGCGATCAGACGGTGGTCACCGCCACAGAAGTCGGTCATAGCCCGGTTGAGGGCGGTCAGGCCCCCCTGGACGACCTCGGGGTCGTCACCGGCGAATTGGGTCGCCGCGAACGTGGAGAAGACCAGTTGGCTCCCGAAGCCCAGGAGGTCAAGGGCTCGACTCCTTTCGGAAGGGTCGAAGGCCCCGAGCCCCGACCAACCCTTCGCTATAAGGAGGTTCCTCTCGGCCTCCTCGGCCCGTTCGGGATCGTCGCGTCGTGCCGAGGCCTCGGCCACGGCCTGGTCAGCGAGAGCGCCCGCTCCGCCCAGGTAGAGCGGCTTGAGGCGATCGCGGATATCCGGATCGGCGTAGGACTCGAGCCAGTCGGGGAGTTCCATGACGTGGCTGTCCGCGTCATAGACGATGCGCCCCTCAACGTAAGCCATGGCTCCCCCTGCGATGTTCGGCGCCCGGTAGATCGGCGATGACAGTAGTGGTGGTCGTGCCTGACCGGCGAGTCACCGATGGCGTAATGGCTGGCGGAGACGCCGGTTCCCACAGTCGGATCGTGGCCTAGCATCGGCGCCGCATGATCCTGTCCGACCGTTCAATCCGCGAAGCCATCGCCGCCGGCCGCATAGTGATCGAGCCGTTTGACGACCAGTGCGTCCAACCTTCGTCGGTGGACCTCCACCTTGACCACCGATTCCTGGTTTTCCGGAATCACACCATGAGCCACATCGACGTGCGCGCTGACCTGTCCGAGTTGACGGATCTGGTGGAGGCCGCCCCCGACAATCCGTTCATGCTCCATCCTGGAGAATTTGTGCTCGGGTCGACCTCCGAGCGGGTGGTGGTACCCGACGACCTGGTAGCACGGCTGGAGGGCAAGTCCAGCCTGGGGCGCCTGGGCCTGCTCATCCACTCGACGGCCGGTTACGTGGATGCTGGTTGGGATGGTCAACTCACCTTGGAGTTGTCCAACGTGGCCAACCTCCCCATCACCCTCTATCCGGGCATGAAGATCGGACAGATTTCGTTCGTGCAAATGACCACACCAGCTGATAGGCCCTACGGCTCGGCGGACCTGGGCTCGAAGTATCGAGGCCAGGAGGGCCCTCGGGCAAGCCGTTACTGGGAGAACTTCGGCGACTAGCCCTCAGTGGCTGCTGTGAACGCCTCTTGGATGGCCGGCGTTTCGCCGGTCCGGATGGCGTCGAGGAGGTGGATGGCAATGTCGGCCACCTGCACCTGGTCGTCCTCTATGCCCTCGCCTTTCACGCCGTCGTCGATCATCACGTAACAGAACGGGCAGGCTGTGGCGATCCGGTCGGCGCCGGTGGCCAGCAGTTCCTGGGATCGTTCCACGTTGATGTTCTTGCCGGTGTTCTCCTCCATCCACATCCGGCCGCCGCCGGCTCCGCAGCACATGCCTTTGGTGCCGTGTCGCTCGGCCTCGACGACCTCCAGACCACCGATACTGCCCACCACCCTGCGGGGTGCCTGGTAGACGTCGTTGTGACGACCCAGATAGCAGGAGTCGTGGTAGACGAGCCGGCCGTCCAGTTGGGCGTCGGAGACGTCGAGCTGGCCGGATTCGATCAGCCACTCCAGGAGTTGGCTGTGGTGGATGACCTCGTAGTGCCCGCCCAACTGCGGGTACTCGTTGCCCAGCGTGTTGAAGCAGTGGGGGCACTGGGTGATGATCTTGACCACCCCCATGGCGTTGAGGGTCTCGACGTTCTGGGCGGCCATCATCTGGAATAGGTACTCGTTGCCGGAACGGCGGGCCGGGTCACCGGTGCACATCTCCGACGGGCCGAGGATGGAGAACGACACCCCGGCCCGGGTGAGCAGTTCGACCATGGCCCGGGACACTTTCTTGTTCTTGTCGTCGAATGAGCCGGCGCAACCCACCCAGTAGAGGTATTCGGACTCGAGGGGGTCTCCTCCGTCGAGGATGGTGACGCCCTCGAGGTCGTCCGCCCACTCGGCGCGAGCGCCCTGGGAAAGGCCCCACGGGTTGCCGGAGTTCTCCATGGCCCGGTAGGCGGTCCCCAGTTCAGTGGGGAAGTCGGACTCCATGAGAGACAGGTAGCGCCGCATGTCGAGGATCTTGTCGAGGATCTCGATGTTGACTGGGCAGATCTCGTCACAGGCCCTGCAGGAGGTGCACGCCCAGAGCTCCTCCGAGGTAACCCGTTCGAACATGGTCCCGGCTGGCACGGAGATCTCGGCGTCAACACCGATGGGTGGCGAGACCCCCGGGGTGCCGGTAGCCGCCATGACCTCGCCGGCCTTGAGGACGATCTCTCGGGGGTCGAGCGGCTTGCCGGTGGCGTGGGCCGGGCAGACGCTGGTGCATCGGCCGCACATGGTGCACGAGTCGAGGTCCAGCAACTGTTTCCAGGTGAACTCCTCGATGGTGGAGACGCCGAAGCTCTCCAACTCGGTCTCCATGAGGTCGGGCAGCGGCTTCATGGCGCCCTTGGGCCGGTCGCTGTCCCGTAGGTACATGTTTAGTGGCGACGTAAACATGTGGCGGATCATGGTGACGGGTAGCAGGACCAGGAAGGCCACGAACGACGTCACGTGGGCCACCCACCAGGCTTGGTGCCAGCCGGCGGAGTGGTTGGCCAGCGGTCCGAAGCGGTCGACCACCGTGGCCAGCGGGTGGCCGACCACCGACCAGGTCTCGGCGCTGCGAGAAGAGGCGTCGATGAGCGCGATGCGGAAGGCCTCGGTGCCGAACCCGGTGATCCCTATGGTCAGGAAGACCAGTAGTACTGCGGCGTGCTCCGGCCTGGACTTGGTACGGATCCGGTAAGGGCGGAAGCGTCGCGGGCCGTACCGGCGTGCCAGGGCCCAAACGACTCCCACCAGGAAGAGCACCCCAGCCACGTCACCTACCGCGGTGAAGGCCCGGTAGGTGTCACCGTGGAGGAACTTGACCCCTTCAGGGACCTGGTGGTTGACCTCGAGGACAGTGGTGACCGCTAGCAGGACCAGGAAGGGGAAGTAGATCAGTGAGTGCATCGCCCCGGCGGCCGGTTCCCGCAGCAGGGTTCGCATGTATACGCCGGTGCGGAAGTCGGCGAAGCGCCGTTTGGCGTTTTTACCGGTGGTGGCCCGATTATCGGGGGTGCCCCGACCCCAGTTCCTGACCCGGTTGGCGAATAGCACCGCGCCGTAGACGATGAGTACCGGGATGACGGTGTAGAAGGCGAACTTGAGGGCCCCAGGGACGTTGCCGAACACTTGGCGGGTGATTGGTGAGTCGTCGTGGAATCCAGTGACGGCGGCCGTCAGGCCGGAGCCGGCGGTGAACAGGGCCACCAATACTCCGAGGCCGATGACCGCGCGATGGGGGCGGATGCGCTGCCTCTCCATGACTGCCGAACCCTATCCGCTGGGTCTGATCGCTCGGCGATGTGGAAGCGGGTGGATGCTTAGGGTGCCCGGTCCACCTGCTACCGGGTGCTACCCGGGGTTTCATGACAGCTGGTTTATCTTCGCTAAACGAACCCGGACCAGGGGCTCTCTAGCGTCGACCACGCCCGTTCGCCGGATGACCATGGAGGTTGCTTCATCAGCCGGCTTGTCGGCCGACCTCCTCAGCGGCGATCCGGGCCGCTTCCGGGTCGAGGGCCCGCTGGAGGACCGGGCACTCTTCGATAGGTCGGAGATCTCCGTCGAGTTCGTAGACCAACGGGGTACCGGTGGGGATGTTGAGTCCGGTGACAGCGTCGTCGTCGAGCCGATCGAGGTGCTTGCAGAGGGCCCGGAGGCTGTTGCCGTGCGCTGAGATCAGAACTATCTGGCCGGCTGCCAGGTCGGGCGTAATGGTCTCTTCCCAGTAGGGGAGGAGGCGCACCACAACGTCGGCCAGGCATTCGGTTAGGGGCATGGCGCCCTCGGGAACTTCGGCGAAGCGGGGGTCGTCCTGGGGGTTGTAGGGGTTATCAGCGCCGATCGGCGGGGGCGGGGTGGTGTAGCCGCGCCGCCAAGCCAGGAACTGCTCGTTGCCGTAGCGTTCCCGGGTCGCCGCCTTGTCGAGACCGGTCAGGTCCCCGTAGTGGCGTTCGTTGAGCCTCCAATCGCGCCGTACCGGGATATCAGGCCGACCGAGGGCCTCTAGGACCAGGTCGGTGGTCCGGATGGCCCGAGTCTGCACCGAGGTGTGGGCTATGTCGGGAAACATGCCACGGTCGGCCAACTGCGCACCAGCGGACCGGGCCTCCTGCTCACCGGCCGGGGTGAGATCGCAGTCGTACCAGCCAGTGAACCGGTTAGCGGCGTTCCATTCGCTTTGGCCATGGCGGAGCAGGATCAGCGTGGGCACGGCCCCAGTTCACCAGCGTTCAGGCGTACTGTCCACGAGTTAAACTTGACAAACTACGACTCAGGATTATATAGTGGATAACATAGAGAAAATAGCACAACCAAGGTGGAGAGTTCGCAGGCTCCCCGTAGCCTGTCCGCCGGTCCCGGACCGCCTCCTCCCCCCGGAGTGAGACCGGGACCGGCGGGTCATCCACCCCGACAACCTGCCATCCCCCCGAAGAAGAAGAGAGAAGAAGAGACAGGAGCAACGACATGGCCAAGGCCGTAGGAATCGATCTGGGCACCACCAACTCGGTGGTCGCCGTCCTGGAAGGCGGCGACCCGGTAGTCATCGCCAACGCCGAGGGTTCCCGCACCACCCCTTCGGTAGTGGCCTTCGCCAAAGACGGAGAGGTCCTGGTCGGCGAGGTGGCCAAGCGCCAGGCCATCACGAATCCCGATCGGACCATCCGCTCGGTCAAGCGCCACATCGGTACCGGCTGGTCGCAGGCAATAGACGACAAGGACTACACCCCCCAGGAGATCTCGGCCCGGGTCCTTCAGAAGCTCAAGCGCGATGCCGAGGCTTACCTCGGAACCCCGGTCACCCAGGCCGTTGTGACCGTCCCGGCCTACTTCGACGACGCCCAGCGCACGGCAACCAAGGAGGCAGGCCAGATTGCCGGGCTCGAGGTACTGCGCATCATCAACGAGCCGACGGCGGCCGCCCTGGCCTACGGCCTCGACAAAGAGGGCGCCGACCAGACGATCCTCGTGTTCGACCTCGGGGGCGGCACCTTCGACGTGTCGATCCTGGAGATCGGTGACGGCGTTTTCGAAGTTAAGGCCACCCACGGGGACACCGCCCTGGGTGGCGACGACTGGGACGAGGCCGTCATCGAATGGCTCGTCACCTCGTTCAAGAACGACCACGGTGTCGACCTGAGTGGTGACCCCATGGCCGTGCAGCGGCTCAAGGAGGCAGCCGAGAAGGCCAAGGTCGAACTCTCACAGGTCCAACAGACCCAGGTGAATCTGCCCTTTGTCACGGCCACCAACGAGGGCCCACTCCACCTCGATTACTCGTTGTCCCGATCCAAGTTCCAGGAACTCACCGCGGATCTTCTCAAGCGCTGCCGCACCCCCTTCGAGCAGGCCATCGCCGACGCCGGGGTCTCGAAAGGCCAGATCGACCACGTGATCCTGGTCGGCGGCTCGACCCGCATGCCCGCGGTGGTCGACCTGGTCACCGAGATCTCGGGCAGCGAGCCGTCCAAGAACGTGAACCCGGACGAAGTGGTGGCCATCGGGGCCGCCGTCCAGGCTGGGGTGCTCGTTGGTGAGGTGAAGGATGTGCTCCTGCTGGACGTCACCCCGCTGTCTCTGGGGATCGAGACCAAGGGAGGGGTGATGACCCGACTTATCGAGCGGAACACCACCATCCCGATCCAGCGGTCCGAGGTGTTCACTACCGCCGAAGACAGCCAGCCCTCAGTGGAGATCCACGTACTGCAGGGCGAGAGAGATATGTCCCAGTTCAACAAGACACTGGGCAAGTTTCAGCTAGTCGACATCCCCCCGGCCCCCCGGGGTATGCCCCAGATCGAGGTCACCTTCGACATCGACGCCAACGGGATTGTGCACGTCTCAGCCAAGGACCGGGCCACCAACAACGAGCAGTCGATGACGATCACTGGCCAGTCGGCGCTGGACAAAGACGTCATCGACCAGATGGTCCGTGACGCCGAGACCCACGCCGAGGAAGACAAGGCCCGCCGGGAGGCGGCCGAGGCCCGCAACACCGGTGACAACCTCGTCTACCAGACGGAGAAGTTGCTGGCCGACCAGGCTGACAACCTCACCGACGATGAGAAGTCCAAGGTGGAGGAGAAACTGGCCACTCTCAAGGCGGCTCTGGAGGGCGAGGAGCTTGACACCATCCGCGATGCCACCGAGGCGCTCATGGTGGCCAGCCAGGAATTCGGCCAGCGTCTCTACGAGGCCGCCGCTCAGCAGGCCCACGACACGCCCGGAGGGGGTGGGCCCGAAGTCTCCGACGACGAGGTGGTCGACGCCGAGATCGTCGACGAACAGTGAGCGCCGTGCCGGCCAACCCGACCGGCTCCGCCGACCCCGCCGACGAAGCAGAGCCCCTGACAACCGGACAGGATGACGGAGCGGAGCCCGAGGTCACCGACCCTGCCGACGAGTCCGAGACCGCCGACGACCCGGGGTCAGACCAATACCTGGCCGACCTGCAGCGGGTAAGCGCCGAGTTCGCCAACTACCGGAAGCAAGCCAAAGATCGCAACGCAGAGGCCACCACCAGGGCCCGGGCCGACCTGGCCGGGCGCCTACTACCCATTCTGGATGCCTGCGACGTCGCCATATCCCAAGGGGCCGACGATGTGGTGGCCATCCGGAAGGCCGTGCTCGACGCACTCGAGCCGGTCGGCCTTGAGGTTCTAGATCCCAACGGTGATCCGTTCGACCCCACCCTCCATGAGGCGGTAGCCCACGAGCCGGCCGATAGGGATGACGACGTCCCGGAGGTCGTCGAGGTCGTCCGACGGGGCTACGTATGGGCCGGCCGGGTCCTACGACCCGCCATGGTGAGGGTGCGGGGCTGAGCCCCGGCCCGACGGGAGGCGAAGGTGACCGCCCAGAGGGAGTGGTTGGAGAAGGACTACTACCGGGTGCTCGGGATCGACGAAAAGGCGTCGGCCAGCGAGGTCACCAAGTCCTACCGGAAGTTGGCCCGGAAGCTCCACCCCGACGCCAACCCCGGCGATCCCACGGCCGAGGAGCGCTTCAAGGAGGTGTCCGCCGCCTACGACGTCCTCGGGGACGAGGGCCGGCGTACCGAATACGACGAGCTGCGCCGTCTGGGCCCAATGGGCGGAGGCTTTGGGCCGGGAGCCGGCGGCCCGGGCGGTATGCCCTTCGACATGGGGAACCTGGGTGACCTATTCGGTGGCTTGTTTGGTCAGAGCGACCACGTGGGTTCCCGACGTGGCCCGGACCTCGAGACGAGTCTGACCCTCTCCTTCATGGATGCCATCCGGGGGGTGACGGCCTCAGTCTCGCTGCTGAGAAACGCTGTCTGCTCGACCTGTTCAGGTAACGGCGCCAGGCCCGGGACCAGCCCCCGGACCTGCGACACCTGCGGTGGACGGGGTACCCAACTCGACGACCAAGGGTTCTTCTCCTTCAGTCGACCTTGCGCGCACTGCGGCGGTCGCGGCCGTCGGATTGACGAACCGTGCGGCACTTGTGCCGGTTCCGGTACCGAACGCCGGCCCCGAACCGTAAAGGCCCGGATTCCGCCAGGGGTCGAGGACGGAGGGCGCATCAGGGTCAAGGGTCGGGGCGGTTCCGGACGGGGCGGGCCGAACGGCGACCTCTTTGTGATCGTGGTCGTCGACCCCCACCGGGTGTTCGGCCGTCGGGGGCGTGACCTGACCCTCGTATTGCCGGTCTCCTTCCCCGAGGCGGTTCTGGGCGCCGAGGTGGAGGTGCCGACCCTGGAGAGCGGGTCGGTCACCCTGCGCCTTCCGGCCGGAACACCGAGCGGTCGAACCTTCAGGGTCCGTGACCACGGGGTGGCCACCCGACGGGGCCGAGGCGACCTGCTGGTCACCGTCGAGGTCGAGGTCCCGATCGAGCCGACCGACGGTGAACAGGCGGCCATCGAGGAGTTGGCCAGGGCGGCCGAGGGCAGCCCACGCGACCGCCTGACAGAATGGCTCCGGGGGGAGACCCCATGAACCCGGGCCCCTCTTCCGGACGGACGGGAGGATAAGAAGCATGGACCGGCCCCTACCGGACCAGGCCGTCTACGTGATCTCGGTGGCTGCTGAGCTTTCCGGGATGCACCCCCAGACGCTGCGCATCTACGAGCGCCGTGGCCTACTCGACCCGGCTCGCACGGCGGGCGGGAACCGGCGGTACAGCGACACGGACATTGCCCTGCTTCGCCAGATCTCCGAGCTAACCGCACATGGTCTCAACCTCGCCGGGGTGAAG
>JAKUSA010000179.1 GCA_022449565.1 Acidimicrobiales bacterium | reverse complement strand
TCCCCATCAGGGGGAAAATCCTCAACGTAGAACGAGCCCGGGTCGACCGGATGCTCAAGAACACCGAGATCCAGACCCTGATCCAGGCCATCGGTGCTGGTTTCCGCGATGAGTTCGATCTTGACCGGCTCCGCTACCACAAGGTGATACTGCTCTGCGACGCCGACGTAGACGGCAGCCACATCCGCACCCTCCTCCTGACCTTCTTCTATCGGAACATGCTCAAACTGGTCACGGAGGGACACGTCTACATCGCCCAGCCTCCCCTTTACTCGACGGTGGTTGGGCGCGAGAAGGTTTACCTCAAAGACGACCACGCGAAGGATGCCTTCCTGGCCGAGCATCCCGACCACAAGCGCGAATTCCAGCGGCTGAAAGGCCTTGGTGAAATGGACTACGACGAGCTCTGGGAGACCACCATGGACCCGGCACGCCGCAGTCTCCTAAAGGTTTCGGTGGAAGATACGGCGATAGCCGACACGACGTTTTCCGAACTCATGGGCGAAGACGTGGAGCCCCGCAAGCGGTTCATCCAAACCAACGCGCACGACGTGCGCTTCCTCGACATCTGATGGTGGACCGTCCGACCGGCGACACAGGGGAACTCGACGAGGTCGAAGCGATTCTGGCTTCTGTCCAGCCAATCGAGATCCAGGAGGAGATGGAAAACTCCTTCTTGGACTATGCCATGTCGGTCATCGTCTCCCGGGCTCTGCCCGATGCACGCGACGGTCTCAAGCCGGTACACCGTCGGATCCTCTGGGGGATGTACAACCTCGGTGCCCGACCTGACCGGCCCACTATGAAGTGCGCCCGGGTGACCGGTGAGGTGATGGGCAAGTACCACCCCCACGGGGACCAGGCCATATACGACGCGCTGGTCCGAATGGGACAGAAGTTCAGCCTGCGCGACCCCTTAATCCACGCCAAGGGCAACTTCGGCTACTCGCCCGACGACTCGCCAGCGGCGGCGCGCTACACCGAGTGCCGACTGGACCCTCGGGCCATGTCTCTTCTGGACGGCATCGATGAAGACACCGTCGACTTTGTCGATAACTACTCGGGTGAGTTCACCGAACCCGAGGTGCTGCCCGCCCGCCTCCCGAACCTGGTCGTCAACGGGAGCCAGGGCATCGCGGTGGGAATGGCCACCAACATCCCAACCCACAACCTGGGCGAGGTCATCAACGCCACAGTGCACCTGATCGACCATCCCGACGCCACCACTGACGATCTGATGGCCCATATACCCGGTCCGGACTTTCCGACCGGCGGACTAGTTTTGGGGCGGGCCGGGATCACTGAGGCATATCGGACTGGCCGGGGGCCGATCCGCATGCGAGCCCTTACCGAGATCGAGGAGGACGGTCGGACCAGCCGGATCGTCGTCTCGGAACTTCCCTATCAGACCAGCCCAAACCTGATCATGTCCAAGATCCGCGATCTGGTCGAGGCTCGTGAACTGGACGGCATCGCCGATGTGAACGACGAGTCGGCCCACGGTCGGACGAGGATCGTCGTCACCCTCAAGCGGGACGCCGCGGTACTGGTCATTCTGAACAATTTGTTCAAGCGCACCCCCCTGGAGACGACCTTCTCGGTCAACGCTGTGGCCTTGGTTGATGGTGTTCCGCGTACCCTCGACCTAGTTGGACTCCTGCGGTCCTATGTCGAACACCAGATCGTGGTGGTACGCCGGCGCTCCGAGTACCGGTTGGCTCGAGCCCGGGACGAGGCCCACATCACCGAGGGCCTCCTCAAGGCACTGGGAGGGATTGACGACATCATCGCCCTGATCCGGGGTTCGGCCGACCGGGCAGAAGCTCGTGAAGGACTCATGTCGAATGACCACCAGTTCTCCGAGGTGCAGGCCAACCACATCCTCGACATGCAGCTGGTCCGGTTGACCCGCCTCGGACGCAGGAACCTCGAGGAACGTATGGCCGAGCTCGGAGAGACCATCACCGAACTCGAGGCGATCTTGGCCGACGAAGCCCGTCTCCGCACAGTGATCAAGGAAGAGCTAGTGGAGTTGGGGGAAGGCTTCGCCACTCCCCGGCGAACCCAGATTGTCCCCGACCCCGGGGATCTCGACATTGAGGACCTCATCGACGACGAAGAACTCGTGTTCGCTATGACGTCGGCCGGTTACGTCAAAACAATGGCCCTTTCGGAATTCCACTCACAAGGACGGGGAGGACGGGGAGTCACCGGGGCCAAACTCAAGGACGAGGACGCCCTAGCTCACCTGATCCACACCACCGCTCACGCCTATCTACTGTTCTTTTCGAACCGCGGGCGTGTCTACCGGCTCAAGGCCCACGAGGTCCCCTCAGCCAGCCGTACCGCACGGGGTACGTCGATCGTGAACTTGCTGCCCCTCCAGGTCGACGAGCGTGTCCAGGCGGTAGTCGACACCCGCGACTACGAGACCCAGCGATTCCTGTTCTTTGCCACCCGCCAG
>JAKUSA010000178.1 GCA_022449565.1 Acidimicrobiales bacterium | reverse complement strand
TGCTGGATAGATCGAACCTTCGGTACCCGGTAACCAGATCGGCCTGACGAGGGAGCCTTCGTCAGTCGGTCGGGGGTCTAGTTGGCTTCCCGATACGACGAAGCGGTTGCTTCCCAGTCGATGCAACAGGTCCAGGGTCGCCGGAACCGCGGTGGGAGGCAGTAGCGCCACTCCTCGGGTGGGTTCGGTCCGAAGCCGCTCGGCTAGGACCAGTTCTCCGTGGTCGAGAAGGTCGCTAAATACGTCGGCCCGATCAGCCTGTCGCCAGGCTTCGGGGTCGGCGGTCACATATGGGGTGACGGCTACGTGCAACGACCGGTCGACTACGCGTTCCAAGTCAGCTAGAAGGCGTGCGTCGGCGAGTTCGACCGACCGGGATAAGCCAACAATCGTGGCCGGCGGGAGACGGACGTCGACGGGGACTGAGGGGTGGTCTCCGACGGCGTCGGCGAGGGCTCGGAGGTCGCGCACGGTGCGTTCGTCGAGTCTTGTGGATCCGTCTGCCTGGAGCGGTGGGGGACCGGTGACGTTGAATCCCAGGGCGACCATCAGGACCCTGTCTTGGGGCACTGTCGGTAGGTGGACAACCGGGGTTATGAGGCGGTCCAGTTCGGTCCCACCGGTGGCGAAGAGTGCCACGGCCAGTGGATGGACGATGCCCTGGCCTCTGACGAGGCCTGTCGCAGGCCGAGCGTCGAACTCCAGGGAGACAACCCCAGCCGCGTTTAGGTGGTCGGCGATCGGGCGGCGGATCGGGTCGCCGACCGGACCCGGAAGTACGCCCTCGCCCAACTCCAGGAGCCCCTTCCGGTCAACGGCCTCGAGGAACTGGAGTTCAAGGAACGTCCCGTCGACCTCACCACTTACCCGTAGTCCCACGGCGACTTGGCCTCCGGCCTCCACCCAGGGGGACTGGGCGACCAGAGAAATGCTGGCCGAGCCCGGCTGGGCTCCGGCTGTCCCGGGTAGGAGGACCGCTGCGGCGATCAGGGACGCGGCCACCAGCAACCTCG
Source organism: Acidimicrobiales bacterium (assembly GCA_022449565.1). Taxonomy (GTDB): domain Bacteria; phylum Actinomycetota; class Acidimicrobiia; order Acidimicrobiales; family MedAcidi-G1; genus JAKUSA01. The sequence continues at coordinate 1,458 of JAKUSA010000178.1, read as the reverse complement.
GTCTCTGGTCGGTCATAGGTGGTCACCCCCCCGAGCTCTTATCGCGGTCGAGGCGAAGCACTGCAAGGCCCTCGGGCCGTTGGGTGAAGCCGGTGCTTCGGTAGAGGGCTAGCGCCTGGTCGTTCCCAGGCTGGGTGTTAACCAGGGCTCGGGTCGCCCCGCTCCTCTGTAGCCAGCTGAGACTGTCAACAAGCAGGATCCGGCCGGTGCCCCGTCCGTGGTGGTCCGGGTCGACGGCCAGGCGCTGGACGAACCCAGTGCGCCCGGACCGGCCGGTCATTGTGTAGCCGACAACCCGCCTGTCCCGCTGGGCGACGCGCCGACGATTCCGGGGCGTGGCGTGGGCCGCCTCGGCCAGGGCCTCAGCGTCGAAGCGCCAGAAGGCGTCGAAAGCCGCAGCGTCCAGTTCGAGGATGGGTCTCATGTCTCTCCGGCGGGCCGGTCGGATCCGAAGTCCCGGCTCGGGGGGTGGGGCCTCCATCGTCCGAGTGAGGCCTATTTCGAGGAGTCGGAGGACCTGGCAGACCCGGTAGCCCGCATCGAGGAAGGGGACCTGCTCCGCCGGACCGAGAGCGGAAGTCAGCATCGAGTCGAATCCCCGTGCGGCTAGCAGGTCTGTTGCCTCGATGACTGCCTCCTCGTTTATGCCCGGTCCGCCGGGTAGCGGAGTGATCTGTCCAAGCGACGGGTCCGAGCGCCACGGGCCATAACGGAACCTGGCGCCACCTCGGGTGGTGAGGACTCCACCGGTGGTTCGGTCGGGTCGGGTGGTGAAGGGTCGAACAACGATGGCGACAGACTACGGGCCCCTCCCGACGGTAGTAATCGAGGGTTCTTCCCGACGGAACCCATCGGTGTCGCCCAACGACGAGGGATACGCTCGCCAGGTGTCCGTCTTGGTGGTGACCGACGAGCGCTTCTTGGATCATCGACCCGGGAGGAGGCATCCTGAGCGACCGGCTCGCCTGGAAGCTGTCTGGTCCGGCCTGAAGTCGGCCGGTCTGGAGGACGCTCTGGTGTGCCGAGAGCCACAACCGGCCGCAGACGAGGATCTCCTGCGGTGTCACCCGTTCGACCACCTGGCGGCGCTGGTTGAGATAGACGCGGCAGGCGGTGGCTTGGTGGATGCCGACACGGTGATGAGCCCAGGATCGTGGTCGGCCGCCCGCCTGGCCGCCGGGGCGGGCCTCGTCGCGGTGGCCGCCCTCCAAGCCGGCGAGGCTGACGTGGCCTTCTGCGCCGTAAGGCCACCGGGCCACCACGCCACCCCGAACCGGTCCATGGGCTTCTGCCTGGTCAATAATCTGGCGGTCACCGCGGCGTCACTGGCCGAGGCTGGTGTACGGGTGGCGGTCGTCGACATTGACGCCCACCACGGAAACGGCACCCAGGACGTCTTCTACGATGACCCCCGGGTGCTCTTCGTGTCCATCCACCAATGGCCGCTCTATCCCGGAA
>JAKUSA010000177.1 GCA_022449565.1 Acidimicrobiales bacterium | reverse complement strand
AGCCGTTCCACCTCGTCGGCGTCACGCTGGGCCACCCAGGCGGCCACAATGGCGTTGATCTCGCCGTTGTTGGCAGCCCGAGCAGCCGGGTTGACGAACCGCTCGTCGTCGACAAGGTCGGGGCGATCCATGGCCTGACAAAGACGGGCGAAGTTGACCTGCGCGGCGCCCACGATGCACACGTAGCGTCCGTCGCGGCTGGGGTAGTTGTCGAGTGGCGCGGCGTAGTCGAGGCGGTTGCCCCGGCGTGATCGGACCGTCCCGAGGCGGTCGTAGGCGGCAATGGTCCACTCGAGGATTCGCAGGGCCGACCCGTAGAGGTAGGCATCGATTACTCCGCCCCGACCGGTCCCTCCGGCATCGCGTTCGTAGAGAAGCCCCATGGCCGCCTGGGCGGCGAACAGGGCGGTGAGGTAGTCAGTGACGGTCACGCCCGGGCGGACCGGTGGACGACCTTCCTCACCGGTGAGGTGGAGCAGCCCACCGTAGGCCACCCCGTTCCGGTCCAGTCCGGGGCGCCCTGACTTCGGCCCGTCCTGGCCGAAGACACTGATACGGACCGTAACGAGGCGCTCGTCGAGCCGGCTCGGATCGATGTTCCAGCGCTCCAGGGTCCCAGGGCGGAAGTTCTCGCACAGGACGTCGGACCGGGCAGCCAGGTCGCGGAACACCCTTTGACCCTCCGGGTGTGAGAGGTCCAAAGTCACCGACTTGCGACCCCGCCCCTCGACAGCCCAGTAAAGCGAGTAGGGACCGTCGGGCCCCTCGGCGAAAGGCCCTAGGTCCCGCAGCGGGTCGCCCTGGCCGGGCTTTTCGACCTTGATCACCTCGGCCCCCTGCTCGCCCAACAGGCCGGCGCAGAACGGAGCCGCGACCCGCGTACCTAGGTCTAGGACCCGCAGGCCCTCCAGTGGGCGACGGGTCATGTCGACTTTGGGTCGGGTTCGGGGTCGCGATGTTCGGCAAACACTTCGGCCATCGAGGTCTTCTTCTGACGAGCCTCCAGGGCGTCGAGCGCGGTGGCCGTGCCGTGCATCCAGTGGTGGGCCTGGAAGTGGTAGTCGTAAGCGTCGCGCTGGCCCTGGAGGTCGAGGGTCTTGTTGATCGACCGTTTGACAACCTGGGCGGTTGCCGGCGGAACCTTGGCGATCGTCTCGGCCATCTCGCGCACCGCCTCTTCCAGGTCGTCGCGGGGGACCACCCGGTTGACCATTCCGAGGCGTTCGGCCTCGACGGCGGTCAGGACCGACGCGGTGAGAAGAAACTCCTTGGCCTTGCGGGCCGGCATCTCCCATGGTTCCACCAGGAGTTCCACCGCGGCTCCGGTCATGCGAAGCACCGGGTTCTGGAAGGACGCGTCGTCGCTGGCCACGATCAGGTCGCACATGCAGGCCAGCATCACCCCGGCGGCGATGCATTTGCCCTGCACTGCGGCGATGGTGGGCTTCCGGAAGTCGCGGATGCGTAAGCAGCGGTCGAAATACATGACCTTCTCGTGGTGGTACTTGCCTTCGGGGGTTTCGCGCATGAGCCGCCACTCGTCGGGCTCGGTGTCGCCAACTAGTGCCTTGAGGTCGTGACCCGAACTGAAGTGCCGACCCCTTCCGGCCAGGACAACCACCCTCACTTGGTCGTCGGCGTCGGCTAGGTCGAAGGCCGCGTCGACCTCGTCGATGAGTTGGGTGTTCTGGGCGTTGGCCATCTCGGGTCGGTCAAGGGTGATAGTGGCCACTTGGCCTGTCACCTCGTAGATGACCGCTTCGAACTTCGGTTGGCTGCTGTTGGCCATGGTTGCCTCCTCTCAGCCCCGTCGTTCCCGTGGAAGACCGAGCGTTCGCTCCCCGATGATGGTCCGTTGGATCTCACTTGTGCCAGCGAAGATCGATGCCGCTCGGTAGTAGAGCCAGGACCGCTGCCAGCGACCGTCACCCGGGTTGTCGGTCGCGCCCTTCCAAAGGGGGGCCGCGTCGGCCAAAACCCGCATCGCCGTAGCGTGGAACCGCTGGCTCATCTCACTCCAGTAGAGCTTGGCCGTGGTCGTCTCACCACCGGGCGCCCTGCCCGATTGGAGACGCGACAAGGCCCGCCAGTTCTGGAGCTGGAAAACTCGGAGCTCCACAAAGGCCTGCGCCAGGCGGGATGCGGTGCGCGGGTCATCTCCGATCCCGGACCGCTCGGCCAGGCGGACCAGTTCGTCGAGCAGTTGCGAGTGGATGACCAGTTGTCGTGGATTGGTGCCTCGTTCGTGGGCCAAGGTCGACTGCGAAACCGGCCATCCCGCATTCTCCTCGCCCACTAGTTGGTCGTCGGCCACAAACACCTCGTCGAAGAACACCTCGTTGAATTCAAAGTCGTCGGTTATCTGGCGGAGTGGCCGGACTTCGATCCCGGGCGAGCTCATGTCGACCATGAAGACGGAGATGCCCTCCCTTTTCGGCAACCGGGGTTCAGTCCGGGCCAGACACAACCCCCAG
>JAKUSA010000176.1 GCA_022449565.1 Acidimicrobiales bacterium | reverse complement strand
GTTTGGCCGGGTCGGCTATTGGCCAAGCCTCGGCATGGACGTGGTCGCCCCTGCGGCGTTCCCAGAGTTCCGCGCACATGTGAGGCGCCGCGGGGGCCATGACCAGCAGCAGCGCGTCGATTGCCGCCGCGAGGGTCGGAGCGTGGGGACCATTATCGTCCTGGACCCAGCGGTAAAGAGTGTTGGTGAACTGCATGAACCCGGCGACCGCCGTGTTGTAGGACCACCGGTCGTACTCGTCGGTGATCCGGGCCACCAGCCGGTGGGTGGCCCGGTCCACCTCCAAGTCAGCCAACTCGGGCTGGCCGTTGCGAGCACTCGAGACCAGGTCGCTTCCCGGCACGGCAAGGCGCCACACCCGGGCCAAGAATTTAGCGCAGCCCTCGATCCCGAAGTCCTCCCAATCGACGTCCTCCTGGGGCGGCTTGACCTGCAGGTGGGCAAGGCGCAGGGCGTCGGCACCCTGCGTGTCGAGGATCCCCTCGGGTGCCACCAGGTTTCCGCTGGACTTGGACATCTTGGTGCCGCCAAGGCGGATCATGCCCTGGGTAAACAGACGCTTGAACGGTTCCCGGAGGCCGGACGGGGCAACCCCCAGGTCGGCCAGGGCTTTGGTGAAGAAGCGGGCATACATGAGATGGAGGATGGCGTGTTCGATTCCACCGATGTACTGGTCAACGGGCAGCCACCTCTCGACCGCCTCCCGGTCGAAAGGAGACTTGTCGCACCACGGATCAGCGAACCGCAGGAAGTACCAGGACGAGTCCACGAAGGTGTCCATGGTGTCGGTCTCCCGGCGAGCCGGCCCTCCGCACTCCGGGCAGGTGGTGTGGAGGAAGCCCTCATGGGTGGTAAGCGGGGACCGCCCTGTTGGCATGAACTCGACGTCGTCGGGCAGGTCGACCGGTAGGTCGGCCTCGGGCACTGGTTGCTCTCCGCAGTCGGCGCAATAGATGATGGGAATTGGGCAACCCCAGTAGCGCTGACGGGACACGAGCCAGTCCCGTAACCGGTAGTTGACCGTGTGCCGACCAAACCCCTGCTCCTCCAGCCAGGCGGTGGCCGCCGACTTGGCTTCGGCGACAGCCATCCCGTCCAGGAACCCGCTATTAATTGACGGTCCGTCGCCGGTGTAGGCCTCGCCTTCGAAGTCCTCCGGCGGTCTGACGGTACGGACGATGTCGCAACCGTGGGCGTTAGCGAAGTCCCAGTCGCGCTGGTCCTCGCCCGGGACAGCCATGATGGCCCCGGTTCCGTATGTCATAAGCACATAGTCGGCCAGGAAAAGGGGAACCGGAGAGCCAGTGAACGGATTCACCACGAAGGCCCCGGTGGCCACCCCGCGCTTGTCGAGGGGGCCCTCGGTAGAGAGTCGGTCGATCTCAGAGCGACCGGCGACCCCGGTCCGGAATGCCTCGACGGCCTCCCGTCGGTCCTCGGTGGTTAGCTCATCGACTCGGGGATGTTCGGGCGACATAACGGCAAAGGTCATGCCGAAACCTGTGTCCGGCCGGGTGGTGTAAACGGCCAGGGGCTCTGCGTCTACCCGGGGGTTACCTTCGGAATCGGCGATCGCTAGACCGAACTCGGCTCCCTCAGACCGTCCGATCCAGTTCCGCTGCATCAACTTGACCTTCTCGGGCCATTCCACGGTGTCGAGGTCGTCAAGGAGTTGCTGGGCGTAAGCGGTTATCCGGTAAAACCACTGCTCCATGTCGCGGTGTTCGACCGGGTCGGCCGAGCGTTCGCAGGTGCCGTCGGCCAGGACCTGTTCATTGGCCAGCACCGTCTGGCAGCCCGGGCACCAATTGACCGCCGCCTCGCCCCGGTAGGCCAGACCGGCCCCGTACAACTTCAGGAAGATCCACTGAGTCCATTCGATGTAACCGGAATCGTGGCTAGAAAAGCACCGCCGTAGGTCGTAGGAGGCCCCGATCCGACGCAGGGAGGCGGACAGGGCCTCGATGTTGGCCTCAACGTGGACCCGGGGATGGGTCCCGGTCTTGATGGCCGCGTTCTCGGCCGGGAGACCGAACGAGTCGAACCCGATGGGCGACAGCACCCCATCGCCCCGCATGGTGCGGTACCTGACGAGCAGGTCGCCCATGGTGTAGTTGCGGACGTGGCCCATATGAGCCGGACCACTCGGGTAGGGGTACATGGAGAGCACGTAGTAGGGCGGCCGGGGATCGTCATTGTCGACCTGGTATGTGCCTTCGTCGAGCCAGTACTGCTGCCAGCGGGCCTCGAGAGCCTGGGGGTCGTAGCGGTCGGCCACCCACCGAGGCTACCGATGCCGGGGAGCCGTTCTCTGCACCACCAAGCCTCCCCGAGGGGACCGGTGGGGCGGTCAGAGCACCAGTGGAGGCTGGTACGCTCCGGTTCTCCCGGGGCTATAGCTCAGTTGGAAGAGCGCCTCCATGGCATGGAGGAGGTCGAGGGTTCAATTCCCTCTAGCTCCACGTAACGCCGCAGGTCACCGGCCT
>JAKUSA010000175.1 GCA_022449565.1 Acidimicrobiales bacterium | reverse complement strand
CAGAGCTCCCTGCTGCCGGCACTGTTCGGCGTGGGGCACATCGGTTCGATCTCGGGAACCCTCGCTCTGATAAGCGTGCTGACCTCGGCACTGGGCGCCCTGCCCTGCTCGCTTGGGAGCATCGTGTTCGGTGGCTACCGGAGTGCCAGCCTGTGGTTCACCGTGCTACCACTTGCGGTCGCCCTGTTGGCCTTCCTGTACCGACGACACTTCGCCATGGAAACGACGAGCGGCTGAAACCATCAGACTGCCAATCCACCCAGGCCGCAATCAGATTCGGCGGTCGTAGCCGGACCAGAATGGTTCGCGTAGCAGGCGCTTCTGCAGCTTGCCCGTGCCCGTACGGGGCAGTGATTCCCTGAACTCAATGGACCGGGGCACCTTGATGCCAGCGAGGCTCTCTCGGCAGAGGACGATGAGCCTGGCGGCCAGGTCGTCGTTGTCGGCACTACCGGCGGCGACCACGAGTGCCTTGACCTCTTCGCCGAACTCCTCGTTGGGAATACCGATGACGGCCACGTCGACCACGTCAGGATGCCCTCCGATCACGCCCTCGATCTCAGCCGGGTACACGTTGACACCGCCCGAGATGATCATGTCGATCTTCCGATCGGAGAGCCACAGGTAGCCGTCGTCATCGAGGTACCCGACGTCGCCGGTAGTGAACACGCCCGGGCCCAGATGGGCCTCGGCCGTCTTCTCGGGGGCGTTGTGGTACTCGAAGTCCGTGCCCATGGAGTTTCGGAAGTACAGGGTGCCCTCCTCGCCGGCGGCCCTGGGTTCCCCGTCGTCGTCCACCACGAGGATTTCCATGTTCGGCATTGGTCGTCCGACGCTTCCACCGCGCTCGAGCCATTCGGGGCTGTCGATCATCGTGATGATCGAGCCTTCGGTGGAGCCGTAGTACTCGACGATCTTCGGCCCCCACCAGTCGATCAGGCCCCGCTTCACCACGGGCGGGCAGGGTGCTGCGCCATGGAGGACAATCTCGAGCGACGAACCGTCGAACGCGGCCCGGCGCTCCTCATCCAACTCGAGCAGGCGCTTCATCTGGGTAGGAACCAGGTGGATGCTGGTGCCTCCGTGGGTGTCGATGAGGTCCAGAACGCCAGCGCTGTCGTACCGGTGCTGCATCACCACCGCCGACCCACCCACCAGGGGCAGAAACGAGAAGGCCCACTGGGCCGAGTGGTAGAAGGGCCCGCAGAGGACGGCGGTTCCCGGCAGCGTCATGAGATCGGTGAAGCCGGAGGCGACGAGTTGCCACACTTCGGGCGGCGTGCCGGGTTCGGGGGAGGACAGACTGCTCCGGACGCCCTTGGGATGCCCGGTTGTTCCCGAGGTGTAGAACATCGGTCCACCGAAGGCTTGGTCCTTCGGTTCGGCGTCCGACCCGGAGCCGAGGAACGCCTCGAAGTCGGCGAAACGCGTATCGCCCGGGGCGCCGATGGCCACCGCCAGTTCCACGGCGGAGGACCTGGGGTCGGCAAGGGCTTCGGCAGCCACGTCGGTGAAGCGGTGGCCAACCAGGACAGCCCTGGAACCGGAGTCCTCGATGATGTAGGCCATTTCCGGGGCCACGAGGTGCCAGCTGACGGGCACGAACACGACGCCGGCGTGTGAGCAGGCGAGAGCCACCTCAAACCACTCGTTGCGGTTGCCGGCCACCACCGAGATGGTGTCGCCCGACCCGAGTCCGGCGTCCCTGAGTGCGTGGACGAGGCGGTTCACCCTGATGTCGAGTTGAGCCCATGTCAGTGTGTCGTCGTCGTCGGCGAGTGCGAGCTCGTCGCCGCGTGTGGCCGCCGCTTCCCTTGTCAGTACCGCCATGGTTCGACCCCTCTCTTTGACTTCGCCCGTGGCTCAATCTTGTAGCCGTTGACTTGCATGGCGCCCACGTTACGTCCCGCCAGCAGGGCCTAGCCGAGGGACTTCGCTTCAGTCATTACTTGACTGGTTCAGAACCCACAGAGTCTTAAAACTGCAGAACCCCCTGCTGAGCAGGGGGTTCCCGTGGAGCGGACGACGAGATTCGAACCCGCGACCCTCACCTTGGCAAGGTGATGCTCTACCAGCTGAGCTACGTCCGCGTCAGACCGGAACGATAGCGGCCGGTCGCCGGTTTGGCGCCGCCGGGGGTCA
>JAKUSA010000174.1 GCA_022449565.1 Acidimicrobiales bacterium | reverse complement strand
GAGCGCTACCCGCTCTGGACCCGGGCCAACGTGGGCGAGGTGTTCCCCGACCCAGTGGCCATGTCGTCGTTCGCCTTCGCCTTCCATAACGCCGACGGCACCCGCCATGCCGAACTTGGCTGGCGTGACGCCTACGCCCGGATAGGAGCATTTACCGAGGACGAATTCGACCCGGACAACCCGGTGATCCTCGGTGTGTTCGGCGGTTACGCCTACCTGAACGCCTCCGTAATGCGCATCTTCGGCGAACGGGCACCCGGTCTGTCCGCTGAGGCAATCGACGCCCAGTTCTTCGGTGCCCAACCGGGGATTCCCGCCTACGAACCCCACCCAGACGACTCGGACCCGGAGGCCGCGGCGCGCATCGGCGCCACGTTCGGCTGGGTGTTGACCACCGACGGGCTCCCCGAGGTGATGGCCGACCAGGAGGCAGTCGACACCCTGCGGGCCCAACGCCCCGACTTCACCTCCATGGATGACGGTGAACTCATGGCCTGGGCGGAGGAACGCCTCGACAGTCACTTCCGCCACCTGTTTTGCCAGCACCTGTTCGTCACCTCGCTGGCCACCCTTCCCGCTGGGATCATCAGCGATGTGTGTGAGGCCCTGGGCCGTCCCCAGGACGCACTGAAACTGCTCTCCGGGCTGGGCGACGTCGAGTCGGCAGCACCCTCGATGACCATGTGGGCCCTCGGCCGGCGAGTGGCGGCCAGCGCCGCCCTGGGGGCAGCGTTCGACGAGGGCCTTGACGGGCTTGACGGGCGACTACGGGAACTCGACGGCGACGATGCCCGAGGCTTCGTGGCTGCTTTCGACGAGTTCCTCTACGCCTACGGTTGCCGCGGCCCCAACGAGTGGGAGACCCGGTGCCCGACCTGGGAAACCGAACCGGACCTGGCCCTGGCGGCCGTCGACCGGATGCGGCTTTCGTCCGACGGAGCCGACCCGGCCGGTCATCAGGCCACCATGGCCGCCGAACGGGAACGCATCGGCGCCGAGATGGTCGAGATGCTGGCCGCCGACCCCGAGACCCAGGGCCAGTTCGGGGCTGCGCTCCGGTCGGCCGGGATCTTCATGCCCGGCCGGGAGCGCACCAAGACCAACTGCATCAAGCTCATCCACGAGGTCCGGATGGCCTACCTGGAGTTCGGCCGCCGCATGCTCGACCGCGGGGTCTTTCCTGAGGTGACCAGCTTCGGCATGGTCACCTTCGACGAAGCCCGTCAAATAGTGGAGGACCCCTCTGGCTGGCGGGAGGTGATCGAGGAACGCCAGGCCATTTTCGACGAGGTGCAGCAACTCCAGGAACCGTTCGTGATCGTCGGCCAAGCTCCACCGTTGGCCGACTGGCCCCGGCGGGACGCAGTCCAGGTCGACCCGGTCGGAGTGGGGGAGTCCATCCAGGGCATGCCGGGCTGTCCGGGCGTGGCGCGGGGCCGGGCCCGGATAGTGCTCGACAGCCGCGATCCGACCGCCCTCGAACCCGGAGATGTCCTCGTGGCTCCGCTGACCGACCCGTCGTGGACCCCCTTGTTCGTGCCGGCCTCCGGGGTGATCGTTGACGTCGGCGCGCCGCTGAGTCACGCCATTATCGTCAGCCGCGAGTTGGGTATTCCGTGTGTGGTGTCCGCTACCGGGGCCACCAAGGCGATCCCGGACGGGGCGCTGGTCGAAGTGAACGGAGAGACTGGGCTGGTTACCGTCCTCGAGGCCTAGTTGACCCATGGGTATCCGGCTGGGGCCGCGCCAGGGCGAAGGCAGGGTCCGGGTATCTCAGCCGTTTCCCGGGCGTAGTCTCCCGTGATGGCCGAGGACCCGGACTGGACGGACGAGGCTGCTTGGGCGCAGACCCGTCGGCCGGTCGCCGAAGCGTCAGCGTTGCCCAGGGAGGCCTACGCCGACGACGGCTTCTACCGTCTCGAACAGGAACGGGTGTTCCACACATCCTGGGTGTGCATAGGCACCGCCGATGAAGTGGGGCCCGATGGCCGGGCTCTGGTCCGGTCGGTCGGGGCCCGCTCGGTGGTCGTGGTTCGCAACGAGACCGGCGACCTGCGCTGCTTTGCCAACGCCTGCCGACACCGCGGCACCGAACTCCTCGAAGCGGACTGCGACCTCGGATCGACCATCCGCTGCCCGTACCACCGGTGGACCTACGACCGGGACGGCCAACTTGTGGCCACCCCCCGCTTCAACGAGGTGCCCGTCGATGGTTTCGACCCGGCTGACTACGGCCTCCATGGTGTCCGGATTGAACAGTTCGGCTGCTTGCTGTTCGCCACCCTCGACGCCGATGCGCCACCGGTTGGTGAGTGGTTCGGCGACCTGAGCCACCGGCTGGCCGGCTACCAACTCGAGGGCTGGCGCACCCGCGACTCGACGGTCATCGACATCAGGGCCAACTGGAAGCTGATCTCCGAGAACTTCCAGGAGTACTACCACCTGGCCGGGGTGCATCCGACCCTGGCCAAGGTGTCACGTGTTGTCGACCACTACCGCTATCAGGGGCCCGGCATGTACT
>JAKUSA010000173.1 GCA_022449565.1 Acidimicrobiales bacterium | reverse complement strand
CGGGCGGGCCGCCCATCTCCATGTCGTAGACGGTGCGACCCCAGAAGCGAGCCGTGGCCTGGTCGATTGGCGGGATGGTCGGGTCGGCCAGGCCGCACATGGCCGTGGCGTACGGGGGATGGCAGTGGAGAACCGCCCGGGCTGTTGGGATGTGGGCGTGGATGGCTCCGTGGATGCACCACGCTGAGGCGTCCGGGGCATCGGGCCGGTCCATGGTGGAGGGGTCTTTTGCGTCGAGGAGGAGCAGTTCGCTGGATCGAACCAGGCCGAAGTGTCGCAACTTCGGGTTCATCAGGAACCGTTTCCCGTCCGGTGACACGGCGGCACTGAAGTGGTTGGCCACCGACTCGTGGAGGTCCATCTTTGCCGCGAGGCGGAAGGCAGCGGCCAGGTCGACCCGGATCTGGCCCTCGTCGAGGTGGGCCAACGTCGTCGCGATGGCGGTCATGGGTTTCCTCCCGGCCCTATGTTGGTCAACCCGCTTGGCCTCATCCAGTCTGGCCGAGGCGACGCCCTCGGGACAGGCCTTAGCGGGTGTCCCGGCCCACCGGGAGAGTGCTGGCACCGGATCGGTGTGGCGGCCCGAGCCCACCGTACCTAGGTTGACCTAAGTGGACCTCAGGACCTGGCTCACCGGCGACCTCCAGTCATTGCGCCGGCGACTCGACAGGAGCGTGCTGTCGGTCATCCCCGCCTCTCGCATGGCCGAGCGGGTCGACGGCGGTGGTATCGCCCCGGTGTACGTCCTATGGCACACGGCCCGACACCATGACCTCGCCGTCAACGGTGTCTTGCGCGGCGCCGACGAGGTTCTTACTGAGTGGGCCGACCGGGTCGGGGTGACGGCGGACACGTGGCGTGGCCTCGCCGAAGCCGAGGACCTCGATCTGGTCGCACAACTCGACCCGGAAGCAGTCGGCGGCTATCTCCAGGCAGTTATGGGCCGCACTCTCGACTGGCTGGCCGACAGTGACCTCGACCTGCTCGACGCGGTTGCCGACAGTGCGGCCGCGCTGTCACGAATCGGCACCCCCGAGGACCGCTTCGACTGGCTCTACTCGATGTGGGACGCCCAGCCAGGGCACTTCTTCCTGTCGTGGGAGGCCATCGGTCATGGTTTGGGTCATCTCGGAGAGTTGACCTCTATCCGGAACCGAATGGGACTCAGCCCGTTCTGATCCCGCTGGTCGTGGGTCGACGGGCCCGGCCGAAGTTCAGTCGGCGAATAGGGGGCTGAGCGTCTCCCCGGCCAAGGCAACCATCTCAGGGTCGTGCCCGTTGGCCGGCATGTTCAATGTCACCCCGTCCAACCCCAGATCCAGCAGGTCCTTTACTCGGGCCGCCACCTCGTCGGGACCACCGAGGATTATCCGGTCCATCAGCGCCGCTTGGAAGTCCTCGTCGAGCGACGACCAGTCGAGCCCCCGAGACGCGAAGAACTCGTCGCGGCCCTGTTCCGCCTCAGCCATGGTGGGGGCGATCCCCAGTGTGCCCAGCCAGGTCACCGACACCTCGGAGCGGTCCCTCCCCAGTCGTTCGCAGTGCCCGTCCAGGACCTCCAGTTTGTGGGCGATCTCGCTCGGCGAGCAGGTCAGGTTCGACTCGTCGGCGTACTGGGCCACCATACGCAGTGTCTTCTTCTCACCCGAGCCGCCGATCATGATCGGAATGGGTCGCACAGGGGGCGGCTCGTTGATCGCCTCGACCACCGAGTAGTGCTGACCCGAGAAGGTGGGCCGTTCGCCGCGCAGCATCGGCCCGATGATCTGCAGGGCCTCCTCGAGTTTTTCAAACCGATCGGTGAAGGTGCCGAACTCGAAGCCCAGGGCGTCGTGTTCGGTCTGGAACCAACCGGCGCCAATACCCAACACCGCCCGGCCCTTGGAGATCACGTCCAGGGTGGTGACCGTCTTGGCCAGCAGGGTCGGGTTCCGGTAGGTGTTGCCGGTCACCAAAGCGGCCAGGTCGACCGTATCGGTGCGGGTCGCCAGGCCGGCCAGCAGCGCGTAGCACTCAAGCATGTAGTCCTCGGGTTGGCCCAACCCCGGCAGTTGGTAGAAGTGGTCCATGACCAGCACCGTGTCGAACCCGCTGGCCTCGGCGGCCCGGGCCTGGGCGGCCACGTTGTCGAACAGGTTCTCCGAGGTGGCGCCCGGGTGGTTGAAGAATGGGATCTGGTAGCCGAGTCGAATCATGGTCGGAACCTACCGTCGACCGCGAGTACCCCAACGTCCCAACCGACGAGATCTTCACCTAGGTTCCACAATCTGAGGCCGACAGGGCCCCGACACGGAGCACATTAAAATCAGTGGAAGGCACAGCAGTGGCCAGGCGGCAGGGGTCCGGGCCGTGGTGGCACGGCACCATCGGATACCAGATCTACATCCGTTCGTTCGCCGACTCGAACGGCGACGGCATCGGCGACCTGACCGGAATCCGCGGCCGGCTCGACTACCTGGCCGACCTGGGTGTCGACTTCGTCTGGATCACCCCGTTCTACCCGTCGCCCATGGCCGACTGGGGCTACGACGTCGCCGA
>JAKUSA010000172.1 GCA_022449565.1 Acidimicrobiales bacterium | reverse complement strand
GGAGATCGGAGACTCCATACCCTCCATGATGGCCGCTCCGTGAGAACAAACCGACTGGTGAACCTCCTGGAGGGCCCGTCGGCGGACCTCGGGGTCGCGGATCACGCCCCTTCCGCGGTCCGCGTCGGCCCGTCCGGCCTCGAACTGCGGCTTGACGAGCAGGACCATCGACGACTCGGCGTCGACCAGGCCCAGAAGGTTGATCATCACCGTTCGCAGGGAGATGAACGAAAGGTCAGCCACTACCACCCCGAAAGGTGCGCCCATCGCCCCGGGATCGAGTTCACGGACGTCGGTGCGCTCACATACCTCCACCCTCGGGTCGGACCGGAGCCGCTCGTGGAGTTGGGCCCGCCCGACGTCGACGGCCACCACCGAGGCGACGCCCCTCTGCAACAAGCAGTCAGTGAACCCGCCAGTGCCAGCCCCGACGTCGACGGCCCGCCGGCCCACCACATCGATACCGAAACGGTCCAGGGCGGCCTCCAGTTTCGTGCCGCCCCGGCTCACGTACCGGGGCGGAGGGCCGCTCAACCCGATGGCCTGGGCCGGATCGACGAGTCGGGCCGCCTTGATGGCCTGAGCACCGTCAACGGTGACCCGACCCTGTTCGACCATCTCGCGGGCTGCGCTGCAGTTCCCGACGAGGCCCCTGCGGACCATCTCGGTATCAAGCCGCCGGCGGGCGGTCACCCGAGGGTCTCCTCGACCAGGGCTGCCAGATCAGTCGCCACCACATCGGCCTCCGGGTCCACCGGGATGTCGTCGGCCCCGGCGATTCCGGTCAGCACTAGGGCAAAGCTCCAACCCAGGTTGCGGGCCAGGCGCCCGTCTGTGTCGGGCCGGTCGCCGACCACCACCCCGTCCCGGCCGGCCAGCTCCAGGACCAGGTCGCACATCGGCCGATAGGGCTTCCCGGCCACCTCGGGGATGGCCCCGCTGGCCGCCACCAGGGCGGCCACGATCGAGCCCGCCCCAGGCCGGATACCGTCGTGGGCCGGGTAGCTGACGTCGTCGTTGGTGGCCACCAGACGTGCTCCGCCGAGAAGGGCCCGCAGGCCCTCGGTGAGCCGCCAGTAATCGAAGTCTTCGTGGAAGCCCACGACCACCGTGTCGGCGGCACCCTTGGTCACCACGTTGGCCCCGGCCTTCCGGAGCTCCTCGGCCGCCCCGGCGCCGCACAAGCCGAGAACGGTCTCGCCGGGCTCGACCAACCGGGCCGCGGCCATCGCCGAGGTGACCACCCCGCCCCGGGCGTCGATACCGAACCCGGCGAGGCGGGCTTCGACCTCGGCGACGGTGCGACCCGAGTTGTTGGTCACGAAGAGCACCTGCTCGCCGGCCTTCTGAAGACGGGCTACCGCCCCGGCGGCCCCGGGCACGGCGCGGTCTCCTAGCCAGACCACACCGTCCAAATCGAGGGCCCAGGCCATGGCGCGACCGCCGGGCCCGAAGCCCGGGGGTCAGACCTCCCAGGTGGGGAGCGAGTGGAGTAATTCGTCGAGGTCGCCCAGACCCTCGTGGGACTGGACGTCGTCGACCTGTGCCCGGATCCCGGTCCCGTACTCCTCGTGCTCCACGGCCCGGAACACGCCGATCGGGGTGGGGGTCGTCGGGGTTTCCGCCAGGCGGGACAGGGCGAAGGCACGCGACGGGTCGGATCGGGTTTCGTCGTGGATCAGCACCGCGTCGATGCCCACCTCGGCTACTTCGGCGATGGCCACCGCGCCATCAAGGCCGATCACCCCGTACTGGCGGTCGGATCCGAACAGGATCGGCTCACCGTGCCGGAGGTCGATCAGCATGTCGTCGCGGACGGCCCTCTTGGTGATGGCCGCGAAGGCCCCGTCGTTGAACACGTTGCAGTTCTGGAGAACTTCGACGAATGCCGCCCCGGGGTGCTCATGGGCCCGGCGGAACGTCTCCTGCATGTGGTCCCGGTCCAGGTCGTGGGTGCGGGCCACGAACGTGGCCTCCGCTCCGAGGGCCACGCTGACCGGGTTGAACGGTCGGGCGATCAGGCCGACCGGCGAGGACTTGGTGACCTTGCCGACCTCGCTGGTCGGTGAGAACTGGCCCTTGGTGAGTCCGTAGATCTGGTTGTTGAACAGGAGAATGTTGAGATCGATGTTGCGGCGTAGCGCGTGGATCAGGTGGTTGCCGCCGATGGAGAGCATGTCGCCGTCACCGCCGATCACCCAGATGTGGAGGTCGGGGCGGGACAGGGCGAGGCCGGTGGCGATGGCCGGCGCCCGACCGTGGATCCCGTGGATCCCGTAGGTGTTCATGTAGTACGGGAATCGTGCCGCGCAGCCGATTCCGGAGATGAAAACCGTGTCTTCCCGGAGTACGTCCAGGTCGGGCATGAGCAGCTGCATAGCGGTCAAAATTGAATAGTCGCCGCATCCTGGGCACCAACGGACCTCCTGGTCGGTCTGCCAGTCGGCTCGGGTGGTGGCCGGTGCGACCCCCTCCGCGGTGTCAGGCATCGAGGGCCTCCCGGATGATCCCATCTAGTTCGGCGGCGGTGAACGGTTGGCCGGTGACCTTGCTGACCGGCCGGGCGTCCAGGAGGTATTCGGCCCGCAGGATC
>JAKUSA010000171.1 GCA_022449565.1 Acidimicrobiales bacterium | reverse complement strand
CACGAGACTGAAGTGTTGGTGGACCATGCCGATCCCCAACTTGGCGGCGGCCACCGGGTTAGGGATCTCGACCCGGGTTCCATTCACAATGATTGACCCAGAGTCGGGTATGACGAGGCCGATGAGCATCCTCATCAGGGTGGATTTACCGGCACCGTTCTCACCGAGGATGCCGTGGATCTCGCCCCGATGAAGTTCTATGTCGACGGCGTCGCAGGCGGTGACTGCCCCGAATGCCTTCGTCAGACTTTTTGTCTGAACCGCGGGTGGGGGCCCCGCCGAAGCGGGGCCCCCACCCTCAAGGCTTTTGGCGTCTTCCGCCAATGGCTCAGCCGCCGTATGCGGCGCCCTTGATGGCTCCGAACTCGCCGGCGAATGCTCCGCTGGCGATCTCGGCGTATACAGCATCCATAGCCGCCTGCTGCTCCGCCGTGGCGTTGCAGATGATGGCACCTGGCTCTGGATCGACACCGACCCTAAACATCTTGGTGTCGCCTTCGGTAATCCGTCCGTCAAAGATCTGCGGGAAGACGGCCGCCACATAGTCGCCACCGTCGAAACGCACGGCGATATCCCACGAAACGTCACCTTCGCGGGTACACACGTCGGACGCACCGGCGCTGAGGACCGCGACCCCGCTCTCGTTGGCCAGCTGCACCACGGGCTCATGGGCGCCGCCGAGGTACGGGTAGACAACGCCAACACCAGTCGCGACCGCGTTGTTGAAGGCCTCGGTGGCATTGGGCACGTTGTCAAAGTCGTACGGGTAGGCACCAGTCGGCACATAGGTCACGGTGAACGACGGGTCGACGGCCTGGAGTCCCATCTCGAAGGCAAGGAAGGCCTCCTTCTCGAAGCCCAGGTCACAGCAGCCGATGAAGGCCGCACTGGAGTCACCACGATCCTGGAGCAGGAGACCCGAGGCGTATCCAGCGGAGTAACTGATCTCCGAACTGTCGTCGGTGGTCTGGGCCAGGCCGGGAAGGGTTTCGAATCCCGCACCACAGTTGCAGTACCAGAAGATGTCCGGATACTTCTCGGTCAGGTCCGGTAGTGGCTCGGCGATCTCGCTGGCCCCAACCACGATTATGTCAACCCCCTGCTCAGCCAGGTTGGAGAGCTCCGTCGCCGCGTCAGCGGCCTGAATCTCGTCCACCACGATCGGATCCTCAAAGCCGAGGGCCGCCGAAAGTTCAATCGCCGCGTCGACCACCGCCTGGTAGTAGGCGCCATCGTCTGCCGGTCCGGCCGCAGCGACCCCAATCCTGATCACCCCGTCACCATTGGCGTCAAAAGACGAGTAGTCAGGTTCGGGGAAGCCGATGCTCATGTCGATGAACTCGTTGGTCATGAGCTGATCGACGGTCAAGCCGTCGGGGAAGTCCATGCCGGCCGCCGCCTCCTTGTCGATCATCGCCTGGATGCGTGACGCCTCCATGTTGCCGACCGTGGAATCCGGGCCGTTGCCGATCAGTCCCAGGTTCCTCTGGGTGGCATGCGAGAAGGCAGCCAGGTCCATGTCGTAGGACCAGAACGAGTCGAAGGTCACCACCGCGTCGACGATGATCGCGTTGGCCCGCTCCGGGCTGGCGTCGTAGTCGACAACCGCCTGCTGCACGACAGGGACGAACAACTCCAGGCACGGCCGCAAGCTCTCCAGGTCATCGACCCGGATGCCCAGGTTCTGCGAATAGACCGGGAAACCCGCGTCGTGCAACAACTGGTACCGCACCGGCTTGCCCCACTCCTCGTACACGTGCTCGTACTGGTATGGCTCCGCTGACGCGAACCCTTGCTGGGCGACCTCGCCTTCCGAAGCGACGAAGACCGCCGGCGAACCGTCGTAGGACGGGTCGACCTGATCCTCAGACCAGATCCCCTCGGCCACGAACACCGACGAGAACGTGCCACCGCCAAAGATGTTGATAATGATCCCCTGCTCACCCAGATCGGCGATCGTATGCACGTCCGGGTAGGTGCCGGGATCCCACATGATCATCTGCGGGTTCTTCTCCAGAGGCGCCACCACCGACATCATCGGCGTGTCACCGAACTGCAGGATCTGCGAATCCGTGCTGGCATACCCCAGGGTTATCGAATCGTCGGTGTAGACATGGCTCGACACCGGCGACCAGCCGATAGCCGGACCACCGGTGCGGATCTCGATGTCGATCCCCAGCGGGACGCCACCGAGTTGCCCCGGTCCACGCACCACCATGTTGTCGGCATCCATCGTGTAGCCTTCACCGCCCAACTCGTACATGGCCCCGTGCTCAGCCTCCGGGAACCAATCGGTTTGGATCACTATCGGCGACGGACACACTGAAGCCAGATCAACCGCGGCTGCGATGTCGCCGACCTGGGCCGATGAGGCCGGGTTGTAGGTGAACACCACGTTGGCGGTGCCGGCCTGCCAGTCGGAGCTGTCGTTGTGCTGGATGACCGAGATGCGCTGCGAACCGCAGTCACCGAAGTCGTCACACGTCAACACGCCGATGATCCCCGAGTAGCCGGCGATCGAGTTCAAATACTCGCGCACCCCTGCCCGGTCGATAACCAGCGTCCCACCATCGTCGTAGGAGGCAGCCGAAATGGCGTCCA
>JAKUSA010000170.1 GCA_022449565.1 Acidimicrobiales bacterium | reverse complement strand
CCCCTTGGCCTCGGGGTTTGTTGACAAGACCAGTGTTGACATGGTGAAACTGCCACACAAGATAGGCAGGAGCGCGGACCCCCGTCCACCACAGGCGAAGTGCCGAGCAGGTTGTTTCGAAACTCGATGCGTTGGTTCCGAGCTGCCCGCCTCAACTACGAAGAGTAAGTGTTGATCGGGTCGGAGGCGGGATACTGGTCGGGTGGGATTTGACCCGCGGCGTCCCTACCGGCGCCGACCTAGCGACCTGGCCTTCGTGGCCGTTGCGGTCTTGGTGACTGCAGCGGCCGTGGTTTGGGCACTGTTCGGCTAACCGACCGGATCTCGGAGAGCCACGAGGTGGAGAACCCGGAGTCGTTCGGTGAGGTGACGGTGCAGATGGTGCAGCCCTACCAGGCCGATAAGGCTTACCTGTGCCCGGGGTGCCACCGGGAGATCCCCGAAGGGCTCGGACACTTGGTGGTTACCCCGAGCGAGGCCCTCGACCTGCGCCGACACTGGCATCGCGGCTGCTGGAGGGGGCGTCGACCTCGAGGGTAGGTATGGGGACTGCTGCTCACGAAGCGCCGTGGGGGCGCCCCACAACAACCAGCTGTCTCAGGCCTCGCGTTTTTCGCGGATCTTGGCCTTCTTCCCCACCCGGTCACGCAAGTAGTAGAGCTTGGCCCGACTTACGTCGCCGCGACTCATTACCTCGATGCGCTCGATGATCGGCGAGTGCAGAGGGAAGGTCCTCTCCACACCGACCCCGAAGCTGACCTTCCTGACGGTGAATGACTCGCTGACGCCGCTTCCTCGACGGGCGATCACTACACCCTCGAACACCTGGATCCGCTGCCGGTTGCCCTCCACCACCCGGACGTGCACCTTGACCGAGTCACCGGCGGCGAAGTCGGGTACGTCGTCCCGGACGGTCTGGTGGTCGACGAGATCGGTGGGTTGCATGGTCCGTTCCCGGAGCGGGGCGAGGACCCAAGGTTCGGGTCGATCGCCAAGCATAGAGCCCGGGGTCGGTGACCCCACCGGGGCTAAGACTGACGACAACTCAGGAATCGAAGCCGAACTCGGCCAGTAGGGCCTGGTCGTGGTCACTAAGGCCGCCCCGATGCTCTATTAGGTCCGGCCGAGCCGTCAGGGTCCGGGACAGGGCTGCGGCGTGCCGCCAGCGCTCCACCTGCTTGTGGTCGCCGGAGCGCAGCACCTCGGGTACCTCAAGCCCCCGGAACTCGGCTGGGCGGGTGAACTGCGGGTACTCGAGCAGTCCGTCGGTGAAGGACTCCTCGCCGGTGGACTCCTCGTTTCCGAGGACCCCGGGCAGTAGGCGGGCGACGGCCTCGATCACTATGAGTGCTGCTAGTTCGCCTCCGGCCAGTACGAAGTCGCCAATCGAAAGTTCTCCGTCGCATAGATCGGTACGGATCCGATCGTCGACCCCCTCGTAACGACCGCAAAGCAATGAGAACCCGTCGAGTTCGGCCAACTCGGCGGCCACCGAGTGATCGAACCGGCGGCCCGCCGGCCCGAGGAGAAAGAGAGGGCGGACCGCTCGGGCGGATTCCACCGCAGTGAACACCGGCTCGGGCATGAGCACCATGCCTGCGCCGCCGCCGAATGGCGCGTCGTCCACCGAACGGTGTACGTCCGAGGTAGCGGCACGAAGATTGTGGACTAGCAGCTCAAGGAGGCTCGCCTGGGCCGCCCGGCCCAGAATGCTCCGTTCGGCGTAATCCGAGACCATCTCCGGGAAGATGGTAAATACCTCGACCCGCACGATCAGTTTCTCGCCTGGTCGTCGGACGGCCTCGACTCCAGCAGGCCGACCGGGACGTCGACGTCGATCCGTTGGCCGGGCACGTGGCCGACCAGGAAAGTCAGTGGGATGAGTTGCCCGTCCTCGAGTTCAAGGAGGTCGCTGGCCGGGTTGTTCAACACCGCGGCCACCAAGCCGTGGTCGACACCGTGCTGGTCGACAACCCTCGCTCCGACCAGTTCGTGGACCCAAAGGGTGTCGTCATCCGAGTCGTTGATCGGTTCGGCGGATAGGACCACGCCGCGCCAGGCTTCGGCGTCGGTCCGATCGGTGATCCGGTCAAACCTGACTAGGAACCGCTTGGTGTGTGGGCGACTCGACCCGACGGTCAGCGGTCCTCGGTCAGTGTGGAGGACCGATCCGGGGTCTAGGCGCCCAGTGCGTTGAGTGACCAGCGAGACCACGACCTCACCGTCGAGACCGTGCGGGCGCTCGATGCGTCCGACCTCCAGTAGGACCGGTCCAGGGGGATCCGGTCGCTCGACCACGAACCCTCAGTCGACGAAGTCGACGTCGATCTGGGCGTCGTCGGCTACCGCGGCGGCCCGGACGATGGTCCGGATGGCGTTGGCTACCCGACCACGCTTGCCGATCACCCGTCCCATGTCGCCGTCGGCCACTGTCACCGAGAAGACGCAGCGGTCGTCGCCCGATGAGTGGATCCGAACCGAGTCGGGGTCGCTGACAATCGACTTGATCAGGTACTCAAGGACCGCCTCAGCGGTCGGGGCTACGTCGCTCACGATGCCTCCTCGTCGTCCGCGGCCTCATCGACACCAGCTACCGGCGGCTCATCACCCACGGCATCCTCCTCGTCGTCCGCG
>JAKUSA010000017.1 GCA_022449565.1 Acidimicrobiales bacterium | reverse complement strand
GGTCGCGGAAAGCGCGCGGCCCTAGGCCGGGGAGAGGCCATCGTGCCGTCGACTAAGAAGGTCGGACCGCTAGGTGCGAGGCTCGACGTGCCTCTCACCCATCTCGAATGGTCATACGTCGGGAGCCACTACGACGCGATCGAGGTCGGCGTTCCGGACGCACCGCGTCCCGATGAGCTGGTGCTGATCCTGGCCATGGCGGTCGGTGGCAGAGTCAACGCGCGCCTGGCCGGGGGCTTCAGCCTGGATGACCGAGGTGGCCCCGGGGTGCCGGCATGAGGATTGCAGTCCTGGGCCTCGGGCGAATGGGCTGGCACATGGCCGCCCATCTGGCCGGTGAAGGCGCTTCCCACGATCTCGTGGTGTTCGACGTGGTCGAAGGCCTCGGGGGGAGGTGGGCGGACGAGCATGGTGGCGAGGTGGCCGACTCCGTTGCATCTGCAGTCGCAGGCGCCGATTTCATCGTCACCTCACTCCCGTCTGACCGGGAACTGCAGACGGTGGCCGACGAGCTCGTACCCGCCATAGCGGACGGGACGGTCTGGGTAGACCACTCGACCACCTCCGCCCAACTGGCCCGATCGGTGGAGACGAGTGTGTCGGCAGCAGGCGGGTACTTCCTCGACGCCCCGGTGTCCGGTGGAGTGGACGGTGCACGCCGGGGTGTGCTCTCGGTGATGGTTGGCGGCGACGACGGTGCCTTCGTCAGGGCCGAGCCTGTGGTCGGGTCATACGCTGCCCGTGTCAGGCACATGGGTGGCCCCGGTGCCGGCCAGTTGACCAAGATGACGAACCAGATCTGTGTGGTCGGACTCTGCCAGGCACTCGCCGAAGGACTCGACTTTGCATCCAGGGCCGGGTTAGACGTGAACAACGTCGTCGAGGTGATGCTTCAGGGCTCGTCCACCTCCTGGCAGATGGAGAACCGGGCCGGGAAGATGCTGGAAGGCGACTACGACTTCGGCTTCTCCACCACCCTCATGCGAAAGGACATCGGGCTCGTCCTGGACGAGGCGTCGTCGATGAGCGTGTCGCTTCCGGTGACCGCCCTGGTCGGCCAGTTCCTGTCGGACGTCGATGCCATGGGTGGCGCGGGCTGGGACTGGTGCAGTCTCATGGAGAGGCAGCGGCGATTAGCAGCTGGAAGTCCACCCGCAGGCGAATCGGCCGTGAGTTGAGCCGTGATACCTGAGCCATGCCCCCCGTTGACCTGCTGCCTGCCGAGTTCTCGCGACCCTGCCTCAGTCCAGGTCCAATGTGGAGGCGCCCGGTCGTGAAAGGCGGTCGGACCCTGCGCGTGGTGGTGACGACGATCGTGGCGCTGCTCCTCGTCGTCGCCCTCTGGGAGGGGTACAAGTGGATGGGCGGCCAGACCGACGACCACTGGCCCGGCACGTCGATCGAGCTCCCTACATCGACCGACGACCTCACAATGCCGCATGCGACCGACATCGCCGGCGAGCTGTTCGAGGAGGTCCGGGACGGCCGGGCCCGGCTGCCGCTGTACCTGTTCCTCCTGAAGAAGGGCTGGTACACCTTCCAGGAGGCGGCCATCGGATTCTCGTTCGGACTGGCCATCGGCCTGGGGCTGGCGATCCTGATGCTGCGCTGGCGGGTGGCCGAACGCGGCCTGCTGCCGTGGATCAACGTGTCCCAGACCGTGCCGCTCATCGCGCTGGCGCCGATCATCGTGACCTGGGGACGGCTGAACGACATACCGGACATCCTGTCGATCTCACTGATAGCCACCTACCTGACCTTCTTCCCGGTGGCGGTAAGCGCGCTCCGCGGCCTGCAGTCCCCGGACACCGCGCACCTGGAGCTCATGCGGTCCTACGCGGCCCCTTGGCGTACCACCCTGTTCAAGCTCCGGTTGCCGGCCGCCCGGGCCTACCTGTTCCCGGCCCTCAAGCTGGCGGCCACCCTCAGCGTGGTGGGAGCGATCGTCGGCGAGATCTCGATCGGCACCAAGACCGGCCTGGGCCGGGCGATCCTCGAGTATGCGCAGCGCTATGCCGTGTCGCCCGAGCGCCTCTACGCCTCGGTGGTGGGCGCCGCGATCCTCGGCCTGTCCGTGTTCGGGATGGTCAACCTGGCCGAACGGCTGGTCATGAAGCGGACCGAAGGAGTCGAGCGGGCTGACAGGGTCGCGGCATGAGCGGGTACGTCGAGTCCGAGGCAGCGGTGGTCATCGACGGCGTGGACAAGGTCTTCAACGCCGGCAGCCTCGACGAGGTCACCGCCCTGTCCGGCATCGACCTGACCATCGGGGCTGGTGAGTTCGTGTCGCTGATCGGACCGTCGGGGTGCGGCAAGTCGACGCTCCTGCGACTCATCGGGGACCTGCTGACGCCATCCACCGGGAAGGTGACCGTCTTTGGCAAGCCGGCGCATGGGGCCAGACTGGATCAGGACTACGGCATGGTCTTCCAGCATGCCGGGCTGTTCGACTGGCGTCGGGTGGCAGCCAACATCGAACTGCCCCTGGAGTTACGGGGCTGGTCTAGGGCCGACCGGGCGGCGCGATCGGCCGAAATGCTGGACCTCGTGAAGCTCCCGGACTTCGGCGGCCACTACCCGCGCCAACTCAGCGGTGGCATGCAGCAGCGGGTCTCCATCGCACGGGCGCTGTCCTTCCAGCCGAAGCTGCTGCTGATGGACGAACCGTTCGGGGCCCTGGACGAGATGACGCGGGAACACATGCAGTTGGAGTTGTTGCGCATCTGGCGGGAGACCGGCACCACCGTCGTGTTCGTCACACACTCCATTCCGGAGTCGACGTTCCTGTCGTCACGTGTCGTGGTGTTGTCACCTCGGCCGGGACGGATTAACTCGATCGTCGACGTCGACCTGGGTGAGCGAACCGACGACACACGCGAGGATCCGGCGTTCTTCGCCAAGGCCACCGAGGTTCGGGAGGCCCTGCGGGCCGACGAGGTTGGGGCATGATCCGCAACCGCCTCGCCGGGCTCGGACCGCCCATCGTGGTCGGCGTGGCAGGCCTCGGCCTGTGGGAGGGCGTGGTGTGGGGCTTCGGCATCCGCAAGTTCCTGCTGCCCAAGCCCAGCTCGATCATCGCTCGCCTGAGCGAGAACTGGCCGATCCTCCGCCATGCCGGTTGGGAGACGGGGCGGATCGCCCTGAGCGGGTTGGTGGTGGGCATCGTCGCCGGCATCGTGCTGGCCCTCGTCACGACCCGTTTCCGCACGCTGAACGAAGGCCTCACGCCGTTGGCGGTAGCCGTGAACGCCACGCCGATCGTGGCGCTGGCCCCGATCTTCAACGCCTGGTTCGGCATCACCGGCACGCTCAGCAACCAGGCCGTGGTGGTTGCCATAGTTTTCTTCCCCGTGTTCATCAACACGGCCCGGGGGCTCACCGAGGTGCACCCTGACGAGCTCGAGTTGATGCGGT
The DNA here is from genome assembly GCA_022449565.1 of Acidimicrobiales bacterium. Classification (GTDB taxonomy): domain Bacteria; phylum Actinomycetota; class Acidimicrobiia; order Acidimicrobiales; family MedAcidi-G1; genus JAKUSA01. The sequence continues at coordinate 20,509 of JAKUSA010000017.1, read as the reverse complement.
CATATGCTTCCAGCGAGTGGACGATCCTTCGGGAGGTCCGGATCCCCAATGCCATGCCGTTCTTCGCCAACGCCCTGCGGGTGGTGGCTCCCCTGTCGGTGATCGCGGCCATCGTCGCCGAGTACTTCGGCGGTCCCCAGGACCGGATTGGGAACGTCATCACCTCCAACGCCGGATTCGCAAAATACGACGTGGCCTGGGCCGCCATCGCCATGGCGTCCGTTATCGGCCTAGTGTTGTTCGCCGTGGCCCTGGTGGTCGAACGCGTCAGCATGCCCTGGCGCTTCGCAGGGGACGAGGAGATCACAGAAGAACTCGAGAGGGAGAGACAGACATGAAGAATCGGTGGACGAAAGGGGTCGTATCGCTGGTCGCGGCGGTGGCGGTCCTATCGACAGCTTGCGGATCCGACGAGGCCGCGGTGGGAACCGGCGACTGCGAGTCGGTCGACGCGGTGAGCCTGCAACTTCAGTGGGTTACCCAGGCCCAGTTCGCGGGCTACTACGCGGCTGTGGACAACGGCATCTACGGGGACTACTGCCTCGACGTGACGGTTCTCGAGGGCGGTGTGGACATCGTGCCCCAGCAGCAGCTGGCTTCCGGCGCGGTGGACTTCGCTGTCTCGTGGGTCCCGAAGGCCCTCGTCTCCCGTGAACAGGGAGCCGACATCGTCAACGTGGCCCAGGTCTTCCAACGCTCCGGCACCCTCCAGGTGTCCTGGGCCGACTCGGGCATCGACGATCCAGCCGACTTCGCCGGAAAGATCGTCGGCAACTGGGGCTGGGGCAACGAGTTCGAGTTGCTGGCCGGAGCCCGCCAGGCGGGCCTTGATCCCGGTTCCGACTTCGATCTGGTGGGCCAGAGCTTCGACATGCTGGCCCTGCTGAGCCGCGAGATCGACGCCGCCCAGGCGATGATCTACAACGAGTACGCGCAGATTCTCGAGGCGGTGAACCCGGCGACCGGCGCCCTCTACGAGGCGTCCGACCTGTCGGTCATCGACTGGAATGACGTCGGCACGGCCATGCTCCAAGACGCTATTTGGGCCAGTGGCAGCCGACTTTCCGATCCGGGCTACCAGGACATCACCACTCGTTTCGTGGCCGCCTCTCTTGAGGGGTGGGTCCACTGCCGCGACAACTTCGACGATTGCGTAGACGTTGTGCTCAACAACGGCTCTGCGCTGGGCGCGTCGCACCAAGCGTGGCAGATGAACGAGATCAACAACCTGATCTGGCCGTCCGATGGCGGGGTAGGGATGATGGACGAGGACATGTGGGCCCAGACCGTCGCGGTGGCCACCTCCTCAGGCGACCTGGAAGCCGCGCCTGACTCGGGTGCCTACACCACGACCTACGCCTCGGCGGCTCAGGACACCCTGAGGGCCAAGGGCATCGACCCGGCCGGAACCATGCAGGGCTCCTGGAACCCCCGCGACATCGTGTTGAACCCGCGCGGAGAGTAGACCTGGCCGAAATTCGAGCGTGACCGGGGCCCGGCCGCTAGCGGCCGGGCCCCGTCCCGCGCGAGCCGCTCACCTGTGACCCCTATCGCACCTGTCCCCCGATCAGCGTGGCTAGCCCTCGGGGTGGCCACCCTGGCCGCCCTGTTCACGGTGATCGACGTGTCGATCGTCAACGTGGCCTTTCCGTCGATCCGCCGCGAGCTCGGCGCCAGCGAAGCCGGTCTGTCCTGGGTGCTTTCCGGCTACTCAGTGGCCATCGGGGCGTTCCTGCTCATCGCCGGTCGCCTGGCCGACCGGAAAGGTCGCCGCCGGACATTCATGGTCGGGGTGGTGGTGTTCATCGTCGGGTCCCTGGGCTCCGGCATTGCCCCGGCGGTGGGGTGGTTGATCGCCGCTCGGGTCGTCCAGGGAATCGGCGCCTCGATCCTCAGCCCGGCGTCGCTGTCGATGATCCTGCCGCTTTTCCCCCCGGACCGCCGGTCCATGGTGATCGGAGTGTGGGGCGCCTCGGCGTCGCTCGGCGCAGCCCTAGGACCCTCGGCCGGAGCGATCCTCCTAGACCTACTGTCGTGGCGATGGGTGTTCTTGGTCAACGTGCCCATCGGCGCGCTGATTCTGGCCTTAGCCCCGCGCTACGTCACCGAGTCTCTCGACCCGGACGCCGAGGGGGGCTTCGACCTGGTCGGGGTCCCGGCCGGCACTCTAGGGATAACCCTGCTGCTAGTGGCTGTCGTCCAGGGCGGGGAGTGGGGCTATGGCTCGGCTACGACAGTGGTGGTGGCCGTTGTCGGCGTGGCCCTCTTGGGGCTCCTAGTGACGCGGTCGGCCACCCACCCGGCACCCCTTCTCGACCTGAGCCTCTTCCGACTCCGATCGTTCTGGTCGGCGTCAGCCGGCCAATTCTTTTTCACCACCGCGTTTATCGCCGTCATCCTGTTCAACACCCTCCTGCTCCAGGAGTGGTGGCAGTGGTCGCCGTTGTCCGCCGGATTCGGAGTTGTGGCCGGGCCGGTACTGGCCGCCATCATCAGCGGGCCAATCGGCTCGATCGCCGACCGGTTCGGCCACCGCCGACTGTTGGTGATCGGCTGCCTGGCCACAGCCGGCAACCCGACCTGGTTGTGGATCCGGGCCGAGGCCGAACCCAACTACGTGGTCACCGTGCTGCCCGCCCTGCTGATGCTGGGGGTGGGCGTGGCCTGCTCCTTCGCCACCTTTGCCTCGCTGGGCCTTAGGGACGTGCCCCAGACTCGGTTCGCCACGGCCAGCGCCACCCTACGAACCACCTCCACGCTGGGGTTCGCCGTCGGCGTGGCCGTCGCGGTCGCCCTCTACAGCGCCGCTGTACACCTCGGACCGGTCGTCGCCTACCGGCGGACCTGGGCCTTCATGGCCATCACTTTGTTCGTCGGGGCGGCCTTCTGTCACATGTTCTGTCCACCCCGCTCACCGGCGGCCGTTGAGACCCAGAAACCCCCCGCGTAGGCTGGAGGAAGAACCAATCCACGACGGCTGCCCCGTCGCCCGCACCTCGGGTGCCGGTGACGGCGTGCCGAAGGGGGAACCATGAGAATCCTGTTCGCCGATGCACTGCCCGAGGCGGCCGTAGACCTGCTCCGGGACCAGGGCGACGAATGCGTCGTGAATCCCGACCTGGGCACCGACCACCTAGCCGACGCCATCGAAGGCTTCGATGTGCTGGTGGTACGAAGCACCCAAGTGACCGCCGAGGTGATCGACCAGTCGGACCAACTCGGGCTGATCGTCCGATCGGGAGCGGGGACCAACACCATCGACTGCGCTGCCGCGGCCGATGCGGGGATCTACGTGTGCAACGTGCCGGGCACCAACTCGGTGGCGGTGGCCGAGTTGACGATCGGTCTGATCATCGCCATCGATCGGCACATCGCCGATGCGACGGCCGACCTCCGTCGGGGTAGCTGGAACAAGAAGGCCTACAGCGTTGCCGAAGGCCTCCATGGTCGGACCCTTGGCATTGTCGGGGTAGGCGAGATCGGTCTAGCGGTGGCCGAACGAGCCCGCGCATTCGAGATGCGGATCATCGCGCAACGCAAACCGGGCCGTCGGCCCGAGGTGGAGGCCCGTGTCCGGGCCGCCGGCATCCGCCTGGTCGATGACCTTGACCAACTACTCGCCGAGTCCGACGTGGTATCGATCCACGTGCCAGCCGGGCCGGACACCGTGGGCCTGGTCGACGAGGCGTTTCTGCAACGGATGAAGGACGGCGCCGTGCTGATCAACACCAGCCGCGGGGATGCTGTCGACGAGGCAGCGCTGGTGGCCGCCATGGAGTCCAAGGGCATCCGAGCCGGCCTCGACGTATTCATCGACGAACCGGACGGTGGTACCGGCGAGTTCGACTCCGAACTGGCCCGTCATCCCGGGGTGGTCGGCACCCACCATGTAGGAGCGTCCACCCGACAGGCCCAGGACGCCACCTCTGCGGGCACCGTCGAGGTGATCGACGCTTACCGGAGAGGCAGCCTGCTCAATTGCGTCAACATGGCCGACGACCGGATCGGCGCCAGCACGATCACACTGCGCCACTACGACCGGGTCGGAGTGCTGGCCGCCGTGTTCGGGGTGTTACGCGAGGCGCACGTGAACGTGCAGACCATGCAGAACAAGGTGTTCAACGGCTCCAATGCGGCGGTGGCCATCGTTGATGTATCGGGGGAGATCACCGAGGAGGTCGTGTCGCAACTCTCGCAACTGGACCACGTGATCCAAGTGCAAGCCACCCGACGCGACCAGTGAGCGTTCTCCACCCGTTTCCCGGCCTGGTCGTCCATTCCGAATGGGCCGAGCGGGTCACCACCGGGCCCTACGACGCTTACAGCCCGGATGAGCGAGCCGCCCTGTCGGAGGCCAACCCCTACAGCTTCCTGAACGTGACCCGCTCCATGGAGGACGTCCCCGAGGAGCGCCGCCACGACGTGGACGGTCTGCTGGGCGAGTGTGCGGAGGCCATGGACCGGCTCTACGACGTCGGGGCCTATCGCTCCTTCGAAGACCCGGCTCTGTTCCTCTACCGGCTGGAGGTCGACCGGCCGGACGGTCGCCACAGCCAGACCGGCATCATGGGCCTCGTCCCGGTGGTGGGCGACCTGGACCATCGGATCCTCCGTCACGAGGAGGTTCGGCCCGACCGGACCGAGTTGATGGCCCGGCACCTGGTCACGGTGGGCGCCTCATCCAGTCCGATTTCCCTGGCCTACCGCGCCGACGCCGATCTCGATGCCGAGGTGGCCCGGTGTTGTGCCGCCGAGCCAGTCTTGGTCTCGGCCAGCGAGGGGGTCGACCAGGTCGTCTGGGCGGTAACCGGGCCCGACGCTGAACACCTTGCCGACCTGGTCGGTGACCGCACCCTCTACGTCACTGACGGGCACCACCGGTTGGCCGCGGCCGCCCACGCCCTTCAGGCAAACGAGGACACACCGGGACCGTTGGCCTGGACCCAGGCCGTGCTGTTTCCCGACCAGGAGATGCTGGTCCTGCCCTTCCACCGTCGGGTGGGCGACGCTCGCCGGCGGTCACCAGGGGACCTGCTGGAGGCTCTACGGACCGTGGGCTCTATCGAAGAACGGGACAGCGCTGAAGCGGCACGGCCGGACCTCCCTGGCCGGGTGGGGGTCTACCTGGGCGGCCGCTGGTACTCGCTGGTCCTTCCGGAGGCCGCCGGTGACCGTGCTGTTGACCTCTTGGATGTAGCCCGGCTCCAGGACGGAGTGTTGGGCCCGGTGTTTGGGATCATCGACCCGGGGCGCGACCCGATGATCGACTACGTGCCAGATCCGGCCGGCCTGGACGCCCTGGTTGGACGGTGCGACGAGGACGGCCGTGTGGGGTTCGTCACCCACCCGCTGTCGGTGACCGAGTTGATGGCGGTAGCCGACGCCGGTGAGTTGATGCCTCCTAAGTCGTCCTACTTCGAACCCAAGCCCCGCTCCGGGGTGTTTCTCCGCCGCCTCGACCGAGAGGTCAACTCCGGCGCCGTCTGATCTCCTCGGTGATGGCCGGGACCACCTGATGGAGGTCGCCGATCACCGCGTATCCGGCCTTGACCACCATGTTGGCCTCGGGGTCGGTGTTGACAGCCAGGATGTTCTTGGAGGCCATGGCGCCCACCCAGTGCTGGATGGCGCCCGAGATTCCGTTAGCGATGTAAAGATCGGGTGCGATCCGGGTGCCAGTCTGGCCCACCTGGTCGCTGTGGGGTCGCCAGCCGTTGTTGGTAACCGCCCGGGAGCAGCCGACCACGCCGCCCAGCACCCCGGCGAGCTCCTCAAGTGCACCGAAGCCCTCAGCCGAGCCGACGCCCCGACCCCCTCCAACCACGACCGGCGCGGTGGTCAGCGTGATGCCGTGTGTGCGGACCACACGGTCGGCGACCACGCTGCGGGCCAGTGAGGCGTCCAGGTCAGGGCTGAATGGGGTAACCGTGCCGGCCCCGACCGCGCTGTCTGGCGTGGCATCCTGGGCGTGGTGGGCCACGGAGAACAGGTGCACACCGGCGTCAACGGTGACGTCTTCTAGGAGCGAACCTCCCCACTGGACCCGGGTGGCTGACCATGATCCGTCGCCGGGCCGGACCTCAAGGCAGTTGGCCACGAACGGCTCGTCAAGGCGGGCCGCCGCCTGAGCCAGGACTTCGTTACCCCGGTCCGTACCGCAGGCCGTAACCGCGGTCGTGTCGGTGGAGAGCACCAGTTGAGCCAGGGTTTCGCCCCACGCCTCGGGGCCGTAGTCGGTGAGCAGTTCATGGGTGGCCAGGTGCACCGTCCCTACCCCGTAGGCGGCTAGGTGGCCGACCGCCTGGTCGGCGCCGCTGCCGATCAGTACCGCCCCCCAAGAAACGTCCAACCGCCCGGCCAGGTCCCGTCCGAAGGTCAGCGCCTCCAGCGAGGCTTCAGCCAGGGTGCCCCGGTCGTGGTCACAGAGGACGAGCAGGCTCATGGGAGCACCCCGAGCTCTTCGAACAGGTCGACCACGGCCCCTGCGGCATCCGGGCCGGTGCCGAGAATCACCGTCTCGCTGACCTGTTCCTCCGGCCGGTAGAGGCGCAACCTGGTCTGCCCTCCGTCAGGGGTGTCGACGGCCACTTCGCCCACCTCAGCTTTTTTCGAAGCAAGACGACCCTTCATGGTCGGGTAGCGGGGCAGGTTGATGCCCTCCTTAACTCCCAGGGCAGCGGGCATCGGGAGTTCGTAGACCTCGAAGCCGCCGTCGATCTCCCGTCGGGCGCTGAGGGTGTTCTCACCCACCTCGATGCTCTTGATGCCGTTGACAATGGGTCGGTCCAGGACGTGGGCCACCCGTACCCCGACCTGGAAACCCCCGGCGTCTGCCGACTCGTTACCGAACAGGATCAGGTCGAAGGCTCCGTCGGCCGCTTCCAGGCCGCCGATGGCTTCGGTGAGGGCGGCGGCGGTGCGCTGCGGATCCCAGTCGACGTCCTCGATGGGGATGAGCACTAAGCGGTGGGCTCCGACGCTGGCCGCGTACCGCAGTTGCTCCTCGGCCTCCGGTGGGCCGAGAGTGAGGACGGTGACCTCACCGCCCCGGGCTTCGGTGATCCGCACGGCCTCCTCGACGGCGCATTCTTCGTGCGGGCTGGTCGTGAAGCCCAGGTGGGCGGCGTCGACCCCCTGGCCGTCCTCGGTGACGTTGATCCGAGCTCCGGGAGCCGGTACCCGCTTAACGCAGACAAGGATCTGCACGGCGCCGGTCAGGATTTCATCCGGGAGTCGGCGGGGTCGAAGATCCCGCCCGGACCGGCTACCGCGACCTTCACCGGGAAGGTCTCGTTCATGTACATGACCAGGAGGTCAGTGCCGACCACCGCATATTCGGGAGGCAGGTAGGCCATGAGGACGTAGGCGTCCACCGAAGGCGCCCCCCCGGCAGTAGTTACCCGCGAGACACGGCCGTGGGCGTCGACGATGCGCTCCCCGTCTGGAGTGAGGATCGGTTCGTTGCCTCCCTGCATGAACCGACGTCGGCCCTGGGAGTCGGTGTTGTCCTCCACGGTGAGAGTGCACAGGACGGCTGCCGGTTCGGCCTCCCGGGCCTCCAGGTAGGCCTCCTTGCCTATGAAGTTGGCGGCCTTGACCCGGGGGCGGGCCAGTCCGGCTTCCACCGGGTTGTACTCGGATTCCAGTTCGGCCCCCATAAGCCGGTAGCTCTTCTCCATCCGACCGGTGAGGCCGTAGACGCCGATGCCGACGGGCACGATGCTGTGGGCCTGGCCAGCCTCCCACAGGGCATCCCAGAGGGTGGACCCATCCTCCCACGAGGTATAGATCTCCCAGCCGGTATCACCCACGTAGGAGATCCGGAATAGCTGGCAGGACACACCGGCCACCTCAGCGTCGATCACCCATCCGTAGGGGGAGCCTTGCTGGTTGAGGGAAGCGTCGGTAAGCGGGTCGAGCACCGCCGGGGCGTTGGGACCCCAAAGGCCGATGGTGCACACCTGGCGAGTGGCGTCGGTGACGGTGACCGATCCGTTCCTGGGCATGTGTTTGCGAATCCAGAAGGCGTCGCGCCCGCCGTCGAAAGCGCCGGTGACCACCCGCACGTGGTCGTCGTCCAGGCGCATCATGGTCAGGTCGGAGTGGAACCCGCCGCCCGGGGTGAGCCACGGGGTGTAGACGGCCCGTCCGACATCCACGTCCACCTTGTTGACGGCCAGGTAGTCGGCGAAGGCCACCGCACCCGGACCGGTCAGATCGAAGATCTGGAAAGCGGAGAGGTCGACCATGCCTACGTTCTCCCGGAGGGCCAGGTGTTCGGCGTCGATGATCGGCGACCACCAGCGGCTGTCCCATTCGGTGTCCCGCTCGGCGATGCCGTACTTTTCCACCAGCGGGGCGTTGTGTTCGTACCACTGGGGCCGTTCCCAGATGCGGGCCTCGTAGAAGACCGCCCCGAGGGCCTCCTCGCGGGAATAGAACGGGCTCTTGGCCTGGCCCCGGTCGGACTCCCACTGCTCGAGGGGGTGGACTATCCCGTAGGTCTTGTTGAAGTGCTCCCCGCAGCGGGCGCAAATATGGTCGTAGTCGCGTTCCTCGGGGTAGAGGCGGGCAATGTCGGAGCCGTGCGGGTCGGCCAGATGCGGGTAGCCGTATGTCATCCACTCGGCGACTAGTTGACCGATGCCCGGCCCCTCCTTGACCCATACCGCGGCGGCCGACCACAGGTTCTCGACCTCGACTGTCTCACCGATCACCGGCATGGCGTCAGGGGTGAGGGAGAGGAGTCCGTTGATGGCGTACTTGATCTCGGCGTCCCCGAGCACCTCCATCAACTCGATGGCCTGTTCCATCGCCGGGTCGAAGTCGTCCTGGCTGAGGGGCAACTCGGTGGGCGAGAGGGCGGACTCCTCGTTAGAAGGGATGGTGTCGGGGTGGTGGAAGATCGGTCGGTGGGCGTAGGACCCGACCTCCATCGATCCGGCGGTCTGGCGCTCGTAGCAGAGGGTGTCCATGTCGCGCACGATCGGGTAGCCGATTTCGTTGTTGGTGGCCGCCAGGACGTCGATGGGTCCGACGTCGGCCATCTGGTGGACGGTCGGGGTGAGAGGGATCGTGGCACCGGCCATGTTGGCCAGACGGTTGGACCACACACCACATGCGATAACCACGTGATCCGTTACGATCCGGCCCCGGTTGGTGACCACGGCGTCGATTCGGGGAATACCGATGGCGTCTTCGACAGTTTCGAGGTCGAGCACCTCCGTGTTGGCGAAGACCTGGAGGTGGCCTGCGTCCTGGGCCTTCCGGCGCATCAGGGTGCCGGTCTCAAGCGAGTCCACTACGGACACGCTGGGGCTGTAGAAGCCGCCGATGATGACGTCGGTGTTGATAAACGGGACCAGCTCGGCGATCTCGGCTGGGGTAAGCAGCCGTGCGTCGATGTCCCAGGCCTTGGCGGACGTCATGCGGCGGCGGAACTCCTCGAGGCGCACCTCGTCGCGGGCCACCTCGATGCCTCCCGAGATGGTCTGGGTTCCCATCTCCTCGTACTGGCGCTGCGATTCGAGGGTGAGGAGCGCCATCTCCTTGTTGTGGTCAACCGGGAAGATGAAGTTGGAGGCGTGACCGGTCGAACCGCCGGGGTTAGGCAGCGGGCCCTTGTCCACCTGCACGATGTCGGCCCAGCCCAGGTCGGAGAGATGCCCGACCAGGCAGTTGCCAACGATGCCAGCGCCGATCACGACGACCCTGGCGCGCTCGGGGAACTCACTCACGATGTGCTCCTTGACGGCCTTCGCCCGACGCTTCCGTCAAACCCCTGCCATCGGCCTGCGGCGACCCGATTCCGAGGTTCGGACCGAGGCAGGCTAACCGATCGCCCCGGGGATGGCCTCCTGCCTCGTACTTCGATCGGCTCAACTCCGGCGTCCCAAGTCGGACGAGACCGCGGCCGCGCCGGCCGTAACCAGGCCAGCGGCGATGTCACGCATCGACTCGTCGGGAAACCGGTAGCTGGGCCCGTGGCAATGCAGCGCTCCGACGACGCCCACCCCGTCGTCGAAGATGGGGGCTGCTACCGAATTGATGCCTTCGGAGTACTCCTCGTGGCACCACACGTGTCCATCGCGGCGAATCGCGGCCAGACGCTCGCGGATCTGTTTCGGCCGGGTCTCGGTGTTGACCGTGTAGCGGTCGAGGCGCCGGCCCAGGAACCGATTGACGGCCCCGTCGGGCCAGTAGGAGAGGACCACCAGTCCAGAGGGGACAATGTGCATGGGCAGACTGGTACCGGTCCAATCCCGGACCTGTACCGGGTTAGCGCAGTTGACTTGGCCCACATAGTGCATCTCGTACCCCGAGGGGATGGACAAGCCGACGTTTTCGAAGAGTTGATCGACTAGGTCCACCATGTGCGGTCGGGCGAGCGCATAGAGGTCTTGCCCGGGGTCGGCCTGGGCACCCATGGTGCGGACCGCCGGTCCGATCCGGTACGTGGAGCCGTCATCGATTCGCTCGGCCGCACCCGCCTCTTCGAGGGTGGCGAGGATCCGGGCCACGGTGCTGGTGGGCAGGTCCACCCGGCGGGACAGGCCGGTGATGCCCGCCGGCTCGTCGGCCAGGGCCTGGAGAAGCCTGAAGGCCCGTTGGATGCTCTGGACGCTGGCCATGGTAGGGCTGTCACCTCGGGTCAACTCGGCGGTCTATCGGAACTTTTATTCCACGATGCGGGAAAGCATGCCCAAAGCGTGGCATGGGGGTGCCGCGGTTGGTAGCTTTCGACGTTAGCGGGCTTTCCCGGATAGTGAAACTTTCCCTCATCGTGGGAAGGCACAGTATGCGAGGTTGGGCACGGGCAGGGCCGACCAGAAGGGGTTGACGGGCCATGGTTGACGAGGAATCCACTAACGGCAGTGAGGACATCGACCTTGCGAGCCTGTCTGACGAGGACCTCACCGCTCAGATGCACGACGACCTCTACGACGGCCTTGGCGAAGAGATCGGCCAGGGCACCGACATCCTGTTATCACGGGGCTGGGTCCCCAAGAAGGTGCTCGATGACGCTCTGGTAGCCGGCATGAAGGTCGTCGGCGAGGACTTCCGCGACGGCATCCTGTTCGTACCAGAGGTGCTGCTGGCTGCCAATGCCATGAAGGTCGGTATGGCGATCCTTCGCCCTCTCCTGGCCGAGACGGGCGCCGAGCCGATCGGCAAGGTGGTCATCGGCACTGTCAAAGGCGACATCCACGACATCGGGAAGAACCTTGTCGCGATGATGCTCGAAGGTGCCGGCTTCGAGGTCATCAACCTAGGCATCAACACCGATGTCGAGGAGTTCCTGGGTGCCCTCGACGAACATAAGCCCGACATCCTGGGCATGTCGGCCCTGCTTACGACCACGATGCCCTATATGAAGGTGGTCATCGACACCCTGGTGGAAAAGAGCCTCCGCGACGACTACATAGTGATGGTCGGCGGAGCGCCCCTCAACGAGGAATTCGGCGAGGCCATCGGGGCTGACGCCTACTGCCGCGACGCCGCGGTGGCCTCCGACACGGCTGGTCGCCTGGTAGCCGAGCGGCGGTCAGCTGCCGCCTAGCCCATGGGTGCCACCCAGGGCATCGAAGCGTCCGGCAACGGTCGGACGCTCGTCGTAGCTTGCGGGGCGCTAGCCCGGGAACTTCTTCATGTGGTGGAGGCCAACGGCCTGGACCGTATTGATGTGGAGTGCCTTCCGGCCTCCTACCACAACGAACCCGACCGGATTCCCCCAGCCGTAGCTGACCGGGTACGTGCCGCCGTCGGGCGCTATGACCGGATCTTCGTGGGCTACGCCGACTGCGGGACCGGCGGCCGACTTGACGCGGTCTGCGAGGAGTTAGGCGTGGAACGCCTGCCCGGCGCCCACTGCTACGAGTTCTTCTCCGGCGGGGCGGACTTTGCACAGCTCCAGGAAGCTGAGCTCGGCACCTTCTATCTGACCGACTTTCTGGCGCGGCACTTCGACCGGCTGGTTATCGAAGCTCTTTGGCTGGATACCCACCCTGAACTACTCGCCGACTACTTCGGGAACTACACCCGTCTCGTCTACCTGTCCCAGGTCGACGACGCTGACCTGGAAGCCCGGGCTCGTGTCGCCGCCGAACGTCTCGGTCTGACCTTTGAGATGCACCGGACCGGCTACGGCGATCTTGAGACCAGCATCGTTGCTCTCGGTGACGGGATCGGGCGTGAGCCGCTGGTTGTCTCGATCGGAGCCCTCTGATGACCGCCGCCGAGGACGCCCGCCTGGTGACCATCTATTGGCGGGACATCCCGGCCCAGGTCACCGCGCAGCGGGGACGGTCTCGGGAAAAGGCCCTCCTTGATGCTCGGTTCCAGGACGCCATCGACCGGTCGGCCGTCGTGGCCGGTCTGACCGATACCGACAGCTATTTGGCCGAATGGCGCCGCGTGGCGGCCGGCTGCAATGGCGACATGGCCGCCATAGTGGCCGCCGAGGTGGCCCGACTCGAAGACGCCTACCCCGGGGACCGGCTCGAGCGTCTGGTCCGGGCCGGCGGCGTGGAGGACTGAACCGACTGTCCACCCGGGCAGGCCCTGTTCCGAGAGGAGTCATCCCCGGATGACCCAGACCATCGTGAGTTCCGCCACCCGCGAGGTGATCATCGGTTTTGACCGGCCATTCGTGATGATCGGCGAGCGCATCAACCCAACCGGTCGGCAACTGCTGGCCGACGAGCTCAAGAACGGTGACTTCAGCCGAGTGGAAGGCGATGCCGTCGCACAAGTCGAGGCCGGGGCGCTCATGCTCGACGTGAACGCTGGAGTGCCCCTCACCGACGAACCCCGCTTGCTGGCTCAGGCCATCCGTACCGTCCAGGCGGTAACCGACGTGCCGCTGTCCATCGACTCGTCGGTGATCGAAGCCCTCGAGGCCGGCCTAGCCGCCTACCAAGGCAAGCCACTGGTCAACTCGGTGACTGGCGAGGAGGAAGTAATGGAGAGAGTGCTACCTCTGGTGGCCTCCTATGGTGCCGCAGTGGTAGCTATCTCCAACGACGACACTGGTATCTCCGAGGACCCGGACGTTCGCTTCAGGGTGGCAAAACGCATCGTGGAGCGGGCCGCCGACCACGGAATTCCGACCGCCGATGTGGTCGTAGACCCGCTGGTTATGCCCGTCGGTGCCATGGGTACCGCTGGACGGCAGGTTTTCGCGCTCCTCCGGCGGCTCCGGGAGGAGCTAGGTGTCAACACCACCTGCGGGGCCTCCAACATCAGTTTCGGTCTGCCCAATCGACACTCCATCACCGGATCGTTCATCGTCATGTCCATGGCCCACGGCATGACGTCGGCCATCGTCAACCCTCTCCACGAAGAGGTCCGGACCCGGGTGTTGGCCGCCGATGTCCTGATGGGCCAGGACCCGGACTGCGCCACGTGGATCAGGGCCCACCGGGACCCCGATGCCCCTGTCCGCCCGCGTCGCGGCGGACGGCGCTCCCGGACCTGATCGGCGCGTCCATGGGGGAGCGGACGCGATGACCGACGCGGAAGACGGGCACCTAGTGGTTTTCACGCCTTCCGGTCACCGGGGCCATGTTGCCGAGGGGACCACGGTGCTCGACGCGGCCCGCCGGCTTGGGGTAGACCTCGACTCGGTATGCGGCGGTCGGGGCATCTGCGGCCGTTGCCAGGTCGAACCCACCTTTGGCGAGTTCGCCAAGCACGGGATCACCGTGGCGTCCGGCAACCTCAGTGCCCCCGGTGCCGTCGAGGACGGCTATACGGGTCGCCGACCGCTTACCGACCAACGGCGTCTCGGGTGCGCGGCGAAGGTGCTTGGCGACCTGGTGATCGACGTACCGCCCGACAGCCAGGTCCACCGACAGGTTGTGCGCAAGGCGGTCGACCTGGGTGAGGTACAACTCGACCCGGTGCTCGTTCTTCGCCTCGTGGAGGTGTCGGACAGCAGGGGTGATGCCACTAGCCGGGTGCTCGCTGCCTTAGCTGATCAGTGGGACCTGGTCGGCCTCGATGCCGCCGACCAGATCGACCTAGTCGGCCTCCTGAGCGTTCACGACGTTCTGACGGTGGCCGTGAGGGACAACCGGCGGATCGTGGCCGCATGGCCGGGATTAGTTGACCGGGCCCTCGGGGTGGCCATAGACGTGGGCTCCACAACCATCGCTGGGCACCTGTGCGACCTAGCTACCGGCGAGATTCTGTCCAGCGCGGGCGCCATGAATCCTCAGATCCGCTTCGGGGAGGACCTCATGAGCCGGGTGTCGTACGTGATGATGAATCCGGGAGGGGAGGTGGAGCTCACCTCCTCGGTTCGGGCCGCGATCGATGGCCTCATCGGCGAACTTTGTCACGAGGCGGATGCCGCCCGCGACGAGGTCCTAGAACTCACCCTGGTCGGCAACCCGATCATGCACCACCTGTTCCTTGGGCTTAATCCAACCCCGCTGGGGGTGGCACCGTTCACTCTGGAGATCGAAGACGCCGTCGACCTCCCGGCTGCCGATCTGGCACTGCGCGTTCACCCAGCGGCCCGGGCCCACGTCCTACCCTGTATCGCCGGGCACGTGGGGGCTGATACTGCGGCCGTCGTGCTTGCCACCGGCCCCCACCGGTCCCCCGGGGTAGATCTGGTGGTCGACGTGGGCACCAACGCTGAGATCGTCCTGGCCGGCCACGGGCGCATCCTGGCCGCCTCCAGCCCCACCGGCCCGGCCTTCGAGGGGGCGCAGGTCTCAAGCGGCCAGCGGGCCACCGCTGGGGCTATCGAACGGGTACGGATCGACCCAGAGACCGGTGAGCCCCGCTTTCGGGTCATCGGTGCCGAGCCCTGGTCCGATGAGGAGGGTTTCGCCGAGGCGACCTTGACCACCGGGGTCACCGGTATCTGCGGCTCGGGGATCATCGAGGTGGTCGCCGAGTTGCGCCTGGCTGATCTACTGAGCGCCGATGGAGTGATCGGAGGCGCCGGGACCCGCCCGTCGTCCCGACTCCAACCCGACGGGCGGACTCAGTGCTATGTCCTTCACGAGCCCGACGGCGACGGACCCCGGATTCTGATTACCCAGAATGATGTCCGGGCCATACAGTTGGCCAAGGCAGCCCTCTACGCCGGGGTCAGACTCCTCATGGACCACCTAGGTGTCGACCACCTGGACTCCATCGGGTTGGCTGGCGCTTTCGGTAGCCACATCGACACCCTCCGGGCCACCGTTCTAGGCCTCATCCCCGATTGCGACCCCGACCGGGTGGTCTCGGTGGGTAACGCGGCGGGCGCCGGCGCGGTGATCGCTCTGTTGTCGGGCTCGGCCCGACGGGAGATCCAGGAGGTGGTCGGGGCGGTCGAGAAGATCGAGACGGCCACCGAACCCGCGTTCCAGCAGCATTTCGTGGATGCCATGGCCATTCCCCACCGGACTGCGAAATACCCCCACCTGGGCGGTCGCATTACCGTGCCATCGGGGTCTGCTGCAACCGAGGGGGTGCGTGGCCGGTCGGGCCGCCGCCGTAGGACCCCGAGGGAGGAGATGGAGCGATGAGCGACCAGCCCAGTCGTCGCCGATCAGGTGGTCGCGCCGCCCGTCGAGCAGCCCGCTCCGAAGCCACCCAGGAGGCCGTACCCTTTCTGACCCGCTCGATGGCTCCGGTGGAGGTGGTCTCCGAGGAGGGACTTGCCGCTATCGAGGACAACGCGGAGACCATCCTCGAAGAGGTCGGCATCGACTTCCGGGAATATCCGCGGGCGCTCGAACTGCTCGGGTCAGCCGGTGCCCAGGTGGACGGCGAGCGGGTCCGGTTCCCCAGGGGAATGTGCCGCGAGATTATCGAAGCCAGCGCGCCCGCCACCTACACCCACCATGCTCGCAACCCGGCCCGCAGCGTCCAGGTTGGTGGCGACGCCACCGTGTTCGCGCCCGCCTATGGGCCACCGTTTGTCCACGACCTCGACGATGGTCGCCGCTACGCCACCATCGAAGACTTCAACAACTTCGTGAAACTTGCCTACCAGAGTCCGCACCTCCACCTGTCGGGGGGGACAGTCTGTGAACCGGTGGACATACCTGTCTCCAAGCGGCACCTGGACATGGTCTACGCCCACCTCCGATACAGCGACAAGCCATTCATGGGTTCCGTGACGGCTGCCGAGCGGGCTCAAGACACCGTCGACATGGCGAAGCTGGTGTTCGGCGACGAGTTCGTGGAGGCCAACACGGTGGTTACCAGCCTCATCAACGCCTCCTCACCCATGGCCTGGGACGCCACCATGCTGGGAGCGGCTGACGTGTATGCCCAGCACAACCAGGCCACCATGCTCAGCCCGTTCATCCTGGCCGGTGCCATGGCCCCGGTGACGGTGGCCGGGGTGGCTGCCCAGACCCTGGCCGAGGCCTTGGCCGGGATGACCTTCGTACAGGTGGTGCGGCCCGGCGCCCCGATGATCTTCGGGTCGTTCGCCAGTTCGATGTCGATGCAGACCGGGGCGCCCACATTCGGCACCCCCGAGCCCGCTTTGGTGCTTTACACGGTGGCCGCCTTGGCCAGGCGCCTGGGCTTGCCCTTCCGCTCCGGCGGCTCCCTGTGTGCCTCCAAGATCCCCGACGCGCAGGCAGCGGCCGAGAGCATGGCCACCCTGGTGCCCACGGTGATGGCCGGGGTCAACTTCGTGCTTCACGCCGCCGGCTGGTTGGAGGGCGGCCTAGCCATGGGCTATGAGAAGTTTGTCATCGACGCCGACCAGTGCGGCCTGATGGCCCGGTTCATGAAGGGCGTCGATCTGTCTGACAACGGCCAGGCCATGGCGGCCATCCGGGAGACCGGACCCGGTCAGCACTTCCTAGGCAGCGCCCACACGCTGGAGAACTTCGAATCGGCCTTCGCCCGTTCGGAAGTGGCCAACAATGACTCTTTCGAACAATGGTCCGAGGAGGGGAGCCTGGATGCCGCCCAGCGGGCCAACGGGATCTGGAAGAAGATGCTGGCCGACTACCAGGCACCGGCCCTCGATGAAGCGGCTGATGAGGCCCTCGGTGAGTTTGTGAAGCGGCGCGGCGCCGAACTGCCCGACGCCTTCGCCTGATACGCCCTTCCCGGATCACGGGATCGCCGTCCCGCTAAGTGGAATGGGTTCACTGCAGTGGGTAGCCTCCAACCACCGTGTGGGTCCCGCTGGTCGGGCCAGGGTCGAGGGGCAGGGTCTATGGGTTTTCCATCCGATCTGGAGATTGCCCGCGGGGCGCAGTTGCGGCCGCTGGGCGAGATTGCTGCTGAGTCCGGCATCCCCGCTGACTGTCTAGAGCTCTACGGCGAGGGAGTGGCCAAGGTCCGTCTCGACGCCATCGAGGCCATGGCCGACCGGCCCCGGGCCCGCTACGTGGTGGTCACCGCCATCACCCCGACACCCCTCGGTGAGGGCAAGACCACCACTACCGTCGGCCTAGGCCAGGGTTTTTCCCACATCGGTAAGCGGGCCACCATCGCCATCCGGCAGCCCTCCCTCGGCCCCACCTTCGGCATCAAGGGCGGTGCGGCGGGCGGCGGTTACTCGCAGGTTGTGCCCATGGAGTTGTTCAACCTGCATCTGACCGGCGACATGCACGCGGTCACCGCGGCCCACAACATGTGTTCGGCGATGGTCGACGCCCACCTGTTTCACGGCAACGAGCGGGGACTGGACCTGCACAACATCACCTGGCGTCGCGTGGTCGACATCAACGACCGGGCGCTCCGCAACATCGTGGTTGGGCTCGGCGGCCGCCTGGACGGGGTTCCCCGGGAGACCGGCTTCGACATCACCGCGGCCTCCGAGGTGATGGCCGCCCTTGCCCTCTGTACCTCACTGACCGACCTGCGGGCCCGTATGGGCCGGATCGTCGTCGGCTACGACGGTGACGGCACGCCGGTGACCGCTGAGGACCTGCAGGTGGCTGGGGCGATGACCGTGCTGTTAAAGGAGGCCATCAAACCCAACCTGATGCAGACTCTGGAGGGCACCCCGGCGCTGGTGCACTGCGGGCCGTTCGGCAACATCGCTACCGGCAACTCGTCGATCGTGGCCGACCAGGTGGCCATTCGTACCGGTGACTTCCTGCTCACCGAGGCCGGCTTCGGGGCCGACATGGGAGCCGAGCGGTTCTTCAACATCAAGTGCCGCTATTCGGGCATTGCCCCGGACGCCGCGGTGCTTGTGGCCACCGTACGTGCCCTCAAGGCCCACTCCGGGCGCCATCGGATCGTGGCCGGTCGACCACTTCCCGAGGCTCTGTTGGCTGAGAACCCCGACGAGGTCCATGAGGGCGGAGCCAACCTTGTCAAGCAGATCGACAATGTCCGGGCCCACGGGGTCAGCCCGGTCGTGGCGGTCAACCGGTTCCCCGAGGACCATGATGCCGATCTGGCCGCCGTCGCTGAGATCGCCGCGGCACACGGAGCGCGCTGCGCGGTGACCAACCATTTTGCCGAGGGCGGCGCCGGTGCGGCCGAACTGGCCGAGGCGGTCGCCGAGGCGGCTGAGGAGCCATCCGAGTTTGCCGTCCTCTATCCCGACGAGATGGGCCTCCGGGACAAGATCCGCACTGTGGCCACCCGGATCTACGGGGCGGACGACGCCGAGTTCTCCGCCCAGGCCAACAAACAGATCGACAGCTACGAGGCCAACGGGTTCGGAAACCTTCCCGTGTGCATAGCCAAGACCCACCTGTCCCTCTCCTCGGATGCCTCGCTTAAGGGGGCACCCACGGGGTGGACACTTCCGGTACGTGAGGCCCGAGCCTCGGTAGGCGCTGGTTTCATCTATCCGATCTGTGGTGACATGCGAACCATGCCGGGCCTAGGTCGCACCCCGGCGGCCGCCGGGATCGACATTGACGAGAACGGCGAGATCGTCGGACTGAGCTGACATGGGAGGATCGGGCACCCCCCGGCGCCCTCAGACGACCCGAGCCGACCGGGCAGTCCATCGCCGCTTGCTGGAGGGCATGGGCTTCGAGTTGATCCCACTCAAGAACATCGCCAACCAGGCCGCCCGTCTGCCTGCCGGCGCAACGGTGTCGGTGACCTGTTCGCCTGCCGGGACCATCGACGACACCCTGGACCTGTGCGCTACCTTCACCGCAGCCGGCCACACCACCGTCCCCCACGTGGCGGCCCGTATGGTCGATGGGGAGGATCACGTCGACCGGATCGTGGCCCGGTTGACCGCCCAAGGCATCCGGAGGGTGTTCGTGATCGGAGGCGACGCCGAACAGCGGGGCCCGTTCGCCGACGCTGCCGGGTTCCTCCGGTCGTTTCTTGATCGGCGCCCCCCGGTGGACGCCGTGGGGATCGGCGCCTACCCGGACGGACATCCGAGTATTCCCGACGGGGTACTAGTCGAAGCCTTGGCCGAGAAGCAGGCCATGATCACCGGCGCAGGGCTCGAGGGCTACTTGGCCACGCAGATGTGCTTCGACCCGGGCACCATCGCTGACTGGCTGGCTGCCCGACGGGCTGCCGGGATCACCCTGCCTTGCCACCTGGGCGTGCCCGGCGCTATTGACCCGGCCCGGTTGCTGTCCATCTCCCTACGGCTAGGGGTCGGCGTCTCGGCCCGCTACCTAAAGAAGAACCGGTTGTCGGTACTCCGGCTGCTCTCCCCCCGCCGCTATGACCCCAACAAGCTGGTCGCGCCGTTGTCGGCGGTGGCCGACCAGTTGGACGTCGCCGGCATCCACTGCTTCACCTTCAACTCGGTGGAGGCCACCGAGGCCTGGCGCCAGAAGTCGCTGGCCCGGCTGGCCTGACCCCGGCTCCCAGGAGGCCGGCTCCCGCTGGCCCTCCGGTCGACCGTGGGACAGGATGCGCTAATGCCCGATCGCTACCCCCACCTCTTGGCCCCCGGCCGGATCGGCCCCATCGAGACCCGGAACCGGATCGTCATGCCGGCCATGGACCAGAACAACTGCACCGACCAGGGCCTGATTGCCGAAGCCACAGTGGCCCATTACGAGGAACGGGCCGCCGGGGGCGCCGGCTTGTTGATCCTGGAGACCTCGGCGGTCTCGTGGCCCCACGGGGCCACGGCCCGGCACCAGCCGGCCCTTTCCCACGACGGGGTGGTCGACGGCCTGGCCCGTCTCGCTGGGCGGGTCCATGGCCACGGTGCCCGGATGCTCGTCCAGGCCTGCCACCACGGAAAGACCTCAGGCCTGGACGTGGCGGCCGGGCTACCGGTGCTGATCCCCAGCCTGGTACCTCCGCCTTCGGCTCCGGGGGGGATGATGATCGATACCACCGGCGAGGAGTTGATGCGGATGGCCACGCTGACCGGTGGCCGAATGCCCGAGTATCGGGAGGCCGGCGATGACGAACTCACTGCGGTGGTCGAGGCGTTCGCCGAGGCCGCCCGGCGGATCGCTGAGGCCGGGATGGACGGCATGGAGGTCCACGCGGCCCACGGGTACCTGATCTCCACGTTCCTTTCCCCTGCTTGGAACCGGCGCACCGACCGGTGGGGTGGCTCTCCGGAAGCCAGAGCCCGACTGCT